>DATBGU010000130.1:0-17817 GCA_036557825.1 Gemmataceae bacterium
GCCAGTCCCGACACCAGCACGCCGCAGCGCTTCGCCACGACGGTGCCGCAGCAGGCGCTGTTCCTTATGAACAGCCCCTTCGCGATCGAGCAGGCGCGGCATTTCGTGCAGCGCGCCGATGTGCAATCGCAAGCGAAGGACGAGGCGAAGATCAATCGCATGTATCAACTCGCCTTCGGTCGCGCCGGGGAGACCGACGAGATCGCGCTGGGATTGCGCTATTTGACCGAGGCCCGAAAGAACGAGGGTGAGAAGAAGGGCGGGGTTCATCTGCCGGCGTGGGAGCAGTATGCCCAGGTGTTGCTGCTGTCCAACGAGTTCGCGTTCGTGGATTAAGTAGCTGCTGTCCCGCGGAGGGAACGATGATGTCTGTTGACATGCTAGGCATGATCGTTGCCATTGCCATCGGCGTGGTGGTCTTCGGCCTGCTCGCCGTCGGTGCCGCGCTGATGATCCGCGATACGATTCGGCAGCGCGGCAAGTGGGGTCTCAACCTGAAGCCCGGCCCTTGTACCCAATGCGGCACGCCCATGCCGATGATTCGCAAGCCCGCCAACTGGCGTCAAGCGATGTGGGGCGGCTGGACGTGCGCCGAATGCGGTCTCGAACTCGACAAGTGGGGCCGGCCCGTCGAGGGGCAAGCTCCTGGCAAATGGGAGGTTCTTCGCGCCGTCGAGGACACCGAACAACGGCGACGCCGGAGGCGACGGCCGGACGAGCGAATCCGCGAAGTGAATGACCAGACGCAACGAGGAGATGCACCATGATCCATCCGCTGACCCGCCGTGATTTTCTCTGTCGTTCGGGCATGGGCTTCGCCTCGCTCGGCCTCGCCGGACTGATGGCCTCGCAGGGACTGCTGTCCGCCGCCCCCGACGACGGCCGTTCCGTCTCGCCGCTGGCGCCCAAGGGACCGCACTTCGCTCCGAAGGCCAAGCGCGTGATCCACCTGTTTATGAACGGCGGCCCGTCGCACGTCGATTCCTTCGATCCCAAGCCGGCCCTGCAAAAGTACGCCGGCAAGCCGCTGCCGCGCACCAACCTCCGCACCGAGCGCAAAACCGGCGCCGCCTTCCCCTCGCCGTTCAAGTTTCAGAGATACGGCAAGTCCGGCATCGAGGTCAGCGAGCTGTTCGCGCACACGGCCCGCAGCATCGACGACATTTGCGTCATCCGCTCCATGCACGCCGACGTGCCCAATCATGAGCCGTCGCTGTTGCTGATGAACTGCGGCGAGGCCCGGCAAATTCGGCCGAGCATGGGATCGTGGCTGACCTACGGCCTGGGCAGCGACAATCAGAACCTGCCCGGCTTCATCGCCATGTGTCCAGGCGGCTATCCCATCCAGGAGACGCAGAACTGGCAGTCCGCTTTCCTGCCCGGCGCTTACCAGGGCACCTACATCGACACGCGCCACACCGAGGTGGACAAGCTCATCGAGCACATCCGGAACACGACGCTGTCGCTGCCGGACCAGCGCCGCCAGCTCGATTTGCTCCGTCAGATCAACGAGCGCCATCAGCAGCGCCGCCAGCACGACGCCCAGTTGGAGGCGCGCATCCAGTCGTTCGAGTTGGCCTACCGCATGCAGATGGACGCTGCCGACGCCTTCGACGTCAGCCGCGAGCCGAAGCACATCCGCGACCTGTACGGACCCGGCACGCAGGCGCGGCAAATCCTCATCGCGCGGCGGCTGCTGGAAAAGGGCGTGCGTTTCGTGCAGGTCTGGCACGGCGCCGGCCAGCCGTGGGACAGCCACGACGACATCGAGATCAACCATCGCCGCCTGGCGAAAGAGTGCGACCAGGCCATCGGCGCTCTGTTGGTGGACCTGAAGCAGCGCGGCATGTTGGATGATACGTTGGTGATTTGGGGCGGCGAGTTCGGCCGCACGCCGACGGTCGAGCTGCCGACGCCGGGCGCCAACGCCGGCAAGATCAACGGCCGCGATCACAATCATTGGGGCTTCACGATGTGGTTGGCCGGCGGCGGCGTGCGCGGCGGCCACGTCCACGGCGCCACCGACGAGTTCGGTTTCCAGGCCGTCGAGGACAAGGTCCACGTCCACGACCTGCACGCCACGCTGCTGCACCTGCTCGGCTTCGACCACGAGCGGCTGACCTATCGCTACGCCGGCCGCGACTTCCGGCTGACCGATGTGCATGGCCACGTTGTCAAGGAAGTGCTGGCTTGAACCCTCCTGGTCTCAAGTTGCCGAATGGTGACGCGATGCCGGAAATAGTGAGACGCTTGGGTTATTGGCTCGCGGATCGGCTTCGCCCCCGGTACGACAACGGCTTGGGCGAGGAGTTAGCATTCCCCACCCTTTCCCGACCCGCACTCTTCTGCTACCGGGGGAACATGTGGCGTAACGCTGCTTTGGTGGCGTCACTAAACTGCCGATTCGGCATCTTTGAACTCCTAGGGATGGACTGTGGCCGCCGCGCCGCGCGGGCCTGGCGGCCGGGCGAACTGCTCCGGATGGAAGATGTGTCACTCGCCTTCCACTTCGTCGAGCAGCAGAGACATCGGGGCATCCTGGTCGAACCGATCCACATCGATCGGCTAGTTGAGACGCTCTTCCGCTATTTCGATTACCGGGGTGAAGCGCGAACAAGGGTAGAACTACGCCGGATGGTCAACGACTATTTGGACGAGCACTCGGCGCCCGACGCGGAGCTGGCCCCAGGCGAGTTTGGTTCGGTGCGCGTGAGCCATCACCTTCTTGACCAACTCCGCGAACTCCATGCCGAGATGGAGGCTCGCTTTCCTGACAGGTTGGGTATGGCTGGCCTGGCGGGAGTCGGCCTCATCCTCGATTACGAACTCGATCAGTCGCGCTACGACCATTGCACGCCTCACAACTGCCGGACCTTCGCCCACACCGGCTGCGATGGTGACCATTTTAGCTTGCTGGTCCAAGCCGGTTCCATCACAGAGGACTCGCCGGTAATCTTGACCGCACCGAGTTGCTTTCAGGTAAATGTGATTGTCGGCGAGACACTGTTCGACTTCCTGTGCCTCGGTGTGCGACGAGGCTATTTCGACCTCCGCGAGTTGACTCACAGACCGGAGGAGGCGTTGCCGAAGTATCTCGCCCCTGGTCAGGAGATGCAATCGCTTCAACAGGAGGAGGGAGACGATCCCGCCTTTGAGGCATTCCAGCGACAGGTACTAGGTTACTTGAGTGCCGCCCTCGGACTGCACCCCTGGACGAACATGGAGAAGTTTCACCGGCTGCAAGAGAGGTACAGATCGTGTCTGAAACTGCCGCCCGACCTGCGGCATTGCGACTGACCATTCGGGGCTGCTGCACTTTCTCAGTTTCGATTGAGAGGGATTGAGTATCGCTATGCCATCCGCGATTTCCGATTGATGGACCTGCCTGGGCATCAAGGAAGCAACCGCCTGATAGGAGAACAGAAAAACTCGCGGGCCGGTGGTCCTCTCCGTTTAGGAAAGAACCATCGGCCCGCGAGTTCCAGACTTCAGCGTTCCGTACGGTTGTGGTTCAGGGCCGCCTTGTGGCGCCCATCGGGCGATAGATGCGTTGTCCCTGGGCGTTGATGCTCGGCACGTAGCCGTTGCAATCGGCGCGGCCGAGCAGATCGTCGCCGCCCTCGACGGGGCGGCCGGCCATTGCCGAATAAAGCTCGCGGGTCGTCAAACCCGCTTTACGGCCGCGATTGATCAGAAGTTGATAATGCGTGTTAAGGCTCATCGTCGATGCCTTCTCTTTGGGGGTGTTCCGTCGCGTTGACTGTCTCCTTGTCCTGACCCGCACAATCCGTTTTTTTCACGCTGTTTCATAAAACTGCACATTCCATGCCGGATGCCGCGTCCGAAGGGTCACGAAAGGAGGGAGCTACGCAAACGCTTTATCATCAAGATGTTACATCACTCTCGCAAGAATGATACACTTTCTGTATCGGCATACGGCGTTGCCAAACTTAACCTCTTGTTTCAAAACGGAACATCGGCGCGCAAATTTTCGTACACACTCTGTCCACGACAAGTCTCGCGGAGGAAAGCAGTTACGATGCGGAATGTTTACGGAATAGTCGAGAATTTCCGATCGAGCACGAGTTTTTCCTGATCGGGCCAGCCCTTGCTGCGGGCCACCTCCGGCCAGAAACGGCGGTAAACGACGCGCAGATTCAGGGTCGCCAGCGTCGGAGGGAACTCGAAGCGCAGTGTATCGACCTCGCCGGGCGCCAGGCGCGTATCCGGCGGCGGATCGGGGGCGGCCAGCCAGAAGGGCACCGGGCCGTGGCCGTTGAAGTCGCACAACACGCGGGCATAGAGGCGGCCCGGTCGCCCCGACAACTCAGCCCCAACCGGAGGCGGCAACTTCGGCCCCGAACGCGGCTCCAACGGATGACCCGCTGAATCCCGCCCCTCGACGGTCAGGACCAAATGGCGATCGACGAAACCAGTCGGCAGACGATGGCCGATCCCCTCCGTCCACAGCCGGACCCGCGCCCGCACACTATCCGGGCCGCGCTCGAAATCCGCCGACGCCTTGACGGCGCGGCGCAGCATCACCTCCTGGCTGCCGTCGAAGAAGCGATGATTGCTCAGCGTGCGCGGATCGCGCTCGATGCCGCCGTGGCCAGGGGCGATGTTGGCCATGCGGCCGGTCGGCTTCATGTGGCAATCTTGACACTGCTGCCCTTGGCGGCGGGCGGGACTCGCCTGCCACTCCGAAAACGTGCTGTAGACATGCACGCCGAAGATCACGCCTTCGTGACACGAGGCGCAGTAGCGACTGTCGCGGTAGAGCGGCGAATACGCATCCTCGCCGCGGTCCACGTCGTCGAGCGATCCGAAGAACAGTTGGCCCTCGGAAGGACGCAGCAGATCCAGGTTGAACCGGCCGTGCGAGAGGCCGACGGGTCCGTCGGCGACGTCGGCGATCTTGTGGCAATAATCGCAGTGGACGCCGCGCGCCGCCACGCCGTTGACCGAGCGCAAATCGTACTCCGTGGCCGTTGGGGCATGGCATGAGGCGCAGACACCGGAACCTTGGGGATACTGCGTCAGCAGGCCCCAACCGACATCGGGTTTGCCGTGCCAGTCGGTGCCCTCGTAGAGGTTGCGGAAGTGCCGGCCGTTGACGGAATGGGCGTGGCCGCTGTGCGACCATTCGCGGTAGATGTCGGCGTGACAGTTGGCGCAGTTGTGGACTTGCCCCGCGACCGGGGCGGGATCGACCCATTCGTATTTGGGATTATCCTTGGCTGGGAGGCGTGTCAGTCGGATCGACAGTGGCCCTTCCAGATGTGCGCCGCCGATGAAGTAACCGGGCTTCCACGCCGTTATCCGCCGACCGTCGGACGGACTCGGCAAATGGAAACGACCGCCGCCATCGCTGCGGGTGGTCGTTGCGGTGCCCTTGAGGCGCACGCGCGCCCCGGCCACCGGGCCAACTTCATCGACGACGTGGCCCTCGATGAACGCGGTCCGCGCGAAAGGTCGAGCCAGTGCTGCCAGGCCGGCGAGCAGGGCCAGCAGTAGCCCCAGCATCAATCCCGATGACAAGCGCATGCTCGTAGTCTAACAGATCGCGGCGCTCAACGATGCCGATTCCACGCCAGCGCCAACGGCGCCAGCGCCAACCGCGTCAGCGGCAACAGCAGCACGATACCCAGCACCACGCCCGGCACGGAGAACCAAGCGTCCGGCAACAGCGCGTAGAGGGCGCCGAATGTTCCCATAGCCAGCACCAGCCAGACGCCGAGCGCTCCCCAGAGAACGCCGGACGGGATCAGCGCGCGGCGTTTCAGCGCGCGCAGCGACCACGCCGCCGCGAGGCATTTCAGGACGACGGCGCCGCCGGCCAGCCAGGGCAGGAGAGCGGTGAAGGTCGGCCAATGTTGAGGATGGGTCGCCAGCCACGAACCGAACGCGACCAGAGCGATGAGGGCGGCGAAGCCGAGAGTCGAACTGGCCATCACCCAGGCGCGTCCCGCCAATCCCACCCATATCCCCTCAACCATGTGCAACCAGGTCAGCCCGATGCCGGCGACAACAAGGAAGACCAGGCTTCCCCAGAACAACCCGGCCGGATAGCGTTGCCGCAGGGCGTCGAACTGGCCCGCCATTTCCGCGCCGTGGCCCGCCAGCGCGAACCAGAGCAAGAACTCGGCGACCAGAATGCCCCAGCCGGCCAACGTGGACAGGGCGGCCGCCTCGAACTTGGCGCGGATGGGCACCGCCACGGAAGTCGGCCGCGTCGCCAGGAACGACGACAGCGCGCACGCCCGATCGCGTCCGGACAGCCGGCCCATTTCACGCCCGCACCCGGAGGCAAACAACAGCGGCAGGAACAGCAGTCCCGTCGCCGCCAGCAACAGGTTGCCGAGTTCGGGCAGGAGAAACGAGGGCACAATGGGGCTGCCGTCCCGAGCCACCTCGAAGAACCTCGCGGTCCACGGCATCACCATCAGCCAGACGAGCGCGCAACCGGCCAGCCCCAGCGGAAAACCGAGTCCGCAGCGCCGCCACTCGAACCACAGTTGCGCCCGCGCCGGCGCGACGAACGGCCGGCCCACAGTCGTGACGGAACGCCAGCGCAGCCACGTCCGCCAGCCCGGCCACGTCCAGCGCGGCACATCGCCGCGCCGAGCGCGTGAGACGCCGAAGACGGCGAGGAGATAGGCGGCCGGCAGTTGGACGATGAGCAGCGCGGCCGCGAGTTCCTCGCCGATGTCAAACATGCTGAGGACGATCTGCGGCACACTGACGGCGGCCCCGATCAGCGGAGCGGCGACGACGGCGCGCAGCCACGGCAGCGGAAAGGGCGTCCACACTATCGCCTGAAGCCAGGCCAGTGTGACGGCCAGGAGCAGGGCCGGCCACCACATCAGAAGCCCCAGGTCGATACGCGAAACCCGCAATACTCCGCAGGACAGGATCAACCATGACGACGCCAGGATGGTCGTTCCCCATAACATCGGCCAGCCGGCCAGCGCCCACGTCCGCAACGGCAGCGTCCACAAGCGCGTGGGAAAGCCGGACTCGCACGTCTCCAATCGCGCCTCCTGGCTGAAGGAAAAAATGCACACCAGATAGCCGAAAACCGCCCCACAAGGCAACACCAGCAGGAAGGGCAGCAGCGGGCGGGGGACGGCCGCGACCGGCAGCGTATTGGCCGCGATCACCAAGAGCAGCCCGTAGCCGCCGCACAGCATCAAACCCAGACGATGCCGCGTCCACACCTGCCATCCAAACGCCAGAGCGGGAGACATGGCTTACTCCTGTTCGACGGCCGCGGCGGTTCGTCCCATGCGCGCGACAAAGATTTCATCCAGTCCGACGCCATGCTCCTCGACGATGCGTCCGCCGACCGTGGCGGCGGCGGCGTGCAATTCCTCGGCGGGGCCGTGACAGACGGCCGACCACTCGTGGCCGGTCCCCTCCCAGGCCAGCGCCCCGGCCAGCGCCGGCGGCTGGGTCCGCGCTTCCTCGAAACGCAGCGTCAGCCGACGATGGCTGGCTTGAAGATCATCCATCGTCGCCGACAAGACGATGCGGCCACCATCGATCATCGCCACCCGATCGACCACGCGCTCCATCTCGTCGAGCAGGTGCGACGAGAACAGCACCGTTCGCCCCTCGTCGGCGACCGTGCGGATGATGGCGCCGAGGATGTCGCGGCGCACCAGCGGATCGAGTCCCGAAGACGGCTCATCCAGCACCAGCAATTCCGGCCGATACGCCAGGGCGACAAGCAATCCCGCCCGCGCCTGTTGGCCCTTCGACAGCGTGCCGATGCGCGCGGCGAGATCGAGTCCGAACCGCCGCCGCAATTGCTCCGCGAAGTCGTCGCGCCAACCCGGATAGAAGGCTCGCGTGTAGCGGATCAACTCCGCCACGGTCATCCACGGCGGCAGGTCGTTTTCTTCAGAGAGATAACCGATCCGGGATAAGACGCCGACCGGATCGGCCACCGGATCGCGGTCGAAGACGCGCACGCTGCCGGTCTGGGCGCGCAGCAGGCCAAGGACGTGCTTGATGAGCGTCGTTTTGCCGGAACCGTTGACGCCGACGAGTCCGAAGACAATGCCGCGCGGCACGCTTAGGGAAATGTTGTCCAGCGCGATCGTGTCGCCGAAGCGGCGCGTCACGTCCCGCATGTCGAGGACGGTTGGCGAGGAACTGGTGGCGATCATGGACGTCACTCTCCCGATGGACGTGGTTGCAGCGCCTTGTCGCGCTGGCGGAGCAGATCGAGGACTTCGTCGGTAGCGACATTGAGCTGCCGCGCCGCGACGAGCAGGGCGTCGATGCGTTCGGTCAGGATTTTCAGGCGTTCGCGGCGGGCCAGCGGCGAGCCGGCGTCGGAGACGTAGGTGCCCCTCGTGCTGTCCTTGGCGACGACGCCGGCCGTCTCCAGTTCGCGGTAAGCCCGCGCGACGGTGTTGGGATTGATGCGCAGTTGTATGGCCAGCACGCGGATCGGCGGCAGTTCCTCGCCCGGCCGCAGCCGGCCCGATGCAACCAGGTGCTCGATCTGGTTGACGATCTGCCGGTACGTCGGCACATGGTCCTGGGGCGACAGGTGGATTTGCACGATGCGTCTCCGCGTGAAAGCGGCTGTCCAAACTTGTATGAATACAATAATACAATGATCGCGTTGGCTGTCAAGCCTTCATCTGTCGCAATCGTGTCTCGACTAGCCCGGAGCGCCAGCGACGGGCTACAAGAACCCGTCGCTGGCGCTCCGGGCTTGTCGGGAGCTTTCGCAAGAGACAACTTTCTCTTGCTCATTTTGTCGCGGGCGGACTATCATTGCTCGATCCCTGGGAACAAGGAGGTTCCAGCAATGGCGAAAACGAATTCGTCCGCGACCGAGGCAGCGTTCTTCAACGTCGCGCAGGCCAAATGGGTGATCGGCGTGCTGGGCATGCTCATCGCCGTCGTCGGCAAGGACAGCCTGCTCGGCCTCGTCCTGCGGCAGACGCGCTACGAGATCAACAGCCTTATCCAAGACGATCGGCCCAGTACCGTCGTCGAGAGGGCCGTCCGCTACAAAGACAACTGACACCGGTCGATTGCCGACCGGCAAGCAATCGCATCGGAGAACCGCCGTGAAACATGCCGGTCTTTTCGCGGCCGCGACCGTGCTGGCGCTCGCCGCCGGCTCGGGCCGCGCCGCCGACGTCATCCGTTTGGCCAACCGTCCGGCCCTGTCGCCGGACGGCGCCACCCTCGTTTTCGACTGGGACGGCGACATCTGGAGCGTGCCGACGGCCGGCGGCGCGGCGCGGCGGTTGACGAGCCACCCGGCCCGCGACCGCGAGCCGCGCTTTTCGCCGGACGGTAAACACATCGCCTTTATCAGTGAGCGCAGCGGTTCGCCGCAGGCCCACGTCATGCCGGCCGCCGGCGGCGCACCCCGGCAGTTGACCTATCACACGGCCGGTTGCTCGTTGCAGGAGTGGTGCCCCGACGGCAAGCGACTGCTCATCAACGCCGCGCGCGATCACTTCTGGCGGCACGCCGAACGCTTTTTCACGGTCAGCGTCGAATCGCGCCAGGCCGAGCAACTGCTGTTCGATGACTACGGACAGAACGGCTGTCTGTCGCCCGACGGCAAGCGTCTGCTGTTCACGCGCGAAGGGCCGGTCTGGTGGCGCAAGGGTTATCACGGCGCGCAGGCCAGCCAGATATGGCTGTATGAACTTGACAGCAAGAGCTTCCGCCGCGTCCTCGACCAAGACACCGGCTGCCGCTGGCCGCTGTGGAAACCCGACAGCAACGGCTTTTACTACGTCGGTGCGCGTGGCGGCTCCTTCAATCTCTGGGAGCACGATTTCGCCTCCAGCGAAAGCCGGCAATTGACGCATTTCACCGACGATTCGGTCGTGTTTCCGTGCATATCGCGCGATGGCTCGACGCTTGTCTTCCGCCATCTGTTCGAGCTGTATCGCTTCGTTCCCGCACGCGATAAAGATCCAAAAAAGATCGACATACGACACAATAGCGACGCCGTGAAGGACCGCGTCGAACGGCGCGTGCTGCGGCAGGGGAGCGAGGTCGCGTTCACGGCGGATGGGCTGGAAATCGCCTTCATCGCGGGGGGCGATCTGTGGGTCATGGACACCGAGTTGCGCGAGCCGCGCCAGGTGACGGCCACCGCCGAGGAGGAGCGCCATCCCCTCTTTTCGCCGGACGGCCAGACGCTGCTGTTCACCGCCGACCGCGAAGCCCGCTGCGACATCTACCGGGCCGTTCGCGCCGACAAGGAGAAACCCTGGTGGCGGAATGGCCGCTTCACGGTCGAACGACTCACTGACGACGGCGAGGTGAAGCGCAGCCTGAAATTCAGCCCGGACGGGTCGCACATTTCCTACCTGCGGGCGCGCGGCGATTTGTGGATCGCCGACAGCGACGGCCGCAACGCTCGCAAGCTCATCACCTCGTGGAACGAACTGGAATACGACTGGTCGCCCGACGGCAAATGGATCGTCTACGCCCAGAGCGACAGCGATTTCAACCGCGATGTGTGGATCATCCCAACCGACAATTCGCGTAAGCCGTTCAATTTGTCGCGCCACCCCTACAACGACGGCAACCCGGTTTGGTCGCCGGACGGCCGAGTCATCGCCTTCACCGGACGGCGCGGCCTGAGCGAAGTGGACATTCATTACGTCTGGCTGCGTGCCGAGGACGACGAGAAGAGCGGCCGCGAACGCACTCTCGATAAAGCCACAGAAAAGATCAACAAAGTCCGCAACAAGCCGAAGGAAGGGGACCAGAAGCGACCGGCCGCGCCGGGGCAGGAGAAGACGCCGGAGGTGGTCATCGACTTCGAGAACCTGCATCGACGCATCCATCGCATCACGATTCCGCACGCCACGGAGAGCGGATTGTTCTGGTCGCCGGACTCGAAGAAACTCGCTTTCACCGCCGTCATCGACGGCAAGCGCGGCACCTACACCGTGGACGTTCCCGACGATCTCAAACCGAAATTGCTCACCGCCCAGACGGGCACCCAGGCCCGCTGGCTGAAGCAGGGCAATCAAATCGTTTGGTTGTCGAACAGTCTGCCCGCCAGCTTCACGCCGGGCGCGGCGAAGCCGGCCACGCCCGAACCGTCCGAACCAGTGTCTACTCGACGCGGCCAACCGCCTGTCTCAGCGAGCGACGACAGAGGCGGTTATCGTTTTCAGGCTCTGCAGCGCGTCGATCTGAGTCAGCGCAACCGGGCTGCCTTCGATCTGTGCTGGCGCACCATGCGCGACACCTGGTACGACGAGCGCCTCGGCAACCGCGATTGGCCGGCCATCCGCCGCAAATACACGGACATGGCCGCCGAGGCGCCGGACGCCGAGGCGTTCACCACCGTCGTGCAGCTGATGCTCGGCGAGCTGAACGGCTCGCATCTCGGTTTCTATCCGCCCGGCACCAAGAGCTACGCGCGCTTTGCCCCACCGCCGGCCGAGCCGCCCCCCGCCAAATGGTCCGAGACGACCGCGCACCTCGGCGTTCGCTTCCAGCCCGATTTCAAAGGACCGGGCCTGAAGATTCGCGATGTGCTGCCGGGCAGTCCCGCCGCGCGCAAGAAGAGCCGGCTTCGGGCCGGCGAAGTGATTCTCAAAATCGACGATACGCCAGTCGATCCGAGCATGGATTTGACGCGCGTTCTGAACGGACCTTTGCCGCGCGAGGTGCGCCTGCGCGTGCGCGCGGCCGACGGCGAGGAGCGAGACGTGAGCTTGTGGCCGATCGCTTACGAGCAGGTGCAACCGTTGCTCTACCGATCCTGGCTGGAGGGAAACCGCCGCCGCGTCGACCGCGCCTCGAAAGGGTCGCTGGGTTATCTGCACATCACCGCGATGGACGCGAGCAGCTTCAGCAAGTTCGAGGAGCAGCTATACGCGGTCGGCGCGGGCCGGGACGGTTTGGTGATCGACGTGCGCGAGAACGGCGGCGGCAACACGACCGATCATCTGCTGACGGCGCTGACGCAGCCGGGGCACGCGATTACCGTGCCGCGCGGCGGCGAGCCCGGCTATCCACACGACCGCAAAATCTACGCCACCTGGAACAAACCTATCGTCGTCTTGTGCAATCAAAACAGCTTCAGCAACGCCGAGATTTTCAGCCACGCCATCAAAACGCTGAAGCGCGGCCAACTCGTCGGCGTGCCGACGGCCGGCGGCGTCATCAGCACTGGGCACGAGCGCATCATGGACGTGGGCGTGATCCGCGTGCCGTTTCGTGGTTGGTTTTTGCGAGATAGCGGAGAGGACATGGAGCTGAACGGCGCGGTTCCTCACCACATCCTTTGGCCGCGGCCAGGCCAAATGCCGGCCGGCGAGGACGTTCAGCTGTCCAAGGCAATCGAGGTCTTGCAAAAAGACGTGCAAGCCTGGAAACAAAGACCGCGGCAGCCGCTGCGCAAGGCGACGGAGCGCCTGCGGAACGAACCGGCCCGCGAGTGATCCACGTTGGCCTCGGAGCCCGCAGCGGAAGTGAGGGCGATTCCTTCCCTTGCTTGCGCTGCGGGCTGGCAAGTCTTTCTCTTCATGCTTCTAAGCCAGGTTCATGGCCAGGATGTTCACACTCGGATCGTTGGGCAGCGTGATGCTTTGCACCGTCTTGCCGCTGTTGATCGTAAAGCTGTAGCCATAGACGTAGGTCGTCCGGTTGACCCTGCCCCCGTTGGACGAGTCGCGGTACGCCATCGTCGCCGCCTTGCTCTCACCGCTGTAGCCTTGCGGCGAAAGCCAGCCGCTGATCGACTGCGTGAACGTCTGCTTCGTGCCGTCGGTGTACGTCACGGTGAACGTCAGGTTCTTCTGGCCGCCGTTGACGCTCGTCGCCAGAAAGCTCAGCGTCGAGTAGTTGCCGCTGGGCAGGCTGATGGTCTGGCCCGTGGCGCTGACCACGTTGTTGCTGTTGGCGCTGCCCAGGCTGAACGTCTGGCCGTTCCAGCTAACCGACGAGCCGAGCAGGTTGGACGACAGGGCATGGCCTTTGCCGTCCAGACCGCCGCCCGAGAAGTGGGAGCCATCCGTGACGATTCCTTCCCGATTGAACGCACTGCTCAAGTTGACGGAGGTGTTGCTTCCGGAACTGACGAACTCGTAGGCGCCGATGTCGATGGACCCATCCACCGGCCGAGGCTGCAAACTGAGCGGGTCCACGTACTCCGAAGTCGGTGTCAGGTTGAAGCCGTTGACCGTGCCGGGAGCGGTGCCGGCGTTGATGGCCGGCGAGCCGGCCGTCAAGTGGTAGTCGTAGCCGGCCTGGTTGACGAAGCCGGGAGTGCTGGAGACAAGGTTCGTCGTCTGCGTCACGCTGCCCGAACCCGATACCACCGTCCCCGGACCACAGAAAATGTTGTTCTCCAAGAGCGCCGTCGCCCCGGACGCCACGTTGACGAACGTGCCGCCGTTGCCGCGATCGTTCACGATGGTGTTGTTGACCAGGTACAGCGACTCGCCGGGGTTCACCGCTCCCTCCTCCGCGTAGGTGACGATGGTGCCGTTGGCACTGTGCGGCCCCTGCTCGATCAGGTTGCCGATGACGTAGGAGGTGCCGCCCTGCGGCAGATCCAGTTCGTAGCTGGCCGTGGAGGTGGACGCCGAGCCGTCCTCCAGGCGGTTGTAGAGGATGTAATTGGTGAGCGCCCGGCTCTTGACCAGATGGCCCTCGTTGGCGTCGTGGCTGTAGGAGTTCTCCAGCGTGAACGACGTCACCGCGCCGATGTACATGTTGTGGCTGAAGCCGTCGCCCCAGCCGTTGTTGGCAAACTCGCTGCCGTAGATGGCGATGTTCGAGGTCGGCCCCAGGCTTGTGTTCGTGGCGTTGACAAGGATGCCGTCGTCGTCGTTGTGGAAGTAGTCGTTGTTGAGGGTCAGCGTGTTGCCTTCCAGGCGGATGCCGGCCCAGTTATGGCCTGTGTTCAGCGTGTCGTGGGCGCCGGAAAGTTCGATGTTGTTGACGGTCGTGTTGCTGCCGTCGATGACCCAGATGGCCTTGTCTCCGTAGGCGGTCTGGTCGGTGATGTCGATGTGGGCGCGTCCGCCGCCGACGCCTTGGATGGTCAGGTTGTTCTGTGTCCAGCGGCAGGTGTCGCCGCTGTAGTTGCCGTTGGAATAGATGTCGATGGTGTCGCCGTCGTGGGCGGCGGCGGCGGCCTGGCTGGGCAGCGCGTACATTTGGCCCGGCCCAACGGTCAGGACGGCCGGCGTGACGCGGTCCTCCAAGGGCTCCAGTCGGAGCGTCACGCAGCGTCTGCCTTGCGGGGAGCGTTTCTTTTGGGGAAGGCGAGTGCGAAAGAAGCGGAGAGCGGAGAGCCAATTCATGGACGTTCCCACCTTTCAGAAGAGAGGAGGGCGAAGCGGACGCACCGGAACCCCCGGTTGCGCTGTGCGAGCAAAACCCAAATGCGAAGCGAGGGGTTAAACGGCGGATGGACGCGGACCAAGCCTCCGGCCTTTGGCCCTACCCGGCAGACGCCCCAGTGGGTGGTGTACTGCGGGAGGGTTGTCAGCCCTTTGGCCACGGCATTGTGGTGTGAGTGTTCGTTGCGAAAAACCTTTGAGAGGCGATCGTATTTTCCGCACTAATGTATGTCACGGAAGTACCACGTCAAGGACTGAAATGACCTAAAGTTTCGCTGGCGACGATTTCAGGGATCCTTCCGCCGTGGACCCTTCCTGTCAGTTCATGCCATGTCGCGCCATCTTGTCGGTGGCTTTTTTTTCTCTTGAAACATATACAAACGTACAGTATCCTCAACATGGTTCGTGGACGCCGATCCCTGCCCGGCGCCGGCGAACGAGGTTTTTCTCGCGGGTCGCTCATGTTCTCGACGCCTGGGGTGGTTCCCGACTTGCTGACCGCGCGCGACGTGGCGCGACGGTTGTCAATCAGTTTACGGACGGTGTGGCGCTGGACGGCTCTCGGTCTGCTGCCGCCGCCGGTCCATCCCCACTCGCGCAGCACGCGCTGGCGTGCCGCCGACATCGAGCGCTATCTCGCGAGACTCTCCACTCACGCATGCCAGGGAGAAAGCAATGGAGACTAAGCGCTACCGTATCGTGCCGCCGCTGGAAGGCGTTCGGGCCGCCAGCGATTTTATGGATCGTATTTATACGGAAATGCCGACCGACAAACCCGATCATCCCAGTTGTTTCGAGGGCGAGTGGCTGTGCGAGCATTCGCCCTGCCCGGTGCGGGTGGTGCGGCTGCGCGTCAAGGCGTTTCACCACCAGCACCTGCCGCGGCTGCGCTGCCCGCTCTGCCTGCGCACCCTGGTTTTTCGCCACTGGCTGAACGTCGTCGTGCTGCAAGAAGTGACGGTCGAACCGCCGGTGAAGAAGCGGTCTCTCGCCCCCGGCATCAAGCGACCCACTCGCGCCCGCAAGCGAAAATCGCCGCCCGGCTCGAACGGGTCAGGCTGACCGGAACCGCCTCAATGCAGCACGCTCGCCTTGGGTAGCGCCTTGCGAAGGTCGGCGACGCCGGCCGCGCTGACCTTCGTGTTGCCCAGATCGAGCTGCTGCAAGCGCGTCAGCGCCTTGAGATGCGTCAACCCCTTGTCGGAAATCTTCGTTCCCGTCAGATACAGCTGTCGCAGTTCGCGGAGGGCCTTCAGCTCCGCCAAGGATGCGTCCGCGATCGGCGTGTTGGCGAGGCCGAGCGATTGCAACTTCGATAGTTCCCGCAAGTGCGCCAGGCCCGTGCCCTTGACTTCCGTGCCGCTGAGCGTCAGCGTGTGCAGTTCCTTCAAGCCGGCAAGATGCTCCAACCCCGCGTCGGTGATCGGCGTTCGCGGCAAACTCAGGTTTTGCAAGCCGCTCAGCCCCTTCAAATGAGTCAGCCCCGCGTCTGTGATCGGCGCGTGATACAGATACAGGGAGCGCAGCTCGGCCAGTCCTTGCAGGTGAACCAGTCCCTTGTCGCTGATGCGCGTCTCGCTGAGGTCGAGGTTCCGCAGTCGCGGGAGCTTTTTCAAGGAGGCGAGTCCGGCGTCGCCGACGGCGGTGCCGCGCAGGTTGAGCGTGTGCAGTCGGGGCAATCCTTCGAGGTGGGCCAGTCCCTTGTCGGTGAGCGACGAGCCGGACAACTCCAGGCTCTCCAGCGACGCCAGTTCCTTCACACCAGCCAGTCCCGCGTCGGAGATGGTCGTCTGTCCCAGGTTCAGCCGTTGCAACTTGCCGAAGACGCGCAGCCGGCCGAGGGCGTCGTCGGGCACCTTGCAGCCGACAAGATCGACGCCGATCACCGGCTTGTCCGGGCCGTCGCGGTCGATCTCGACCTTGCCTTCCAATTTCTCGACATAGGCGATCGCTTTTTTCTCCTCGGCGCCGCGCTCGCGTGCCGAAACCGGCAGTCCCGCCAGCAGACCGAGGACCACTAGCCCCGCCGTGCGGATGGGTCGGTTCATGAAACACTCCGGGCCAGACTTTCGGGGACACACTCGCGCCACGCGCGTTGATTGTATCGCCGGAACGTCTGGCCCGCAGCGGATTGCCCGCGAGGTTACGCCAACAATTCCTTGACCACGTGCGCCGGCTCGACGCCGGTCAGCTTCTGATCCAGCCCCTGGTAGCGGTACGTGAAGCGCTGATGATCGAAGCCCAAGAGTTGCAGCACGGTGGCGTGGAAGTCGCGGATGTGGACCGGATCCTTGACGATGTTGTAGGAGAAATCGTCGGTTTCGCCGTGGATCGCGCCGGGCCGCGAACCGCCGCCGGCCATCCACATGGTGAAGCAACGCGGATGGTGATCGCGACCGTAGTTCTGCTTCGTCAGACCGCCCTGCGAGTAGATCGTCCGGCCGAACTCGCCGCCCCAAATCACCAGCGTCTCGTCGAACAGGCCGCGCCGCTTCAGATCCTGAATCAGTCCGTAGCACGCCTGATCGACATCGCGGCACTGATCGGGGAGCCGGCCGGCGACATTGCCGTGCGTGTCCCAGTTGTTGTGATAAATCTGCACGAAACGCACGCCGCGCTCGACCATGCGGCGAGCCAGCAGCACCGTGTTGGCGAACGTGCCCGGCTTCTTCGCGTCGTCGCCGTACAGCTTGAACGTCGTCTCCGGCTCCTTGGCCAAGTCGGTCAGCTCCGGCACGCTGGCCTGCATACGGAAGGCCATCTCGTACTGCTGAATGCGCGTGTGCGTCTCCGGATCGCCGACAGCGCGGTAGTTCATCTCGTTGAGCTTTTGCAGACCATCGAGCGTCTTGCGGCGGATGCTGGCAGGCACCCCCGGCGGGTTGTTGATGTACAGGATCGGATCGCCGCTGGTGCGGAACGACACGCCGGCGTGCTCGCCGGACAGGTAGCCCGACGACCACAGCCGTGCGGAGATGGCCTGCACCTGCTCGGTGTTGCTCGGCTTGGCGACGAGAACGACGAAGGTCGGCAAATTGTGGTTGAGCGAGCCGAGACCATAGGACGCCCAGGCGCCGAGGCACGGCCGGCCGGTGACTTGATTTCCGGTCTGAATGAAGGTGATGGCCGGTTCGTGATTGATGGCCTCGGTGTGCATGCTGCGGATGAAGCACATATCATCGACCATCTTCGCCGTCCACGGCAACAGTTGGGACACCCACATGCCGGACTTGCCGTGCTGTTTGAATTTGTACATCGACGGCGCGATGGGAAAGCGTTTTTGTCCGCTGGTCATGGTCGTCAGCCGTTGCCCCATGCGCACGGAATCGGGCAGATCCTTGTCGAACCACTCGCCCATTTTCGGCTTGTAATCGTAGAGGTCCATCTGCGCGGGTCCGCCGACCATGTGCAGATAAATAACGTGCTTGGCCTTGGCGGGAAAGTGCGTCTTGACGGC
>DATBGU010000131.1:0-27149 GCA_036557825.1 Gemmataceae bacterium
GTCCGCTTGACTGTAGGGAGGATAGGGCCATGCCCTCGATATGACACAAGAGAGTACGAGGATTGCGTGGAAGCCGCCGGCAGCGAATCTCGTGAGTTGCATTGCTTCTTGGAGGACAAGTCGCTACTCCCCAAAATCCGCAGCGGTCAAGCGATCGTCCTTGTCGGCAAGGTCAACTGCGGATCGACCTATGCGCCGATCCTTATTCACTGCCGCCTCGTCAAGCCGGCGCCCGACAAACCCGCGCATCGAGGCCGATGAGCGCACCGCCGCCGACGTGCGCGAACTGCTGTCCGCCTGGTCTGCTGTCCTCGCGTGGATCGACGCCGCCCCGCTCAGGAATGACCAGTGACACCAGAAACAGAACGAGCCGGCTGGGACAACGCGCCCCGGCCGGCTCGTTCTGTTGATCGGCGCAGCTGGGACAATGCCGACTCTGCCTGACAGCTTCTTGACCAGTCGGCGAGACGTGTTACGCTGGGACGATGTTGATTTTCATAGATGAGACAGGCGACCTCGGTTTCGACTTCAGCAAAAATGGAACGTATTTGTTTAGCGCGTCCAGCTCAAGCTGATCCCTGCTCCGTGGCCGGGGCAGCGCAGCTGCGGCCAGCGCTTTGCCTATAATGGAGGTATGCAACCTGTCTCGTGTGCCGGCTGCCAAGCCCTTCAGCGACGAGTCCGTGACCTGCAAGCCGAGAACGAGCGCCTCCGCCGTCAACTCGACGAGGCGACCCGCGCCGGCAAGCGCCAGGCCGCCCCCTTCGCCAAGGGGCCGCCCGCCGGCCAGCCCAAGAAACCCGGCCGCAAGCCCGGCAAGGACTACGGCCCCAAGGCCCACCGCCAACCGCCCAGCCCCGAACAGATCGACGAGGTCCACGAGGCGCCCCTGCCCCACGTCTGCCCCGACTGCGGCGGCCCCCTCGACGAGACCCACGTCGCCCAGCAGTTCCAGGTCGAGATCCCGCGCCAGCCCATTCATCGGCAGTTCAACATCCACGTCGGTGAGTGCCGCCAGTGCCGTCGCCGCGTTCAGGGGCGGCATCCCTTGCAAACCTCCGACGCCCTCGGCGCCGCCGCCGCCCAACTGGGACCCGATGCCCAGGCCGCCGTCGTTGAACTCAACAAGCAGGCCGGCCTGTCGCACGGCAAGGTCACCCGCTGCCTGGAAAGCCTGTTCGGGATTCGTCTCAGTCGCGGTGGCAGCGTCCACACTGTCCTACGGGCCGCCTCCCGCTGCGAGCCGGCCTATGAGGCGATTCGTCAGTCGGTGGCCCAGTCCGAGTGGGTCGTGCCCGACGAGACGGGCTGGCGGGTCGGCGGACTTCCCGCCTGGCTGCACACCCTGGTCGGGCCGGAGGCCACCGCTTACGTCATCGACCCCACCCGCAGCGGTAGCGTGGCCGAGGCTGTCCTGGGGCTCGACTACGATGGCACCCTGATCCACGACGGCTGGTCGCCTTACGACCAGTTCAAGGACGCCCGGCACCAGCAGTGCCTGCAACACATATTGCGGCGCTGCGACGAGATGGCGGCGACCGCGACGCGCGGGGCCGTCCGGTTCCCGCGTCGGGTGGCAGAGTTGCTTCGGGCTGGCCTCGATCTGCGTGACCGTCACGTGGCGGGGGAGATCAGCCGGCACGGCTTGGCCGTGGCCGGCGGCCGCCTGGAGAACCAACTGTCCGACCTCCTCTTCCCGCCGAAGACGAATACGGCCAACGAGCGCCTGGCCCAGCACTTGTGGGCTCATCGCGACGACCTGTTCACGTTCCTGCGTCAGCCGGGGCTGGACGCCACGAACTGGCGGGCTGAGTTGGCCATCCGCTTCGGCGTCATCCTGCGGAAGGTGTGGGGTGGCAACCGAACCTGGGCAGGCGCGCGGGCGCAATCCGTGCTCATGTCGCTCTGGCGGACGTGCTGGCAGCAGGGGCGCTCGGCCCTGGACTTCCTGAGTCAACTCCTGCGGGGTACGCTGGAGGCCCTGGCCCTGCCACCGTGATCGCCGCGCACCAACCGCCGAACTCGGAACCTTCTGGTAGTGGCGTCTACCCGCCGCTATGATTGGCTAATCGTGAGCCCGGACGCCGGTTTCGCCGGCGCGGATCGACCAGCCCCACCAGTGCCTCAAGCTCACGAGGCACATCCCGGGCAGGGATAGTTCCGTAAGTGAGCCCTACCGCCGTCAGCGGGGCGCCGTATACGGGGTACTTCGCCTGCGCGTGCCATCATCGGCTATCCCTGCTCGACCAGTACGGCAACCCGGAGCGCGCCTTGCCCCCTCGTGGCAATCACCCCGGCGCCGGGTTCTGGGGCCGGTTCTCGGCCCGATGCTCATTGGCACGGTCGTAGCGGCGGGCCGAACAACTTCGTGGCCGTCGTCAAACTGGTGGATCAAAACGGCCCGCTACGAGGATAATGAGATAGAGGCGCCGGTGGAGGCGAGGGACGAGCGGATGGCGACCAGCCCGCTGAACAGGGTCGTCCAGCACCTTCTGGCCGATCTCAGGCCGGACGGGGACGGGATGACCGATGGGGAACTCTTGGCCCGCTTCCTGGGAAGCCGGGACGACGGTGCCCTTGCCGCTCTGGTGCGGCGGCACGCCCCGATGGTCTGGGGCGTCTGTCGCCGCCTCTTGCACAACCACCAGGACGCCGAGGATGCGTTTCAGGCCACGTTCCTGGTCCTCGTCCGCAAGGCGGCGGACGTGCCCCGACAGGCGGTCGCCAAGTGGCTCTACGGCGTGGCCCGGCAGACTGCGGTACGGCTGCGGGCGACAACGGCGAAGCGGGGGCGGCGTGAGACCCAGGTGGTGAACATGCCCGAACCGACCGTGGCAGAAGTCCGTGACGCCGACCTGGGCTCCGTGCTGGACGAGGAGTTGAGCCGCCTGCCTGACCGCTATCGTGCGGTCCTCGTCCTCTGCGATCTGGAGGGCGAGACGCGCAAGGAAGCGGCTCGTCATATGGGCCTGCCGGAAGGGACGGTCGGGAGCCGGTTGGCCAGGGCGCGGGCGCTGCTGGCGAAGCGGCTCGCCCAGCGTGGCGTTGTGCTGTCGGGAGGGGCGTTGGCGGGGGTGCTGGCGCAGCAGGCGGTGTCGGAGGGCGTGCCGAAGTCGGTGGTGGATTCCACAATCAAAGCCGCAAGCCTCCTTGCGGCAGGCAAGGCGGCGGCTACGGGAGCGATCTCGGTCACGGTCGCCGCCCTGACAGAAGGAATGGTGAAAGCCATGTTCGTGACCAAGATCAAGAGCGTGCTGGCCGTGGTGCTGGTCGCTGCCGCTCTCGCTGGTGCGGCGGGGCTGATCTACCAGACGCAGGCGGCAGAGCAGAAGGCGAAGGAGGAACAACCCGCCACCAAGAAGGACCAGAAGAAGAGCGAGGAGAGGCAGGCCATGGCCGAAGAAGAAAAGCCCACTCCGACAAACCTGGCGAAGTGGTTAGAGGGCAAGGGTGTTGTGGATGTCTACTTCGCCGGACCTTGGATGGACCCGCTGAAACTACGCTCTTCGCTGAAGACCAAAGTTCCGGAGACCGATAGGGACTTCACGCTGGCGTGTGGTGAGGGCGGTGGCGCAAACCGCTCTTTCGTCGATGTTTCCATGAGAGTTACGCCCAAGAATATCCGGCGCCTCTTGGCCCTTCAGGCGGAGTTGAAACCGCGAGGATACCTGCTGGACCCAGAGGCAACGAGGATCTGGTCTTATCAAGTCGATCCCAAGTTAGGCCAGCAAGTTCGGGCCCTCGTGCCGCAGTTCCGAGAGGCGGTGGAGCGCGAGCTGAAAAAGCGCATTCCCAAGGTACAATGCCGTCTGGAAAGGAACAGGTTCCTACGATACGAAGTTCCCGGAACCAAAGTCCACGGATCTATCGATGTCTACGAGATCAGGCCAGGGATACCCGAGTCGGATGTGGCAGTCGGACCTGTAGAAGAACTGCATCTGCCGCACCTTGGCTTGTGGATCCGTTTATATTACCTGCCGCACGAAGGCGATGGGGCGAGTGAAGAAGATGGGGCCATTCACGACACGACTCGCAAGGTTTTTCGCCGGGCCGTCGAGCCGTTTTTGAAGCTTGAACCCGGCGCGGATGTCAAGAACTACGGGCGGAAGTACAAGACGAGCGATCCAAGCAGAAAGTAAAGTCGCACGGAGAAAGGATGCTATGAAGGTAAAGCTGTTCGTACAAGACAAGGGCGTGGTGGAGTCGCTAGAAGAACAGGTCAACACCTGGCTGGCGGCCAACGCCGGAATCAGAATTCGCCACATTACTCAATCGTCCAACGGGGGGAGCCTCGAACGCACCAGCAAGGTGTTCATCTCCGTTTGGTACGAGGAAGGGGACGACCCGTCTATTGCACATGCGAGTGGTTAAAGCTACTCAGAGAATCAATACAATCCTAGCCCACTACCAGAAACTACAAGCTGGCATGAGTGAGATTGGCGTCTGAGGCGCTAATCAAATACAGTAACGGGTCGGTAACCGCTAGGGCACACGCTCTTGCAGGTGAAACGGCCCGTGGGTACAGTACAGGTGAAAAACTTGCGAGAGCGGGCAAGGCTCCTCCCATCCGCTGAATCAGGAGAGATCATGTGCAGGTACTTCGTCGCGGCCGTCGTGCTTTTCGTTTCTGCCGGCACTATTCTCGCCGAGCCTCCTCCCGACGAGTTGGTTAAGGCGCTGACGAAGACGATCCGCAAACACTGCCCGGACGCAAAGATCGAGGTAACCAAACAGGCTTTTGTCGCGAAGTACGGGGCGATGATGTTCACGCTTCATGGCAGGTCGAAGTCGGGCGAATTCTTCCCGGAAACGCATCGGCAAGAAGGGCCGAATTTCAAGGGGTTCATTCTGCACGTCGAGGTGCATGATGGGAGGTATCAAGGTGCGGCCGTGGTGCCGCAAACCCTCCAGGGGCCGTACTTCCCCACTTTCCTGGACGCGCCTGCGTTCGAAAAGGGCAACCAGCATTACCTGGTCAAATTCTCTTACGGAAGCAGAATCGATCCTGACCTAAAGAAAGCGATCTTCGAGGCGATCCCAAAAACCAGATTCGAACGCGGCGCGAAACCCGATCGCGACGGGTAGCGATTCCCGGGTTCAACGACCCCCGAGCCGCGCAGCAGGGAATCCCAAGCCGGCACGAGTGGGATAAGTGTCTGGGGCGCTAATCAAATACAATGGAACATCGCTTTTCTTCGTCATTACTGCTTTAGTCATCCAGACTCGACAAGAGCGCACTGATCTTGAGAGTGCCGTAAAACGTACAATTAAACGAAAGGTGAACGTTGGCAAGAAAGGGAAAAAGCAACCTGCGAAAGAACTGAAGGGCCGAAAGACCGATCTGCCAGTCAAAGAGTATTTCTGGAGGCAAGTTGTTGACATTCCTCTTCGGCTGTATGCTCTTGTCGTGGAAAAGGTCAGAGTGGCAGACGTATGGCGAAAGCAGAAATCGCACCTGTACAACTATCTCGCCCGATCACTCGTTGACCGTATTCCGATTGAAGATGGTGTCTCCTCTCTTCACGTAGAGATCGACAAGAGCAAGGGGGCTGTTGAGCGAGAGGAGTTTAACGAATACCTCGGGACACAAATTCAAGGCCGCGTACCACCGAAAGTTGCTCTGCACATTCGCCATATGCTCTCCGAGGAAAGTCGAGGCGTTCAAGCCGCAGATATGTTTTCGTGGGGAGTGTTCAGGAAGTACGCTCAATCGGACGAGGTGTGGTACGCATTGTTCCGAAATCGCATCGCGTACGAATCTCTTTTTCTGCCGGTGGTTTCGGATGCAGAAAAAAAAGAGGCGTCGTAAACGACGCCTCAAGAAAGAGCCCCCTGATGGGCCAAAATCCCCGAAGCTCTTACCAACACCAGGGATGGAAACACTTCAGGAACCCGTCAGGCCTTATGCTCTATAGAGTATTCTAATCAATCGGATGATCGAGGTCAACCTCATTAGCCGTTTTTTCTCCCCCCTTCAGACCGGGCGAGGCCATCGCCCGCACGGCCTCTTGTTGTGCCGCCGTGCATCGACCGAACGCCGATTCCGTCGTGTACGGCAAGCCGAGACACACCTTGCACTCATTCTTTCGCTCGCCGCCACGACAGGCAGGACAAACAGAAGACCAGGGCTGCCAGTGCTGTAGCTCGCTGATGGCGTTCTGCACGTCAGCCGAATGATAACGCTCGCCTTCCCCTCCTCGCTTCTCACACTTGAGCGCGTTCGCCCGGAGCAGTTCGGCGCCCGGCTCCGTAGAGATGGCCGCGATACGCCGCTGAGCCTCTCGGAGAAGCTTGACAATCTCATCGACCTCGATTGCCGTCTTGAACGCCGGCGCGGTCGCTGGCGTCAACGGGATGTCCAGGGCATCCACGACCACGCCCTCGACGCGCGGTCGGGCCTTGCCGATCCTGGAAACATCCATCAGCCGGCCGCGTGCATCGACGCGATAATAAGGCGTCGGCGTCGATGGCGTATCCTCTCCAGAATCCGAATCGGAAAGTGGGTTAACCTCGTTCTCCACTCCGCAATTTGCGAAGTGGGGTGGGGTGGTCTTCTTGTCCTGCGCGAGATGGTAACGAACCAAACCCTCAGACACGCGGCACCGCCTGGCAATCTCGCAGTTGCTCATCTGCGGGTCAAGCCGATGGGCCGTCAGGATAGCGTTGCGACGGTCCTCAGCAGTCCGCCGCAAGCCGTGTGCCGAGTTCGCACCGCAGGCATACCACAGCGCGGCCGTCTTGTCGCCGGCGTAGACCTCGCAGGGAATCGACGTGCAACCCGCTTCCTGTGCAGCGTGCAATCTGTGGTGCCCGTCGCCGACGAAGAAAGGTCCGAGTTCGGCGCCGAACACGACGATGGGCGGGAGCGCATCCGGCCATTCGCTAGCGTCGCCGAACAACTCGACAAGATCATCGACGTGCTGACGATTGGTTTCGATTCTGACTTGCAAACCCGCAGTCTGAATTGCAGAGAGGGGAAGTGTCTGAACATCGGGCATGGTAGAACTACTCCGGGTTGATGGCCGGCACGTCGTCGGCCTTGGTCTTCTGTTGCCCAACAAGCTCCTCCCAGCGCTTTGCCAGAGTCAGCCACGCCCGCCTCCTAATGCGATTTTCGATAGGGCAGCACCGCCGCGCGCGACGGCGACATTCCCTCGCCCGCTCGGCGTAATCAATACCGGCCACGGTAGAGTTCCTCCTCGTCAATGCGCTGATTGTGGTCCTTGAGCATCTTCTGCACGATACGCTTTAGCCGACGCAGTTCATTGCGCTCGAGGCTCCAACGCTCCGGGTGGCTTCTCTCAAGAACCCACGCCGAGGCTTGCCAGGTGCCGGAGTTGCCGGCCGATTGGATGTTCGCAAGATGACGCGCCTCGGCCTCGGCGAACCCTTTTTCTACGCTGTCCGAAAAGTCGAGGAAGGATTGCTCCCGGTCCTTCGGCACAAGGCCACGCTCCCGGCGCCGCCGCTCGCGCTGGCCTCGGCGAAGCCATCGGTACAGGGTGGAACGCGAGATGCCGAGCCGTCCGGCCACGCATTCGACGTACAACGTCTCTCCGGCCAGCTGCCCGGCCCGGACAATCAGCTCCGAGGTTATCTCGATGGGGCGCCCGGTCTTTTTGTTGCCATTCTCAGTCATTGCTTGCCAGTTCGCTGTTCTTCGCCGAAGAGAAGGAGTCAAGCCGCTATCGGTTCACTCTGCCTCGGAGGGCCAGTATCAGCCGTCTCCCACGGTGCCGGGGGGAGGGAACTTGTCCGCGTATGAACACTGTCCTTCTGAGTGGCGCTACGCGGACATGCGGGGCGGCGCCGCCGGGGTAGGCGGGCGGCCGCCGCAAGCTCGGCCTCGAATTTCCGGATGGACTTGGCCGGCGCCTTCTTGCCCTCGGGGAACCGCATGAGGACGGCCCGACCGGACGTGCCGGTGCAGACTTCGGACTTGAGGCCGTTCCGTTCGGCAATCTCCTTGACGATGGCCGGGTCAGTCGGCGCCGTCAGTTTCTCCCACTTGTCGCTTTTCTCCTTCTCCTTCACCTGCCATTCGCCACCGAACCGGAAAGCGTTTCTCTTCTTCGACATCTTCGGAACGGCCTTGATGAATTCGGTCGCCGCCTCGATGACGGACACCTTGCGGGCGCCGGGGAAGCCTCCCTTGCATATCACCAGTTTGCGGCCGTCGTCGAGCGTGAGCCGCAGCCGGCCGGCTCGGTCATGGTGACGCGCAATCCACTTTTGCAGACTATCCCAACTCTCGCCCGGCTGTAAAAAGCGGACGTACCTGTCTCCCGTCTCCGTGGCCCCGGCCGCCTCATCGCGCGTGAAACGGATTCCATCTTCCACCGGGTCAACCTGTTCTTGCGGCCCGAACAACATGGTGTGCCATCCGCGGTCGATGGTTTCCTGCAAGCGCTCGCCCCAGCAGTGTTGACAGTCGCAACTGGAACCGCACGGATAGCTGACGCCGAGGTATTGCCGCGGCCCAGTCGTGCTGCCGTAGACGGCCCCGCCGCTGCCGCACATGGCGCTACGCTCGGTGTGCCGGCTCTTGATGTGCGAGACGATTTCGCGCAGAACGTCTTGAGCGTCGAGGAACCGGATGGCCTCGGCGGCGCCAGGGTCGATTTCTTTGAGAGGCTTGAGTTTCTTCGGGCAGGTCATGGCGATTGATGCGCTGGCGCGAGTGAAGGAAAAAAGGCGGCCGGCCCCGTGGATGTGGGAGGGAACCGGCCGGCCAGCGCAGAGACAGACGCTTTGAATTCCGAGTGCGCTAGCCGATGGCAAAGCGTTCGGCTCCCACCCCAACGCTTTGCCCTAACTACGTATTGAGCGCGACCCCCGATTAGTGGCAGAAAAAGTTCCAGATTTTTTCAGGCACCCAAAAGCGCTATCGCTCGTTCGCGTGCTACCGCGTCATCGTGCAACACTCCGGCAATTATGGCGTTTCGTGAGATCCCCGATTCCTCGGCCTGCCGGTGGATGGCCTTCTTGATGTCCAAAAGCCGCTCTCGTACCGTTCGGGCGGCCATGCGAATCTTGCGGCCGATTTCGTCCGCCTTCATGCCGTCTTCTTTCAGTCGCAGAATTTCCATTTCGTCATTGCCAAGCATGGCTCGGACGGCGGCAACGCATTCCTTCCGGATCACGATGAACGGCGGCATTTCCCGCAGCAACTTCACCCGCTCGGCGCTCGGCGACTGCCGAGGCTCCGTGTCTGTCTTGTCGTCATCCGGTTCGCTATCGTCCTCCGCGCCAATCGTGCTGAAGTGGGTTGGCCCTCGGTCAAGGAAGGCGAGCGGCGATTGAACCTTGGACTTCTTGCCGTGCGAGCGCGCCAACCAAGCCGGCAGCTGCTTCCGCAGACAATGACTTATCCATCCCCCTTGGTTCCCCTTTCCGTTGAAGGTCTGCATGGCCTTGGCGACGTATACCCACGCCTGCGCCTCCAGTTCTTCGAGGTCCGCTCCATACTCATCCGCGACCTTGCGGACGATTCGCAGCACGGCGGTTTTCTCCTCTGCGGTCAAATCGGTCTGTTCTGCGCAAGAAGACATTGACGGTTCCCATCTGAGGTGAATCGGTGCCGGAAACGCTCGGCACTCCCAGATGAAGACGAACTGAACGAATGTTCCCTAACGCAAAAACCCGTTCCTTCGCGTCAGCATTCCTTGCAGGGATGTAATGCTTCCGCTCTTGCTCGCGCGAATCGAGCGGGTTACGTTGGAAAGTGTTCGGTGATTGGGCGACGCCGAACACATCGGGCCGGCTCCTTGGAGGAGCCGGCCTTTTTCTTTGCGCGTCGAGTAGACGGCGGCCACGTCCTTGACGCCCGACCGTGCGGGCAGGTATCCTTCATCATCGCGGAGCTAGGCAGGGCGAAGCGATTGTACCGATTTGACACTCGATTTTCGCACTTTGTTGACACTTGGAATGAGCGTCGCAAGTTGTTTACAGAGAATAACTTAGAATCGAGAAGTGTAAAAAAATTATGACCCACGCATGGCACGATGTGACGCCCGGCGAGCATTTGCCCAGCGAGTTCACCGCCATCGTCGAGATCCCGATGGGTTCCAGCGTCAAGTACGAGCTGGACAAGGAAACCGGCATGTTGCGGCTGGACCGCATTCTGTATTCGGCGGTGTACTATCCGGCCAATTACGGTTTCATCCCGCAGACGCTGGCCGAGGACGACGATCCGCTGGACGTGCTGGTGCTTTGCCAGGAAGCGGTGGCGCCGCTAACACTGGTCCACGCCCGCGCCATCGGCCTGATGACCATGATCGACAGCGGCAAGAAGGACCACAAGATCCTGGCCGTGGCCGTCAACGACCCGGAGTACAACGGCTTCCGCGAGGCCAACGAACTGCCGGCCCATCGGCTGACCATGCTGCGCCGCTTCTTTCAGGATTACAAGATGCTGGAAGGCAAGGCGGTCGAGGTCGATGCCATCGAGCCGGCGGCGGCGACGCTGCCGATCATCGAGGAAGCGCTGGCGCGCTACAGCGCCCAGCGTCGCCGCGGGTTCCGGGCCTTCGGCAAAGCGGGCGGCAAGCCGCTGCATTAAATCGAGATCGAGCGCATGACCGATTTCTGGGAGAACAACCGCGCCTTGTGGGACGAACTGACCGGCATTCACGCGCAATCCGAATTCTACGCACTGGATGCCTTCCGGTCGGGCCGGTCGAGCCTGCGTTCCGTCGAGGTGGAGGAGCTGGGCGACCTATCCGGCCAATCGCTGTTGCATCTCCAGTGCCACTTCGGACTCGATACGCTCTCGTGGGCGCGGCGCGGAGCCAGGGTCACGGGCGTCGATTTCTCCTCGCGGGCCATCGATCTCGCCCGCTCGCTCAGCGCGGAACTGGCCCTCCCCGCTCACTTCGTCTGCTCGCGCATCGAGGATTTGCCCACTTCTCTCTCCGGCTCGTTTGATGTCGTCTTCACATCTTATGGCGTCCTGTGTTGGTTGGCGGACCTGCGACGTTGGGCCGAGGTCATCGCCCACTTCCTCAAGCCTGACGGTGTATTCTATATCGTCGAGATGCACCCGCTGGCCGACATTCTCGCCGACGATGCCGTTTCCACCAACCTGCGCATTGCCTATCCGTACTTCCACTCGGCCGAACCGATGGCATGCCCCACCAGCGACGGCTCCTATGCCGACCGTAGTCGGCGCGCGTCGCAGGCCGTTTCTTATCAGTGGAGCCACAGTCTCGGCGAGATCGTTAGCGTACTCATCTCGGCCAGCCTTCGCATTGAGTATCTGCACGAATTCCCGTTCTGCCCGTATGCCCGCTTCCCGGACATGGAGCGCGACGCGGAAGGCTGGTGGCGCTTCCCCGATCCGGCTCCAGCGGTTCCCCAATTGTTCTCGTTGCGAGCAAGCCGATCAGCGTAGGGATGCCGACTCCCCCTACGGTTTCAACCTTGCTGGCCGTACAACAATCCAGAGCCTGAACCCCCTCCACCGTCGGTGCGTCCGAACATAAACGGTCCGTGTGGTTTGATGGAGAGCAACTACCATGGTTCGCACGCGCTTCGCCCCCAGTCCCACGGGTTATCTGCACATCGGCGGCGTCCGCACGGCGCTGTTCAACTGGCTGTTCGCCCGCCGTCACGGCGGCCAGTTCATCCTGCGCATCGACGACACCGATCAGGGCCGCAATCAGCCGGAGGCGCTGCAACCGATCCTCGACGGCTTCCGCTGGCTCGGCATCGACTGGGACGAGGGTGCCGAGGTCGGCGGGCCGTGCGGGCCGTATTATCAGTCCGAGCGACTGGACCGCTATCATGCCGCCGTGAAAACGCTACTCGATCGAGGACTGGCCTATGCCGATTACGCCACGTCCGAGGAGATCAAGGCCGAGCGCGAGGCGGCGGAGAAGGAGAAGCGCTCGTTTTTATACAACCGCAAATGGCTGGCCGAAACGGCGGCCGACCGCGCCCGCTTCGAGTCCGAGGGCCGCAAGGGCGTCGTGCGTCTCAAGATGCCGCGCGAGGGCGTGTGCCGTTTCCACGATCACATTCGCGGCGACATGGAGGTGCCGTGGATCACCGAGCAGGACCACGTCATCCAGCGCGCCGACGGCTCGTGCCTTTATAACCTCGCCAATGTCGTCGATGATTACGACATGCGCATCACGCACGTCATCCGCGCCGAGGAGCATCTGTCCAACACGCCGCGGCAGATCTTCATCGCCCAGGGGTTGGGCTACGAGCTGCCGCAGTACGCCCATGTCCCGTTCGTCGCCGAGCCGGGCAGCAAGAACAAGCTGAGCAAACGCAAGCTGGCGCAGTATCTCAAAAACCCCGATTTCCGCGATGCCTACGAACACGGCCGCGCCATCGCGTGCGCCATCGGTTTGACGGCGACCGCCGAGACGTTCAACCCGGTCATCGTCGATTTCTACCGCGAGGTCGGCTACCTGCCCGATGCCATCGTCAATTACTTGCTGCTGCTGGGTTGGTCGTTAGACGACAAAACGGAGACATTTTCGCGTGCGGAGATGATCGAGCAATTCTCGCTGGAGCGCGTCAACAAGGCGCCGGCCAGTTTCGACATCAAGAAACTACGCGCCTTCCAGGAGCGCTACATGGCCCTAGTGCCGGTCGAGCGCAAGACGGAGATGACGTTGCCATTTCTTCAGAAGGCAAAGCTGATCCCAGACCCGACCCCGGCCAACGTGGGAGCGCGCGTTCGGGAGATCGTCCGCGCCGCCGGCGAGCGCATCAAGGTGGCTGGCGACATCCTCGATTACGCCGCCTTTTTTCTGGCGGACGATCAATTGACCTACGACGAGAAGGCGTTCAACCAGCACATCCGCAAGCCGGAGGCAAACGCGCTGTTGCGCACGATGCGCGAGCGCCTGGCGACAGCGACGTTCGAGGCGAAGGCGCTGGAGGAACTGGTGCAAAACTTCGCCGAGTCGGAGGGCGTCAAGTTGGGAGCGATCAATCAGCCGCTGCGCGTGGCTGTCACCGGCAAGGCGATCGGTTTCGGCACCTACGAGACGTTGGCACTTCTGGGCCGCGAGCGCTGCCTTGCCCGCATTGATCGTGCCCTGGCGCGGCTGTAAGCGATGTTGCTTTGTTGAATGTAATTGATTAGCGCCCTCTGCCGCCTTCCGCGGTTATGTGCAAAGTCATTCCAAGTTCGCGATTGTCAGCCGCTGCCATTCCTCCGGCCTACCGGATTCGAGACCGAATTGCATCTCGACGGCGAAGATGACCCGCGCCACACCGCCCCGCCTTGAGACGACGATAAAGGACGGAGGATCGCTTTTCCGCGGCGATTCGGCAACCAGGGTTAGACAGGGGTTGTTGAAACCGAACGTCGCCAGCTCCACATATCCGAAACGTTCCTCACGCCGCACAACGCCCTCCTGAACTCGGCTCAAGTCGAGGTACTGGACTTTCCAAGACCCGTCATCGCCCCAGTTGCAGCCCCAAACAAATCCAAAGTCACCGTTGGGCCACTCGCGGTCGGCATCCCAGTACTCACTTCCGGGGATGATCGACCCATCGTACACGTCCCACCAATCCGGCACGTAAAAGCCAACCGGGCAAAACCCGTTCCCGCCCGTGTCGGGTTCCTCGGCGACGACGACGCCGGACCCGAGGTCCAACACCGCCGTTCTCGTGTAGTCACGCGAGATCAACGCGAACTCCCTGTCCCCTTGTCGGAACGGCTCGAAGGTTTGCGCCAGGAAGAGGTTTCGTTCGTATTCGCAAATCTTCACGGGGCTGCCCCGAGAGTCGGCACGCCGAAAGACCTCGACAATGGTCGAGTCAATCGTTCCCGGTTGATTCGCCTTGCGCGAGCCCTTGACGGCGTACTTGTCCCGGGGCTTCGGCTGAGTGGGAATCTCGAAATCGGTCTCCACGACCACTTCGCGGATGACGAAGCCCCTGTTGGGATACTGCTCTGCCCAATTTCGGCCGTTCATCTCCCTCGCGCGAAGCTTCGCCACCTCCGCATCCACCTCGGAACGGGATCGGAAGGCCCCGAAGAAAAAGTCCTTTTGGCGCCCTTCGTGAAGGCCATAGACACGATAGACAATGTCACCGCGCATAGCAGAGTAGCCTCTCGCGTGACTCAGTGCATGATCGAACGGGTTGATAGCCTGCCTGGCGCCGCATCAGTTTATATATCACCCGCAGCTGATCAACACAGCCGGTTTCGGCACCTACGAGCCACTGGCGCTGCTGGGTCGGGAACGCTGCCTGGCCCGTATTGATGGAGCTTTAGCGCGGGCAAGTTGAAACATCTCTCGATTGCTCCTTGGTGGTCGCTTTCACGATTGACGCGCGCGGAACGTCTGATAGGCTGGGATGGCCTGCCTCGAACGAATTGCCAACCTTTGAGACCCTCCCGATGGCCACCCCACCCGTAGTCCAAGCTCTCGACGAAAACGATCTCCGCGCCGCCGAGCACCTCACCAGCACCTACCAAACGATGACCGAGCAACTCGGCCGCGTCATCGTCGGGCAGAATGAGGTGCTCAAGCAAGTGCTCCTCGCGCTCTTCTGTCAGGGCCATTGCATCCTGGAAGGCGTGCCCGGTCTGGCCAAGACGCTCATGATCTCGACCATCGCCCAACTGCTGTCCCTCAGCTTCAAACGCATTCAGTTCACGCCCGATCTGATGCCGTCGGACATCACCGGCACGGAAATCCTCGAAGAGGAAGAGGGCACCGGCCAGCGACGGCTGCGCTTCGTCAAGGGCCCGATCTTCGGCAACGTGCTGCTCGGCGACGAGATCAACCGCACGCCGCCCAAAACGCAGGCCGCCCTGCTGCAAGCCATGCAGGAATACAAAGTCACCGCGGCCGGCGTCGATTACAACCTCGACAAGCCGTTTCTCGTGCTCGGCACGCAGAACCCCATCGAGCAGGAAGGCACCTATCCGCTGCCCGAAGCCCAGCTCGATCGCTTCATGTTCAAGATCCTCGTCGATTATCCCAGCTACGAGGAAGAGGTGTCCATCGCCGAATCGACGACGGGCGGCGATCTGCCGGCGGTCCAGGCGGTGCTCGACCGCGCGGGCATCCTGGCGATTCAAAAGATCGTTCGCAAGGTGCTGATCGCCCGCTCCGTGACCGCCTACGCCGTGCAGCTGGTGCGCGCCACTCGGCCGCACTCCGCTGAAGCGCCGGAGTTCATCAAGAAGTATTTGACCTGGGGCGCCGGGCCGCGCGCCTGCCAGGCGCTGCTCCTGGGCGGAAAGGCCCACGCGCTGCTCGACGGCCGCGTCCACGTCTCGACGGAAGATATTCGCTACGTGGCGCGGCCGGTGCTGCGGCATCGCCTGGCGACCAGCTTCCGCGCCGAGAGCGACGGCGTGTCGGCCGACCATATCGTCGAGAAGCTGTTCCACGAAGTCCGCGAACCGATGGCGAAATAAAAACAACTAACCACAGAGTCACAGAGAGCACAGAGAAAAAAACACAGAGTGAAAAGGAAAAAGGACCATAGGCATCCCTCCTCTTTTCTCGTTTTCTTTTGCATTTTCTGTCTTTTTCTTCTCTGTGTCTTCCTCTGTGTTCTCTGTGACTCTGTGGTTAATTTCTTGGACGAAAAACTATGAGCAATCGCTATCTCGATCCCGAAGGACTGGCGCGCGTCGGCAACATGGAACTGGTGGCCCGGCAGGTCGTCGAGGGTTTCCTCACCGGCCGGCACCGCAGCCCCTACCACGGCTTCTCCGTTGAGTACCTCGATCATCGCGCCTACACGCCCGGCGACGATCTGCGCGGCATCGACTGGAAAATCCTCGCTCGCACCGACAAGTATCACGTCAAGTTGTTCGAGGACGAGACGAACCTGCGCGCCCACATTCTGCTCGACTGCTCGAAGTCGATGGCCTTCAAAAGCGGCGAGGTGAGCAAGCTGACCTACGGCAGTTACCTGGCGGCGGCGCTGGCGTATCTGATGCTGCACCAGAACGACGCGGTCGGGCTGACGCTGTTCGACTCCGAACCGCGGCAGTATCTGCCGCCGAAAGCCCGGCCGACACAGTTCCGCCGCATCCTCGAACTGCTCGACTACTCCTACAGCCGCGAAGACACCGACGTGGCCGCCGTGCTGCACGACATCGCCGAGCGCATCCCGCGCCGCGGATTGGTCCTCCTCATTAGCGACCTCATCGACGACGAGCAGAAGTTGGCCAACGGCCTGCAACATTTCCGCCACAACAACCACGAAGTGATCGTCTTTCACGTCATGGACGACGCCGAATTAACGTTCCCTTACGACCGCCTGACGCGCTTCAAGGACATGGAGGGCGTCGGCCGGCTCACGGCCAACCCCAAGAGTTTGCGACAGCGCTACCTGGCGCGGATCAATACGTTTCTCGACACGCTCAAGGCCATCTGTTTCGAGCGCAACATCAGTTACAACTTGGCCAACACCACGGAGCCGTACGATCGCTTTTTGGCCGCCTACCTGGAGAAACGCGCCCGCTTGGGATGAAATAATTGCTCTGGGCAGCGCATCGTTTACAATCGAGGATGCTGCTGGCCGCGCCCACCCCGATCCACCCACCCCGCTGGCCCGCTGACACCCATGAGCTTCCTGCCTTCCTTATTGCACCCTGCTCTGCTGTGGTTTCTGCCTCTCGCGGCGATTCCGCTCGTCCTGCACCTGCTCACGCTGCACCGCCTCAAGACCGTCGAGTTGAGCACCTTCCGTTTTCTCTTCGACAGCTACGTGCAGCAGCGCCGGCGCATGCGCTTTCTGGAAGCCCTGTTGGCCATGCTGCGCACGCTGTTTCTGCTGTTGCTCGTCGTCCTGTTCATGCGGCCGGTCATCAAGAACTGGGGCAATTTGTTCGGCGCCGAGGGCGGGACGGGGGGACGCGAGGTCATCCTGCTGATGGATTGCTCGGCCAGCATGAACGCGCGCTCGGCCGGCGTGTCCGCCTTCGATCGCGCCAAGAAGGCCGCCGCCTCCGTCGTCGAACGCCTCGGCCGCGACGACCGTCTGACGCTGATTCGCGTCGGCGCGACGCCGGAGGAACTCTTCAGTCGTTTCAGCACCGACACGAAAGGCACCCAGGACAAGATCGACGGGCTCAAAACGACCTCGTCGCGGGCCAACATCTTCGCCACGCTCTTGCAGCTATTCGGCCCGGAGGCGTCGCGGCGGAGCAACCCCATCGTCTATCTGTTCACCGATTGTCAGTCGAGCGGTTGGCTCGAAGTGCGCAATCAAGGACTGGAACGCCTCATTCCGGCCGGCACGCCGTTCGTCGTTGTCAACGTCGGCGACAAGGAGCCGCTGCCCAATCGCGCCGTCGTCGGCGACGCACCGCGCCGCAATCGCGCCATCGCCGGCTTGCCGATCGTTCTGCGCCCGCACGTCGTCAATTACTCGAAGACGGAGACGGCGGAACTGACGCTCAGCGTGTTCATCGACGAAAAAGAGGTGACGCGCACGCCGCTGGTACTCAAGCCCGGCGAGTCGGCGACGCGCGCGGTGGATTATTTGCCGCGTGAACCGGGGCTGCGGCGCGGCCGCTTCGAGATCACCGGGAAGACGGCCGACCGCTTCCCCGAAGACGACCGTTTCCTGTTCACCCTGTCGGTCGAGCCGCGCGTCAAGGTCGTGCTGGTCAGCAGCAACACCGCCGCCGACCCGGAGATCAACGAAGGCCGTTATCTTTACACGGCGCTGACCAGTCGCGCCGAGGCGAGCGACGGGTCAGCGGGCGGGACGCCCGCTGACCCAGTAGCGGCCTCGAAGGATTTTCAACGCTCGCTCGATGTGCGCGAAGTGACGGAAGCCGCCCTCAACGCCGAGACGCTGCGCGACGCCAGCGTGGTTGTGCTGGCCAACTGCGGAGCGCTCAACGCGCAACAATTCGACTGGCTGCGTAACTTCGTTCGCGGCGGCGGCGGACTGCTCGTCTTCCCCGGCGACAAGGTCGTGCCGGACACCTACAACAACGCCTTTTTCCCGGTTCCCGGCCCGCAGGGCGAGAGCCTGACGGCGGCCCGTCTCGGAGCCGCCGAGGGCGATCCCAACAAGCTCGAAACCTTCGAGAAGCTGGCCGCCATCGACTTCTCCCACCCCGCCCTGTCGGTGTTCGACAATCCCGACCCCGACGCGCGCCACTTCAAAACGGTGCGCATCTACAAGCGATTCAAGATGCAACTGCCGCCCAAGCGCGGCAATGCCTGGCCGCTGATGAAGTTCGCCTCGGGAGCGCCGGCGCTCGTCGAGAGCCGGCTGGGCGACGGCATCGTCATCCTCAGCGCGTTTCCGGCGCACACGCGCTGGACGAGTTTGCCGGTCAAACCGGACTTCGTGCCGCTGATACTACGGCTGGCCAGCCACGTCGAGCATCGGCCGGAGGTCGAAGTGTCGCCGGTAGTCGTCGCCGATAGCACGGCCGAGATCAGCGTTAGCAATGCCTGGTCGCCGGCCGAGGCGAGCGTCAAGGATCCGGCCGGCCACCTGCTCACGCCGTCTCTGGAGCGCTCCGGGGCGCGGCTGCTCGGCGCGTTCGAGCGCACCGGCGAGCGCGGCTACTACACCGTCGATGTGCGCGGCTCGCACCTGGGCCAGCCCAAGGCCGCGTCGCTGGCGTTCGCGGTGAACCTCGCCCCGGAGGAATCCGACTTCACCATGCTCGACGAGAAGGCCATGCGGGCGCTGCTGCCGGGCGCCGAGTTGACCTTCGTCGATGCCTCCGCCGAGGCGCAGGCCGAGAAAGGCTCGCTCGGCAAGGAACATGAGGTCTGGCCGGTGCTTATCTGGGGTGCGTTTCTGCTTATGGCGATTGAGTTCTTGTTCGCCACGGTTGGTGGCAAGCGCGGCGACACGGACGAGCCAACGTCGGTGCGCCAGCGCATCCTGGGCATGAGTCCCGGTTCGTGGGTGGCGCGCATGACCGGCGCAGGCCGCCAGAATGCCGCGGAAGGATGAGTCGTGCCAGCCCGCAGCGCCAACAAGGGCGCAACCCTTGCTGGCGCTGCGGGCTGGCGAACAAAACCAAGCCGAGGAGAAACCGATGTCTCCGCAAACCACGGTTAGCCTGCCCGATTCGCGGCCCATCTACCGCCTGATCCGCCGCACCCGGCACTTGCTGCGGTCGAGCTGGGTGGCCACCGGCCTGGGCCTGAGCATCGGTCTGGGACTCGGTACCCTCGTCGTGCTGACGCTGATCGACCTGACCGTGCCGCTGCGGCCGATCACCTGGACGGTCGGCGAACGCGTCGTGCCGGTGGCGTCGCTGATCCGGTTACTGGCACTCTTGCTCGTGGTCGTGCCGGCGGGATGGGCGTTCTTCGTCGGCGTGGTCCGGCCGTTGTTTCGTCGTTTGGCTTCGGTGCAGGTCGCTCGCCGCATCGAATCGCACCTTCCCGGCATCCACAACCGTCTCGTCAGTTGTATCGACCTGGAGAGCAAGGGCATGCGCGCCGGCGTCTCGCCGATCTTCTATCGCCGGCTGCTGACGGAGGCGCTGGACCGCATTCGCGGCTTCCGCGCCGGTCGAGTGCTCGATTACCTCAGCCTGCGGCGGGCGACACTGTTCGCCGCAGCCACGACGCTGTCGTTCGTGCTGCTGTGGTGCCTGTTCTCCGATCGCGCGACGCGAGCGATGGCCCGCATCTTCCGGCCATTCGCCGACCTGCCGCCCATCGCGCGCGTCGCCTACACGGTCGAGCCGGGCGACGCCGACGTGCTGCGCGAGGAGCCGATCGCCTTCGCGGTGCGCACCACCTCGGACGCCGATCCGGAGGAGCTGCGCCTGGAACTGTATAACGACGCCGGTGTGCCGCCGCACAAGTATGAGCTGAACCGCGACAAGGACGATCCGAAACTGTGGAAGATCACGGTGGACGGGGCAAGCCTCGGCGAGGGCTACGAAAACGGCTTCCGCTATCGCATCTACGGCGGCGACACCTGGAGCGTTCAGCACACGATCCGCCTGGTCGAGCGACCCGTCTTGGTGAATGTGAACTCGGTGGTCTATTATCCGAAGTACATGGGTATCCCGGAGCCGCACCCGACGCCGCCGCAGGCCGTGGAAGTGACCGGACCCGAAGGCGGCGAGGTCGAGGTCCGCGTTGAGGCGCGCGGGCAAGTCGCCGACGGCGAAATTCAAATGCTGCGGCCCGCCCTGCGAGCCATCCCGCGCCGCGACCAATCGGAGCGAGTTTGGTTTGAGGACAAGATGCCGTTCGGCGCGACGACCGATGGAACGTGGACCTGGGAGCGCCGCGAGGGCCGGCCCGCTCACACGGAACCCGCCGCCGTCGGCACACACCGCCACTCCTTCCAGGGCGCGCCCGCCGGCCACGTCGTCGGCACGGGTGACATTCTGTTTGCCTACGTCTACGTCCCAGCCAAGCACGCGCCGGAGACGATCATGCTTCAGTGGCACGACGGCGAGAACTGGGAGCATAGCGCGTACTGGGGGGCCGATCGCATCGAGAAATTCATCGCCGGCGCCACCCGCCGCCACGTCGGCGCGTTGCCGAGTGCCGGCCGCTGGATGCGCCTGGAAGTGCCGGCGAGTCAAGTTGGTCTGGAAGGCAAGTCGATCCGTGGCATGTCGTTCCTTCTGCACGGCGGCCAGTGCTATTGGGGCCGCGCCGGCACCGTACAGGTCGAGGAGCCGGGGTTCGAGGTCACGAAAACGTATCCCATGCGAGCGGCGGAGGACGGCTTCTGGTCCGGTCGATTTCCGCTTGTGGGTTCCGGCCTGTTCCGCGCCGAGCTGCGCAACCAGCAGGGCCACGCCAACAAACCGATGAAGGAACTGAAATACGTCGCTCTTCCCGACAAGCCGCCGCAAGTGGTCCTCGAACGGCAGAGCAACGAAACCGTCCTCAGCAAGGCCGCCGCGCTGCCGCTGGCGATCAAGGCGTTCGACGACTACGGACTCGCCGAAATCAACGTGCTGGTGCGGGACAACGAGCAGGCGCCCTATCGCAGCCGGACGCTGCAAAGCTACCCGACGCCGAAACGCGATGACAACCTCGTGTCAGCACTGACGGAAGGGGCGGACCTCAAGCAGGGGTCCGCACTGCGTTACGTCATCGAGGCCAAGGACCGCAAGGGCCAGACGGCCCGCACACGCGAATACGTCCTGCGCATCGCCGCCGACGCCAACGCGGCCGATCAACAATTGACGCAGTTCGAGAAGACGCAGGACACCTTCCGCGACCGCCTCGTGCAGCTCATCGCCGAGCAGAAAAAAGTCCAGGACAGCATCGAGAAGCTGAACAAGGAATACGCGGCCATTACCGACAAGGTCCGCGATAAGGCCGACATCAAGCCGGAAGACGGCAAACCGCCGCAGCCGCAAACGGCACCGAAGGACAAGACGCCGAAGCTCGATCCGGAGACGGCCAAGCGCCTCGATGAATTGCGGAAGCAGCTCGACAAGCTATCGAAGGAAGAAGACAAGAACGCCAGCCAGGCCCAGCAGATCAGCAGCGATTTGGCCAAGGCCGTCGAGCAGGCCGACAAGTTGGAGATGTTGCCCAAGCCGGTCGCCGAGCAGATGCAGGCGACGCAGCAAGCGTTTCAAAACCTGGTCGCCGACGCCCTGCGCGACCTCGGCCGGCAGATGAACCGAGACGCCGACGCCAAGCAGACGCCTGCGCCCGATCTGAAAGAGTTGAAGCAGCGCGGCGACCGCGTGCAGAAGGAGATGGAGGGCATCAAGAGTCGGCTCGACGCCCTCGCCGCCGCTCGCAAGGGCATGCGCGACGATCTGCGTAAGGCGCTGGAACAGCTTCAGCGCGACCTGCTCAAGGAGAGCGGCAAGCTGACGGAGCGCGAGCTGGAGCAACTCCGCGACTTCATCGCGCAGATGCGCGAGCAGATGAAACGCTTGCAGGACAAACAGGACGAACTGACCGCGGAGGCGATGGCCGGCAAGGATGTCAAGGGAATCAAGCGGAAGCAGGAAGATCTCGACAAGCAGATCGAGGACATGTTGGCCCGCGCCCGCAAGCTGCTCGGCGATCGGCGCCGCAAGGGCGACAAGCCGGAGTTCCCTGAATCGCCCTACACGCCCGACGGCAAGGAAGTGAAGGTGCCGCCGCGCGAGGAGGACACCAACGAACCGCTGCCGAACAAGAAGGACAAGGACGGCAAGGCCAAACCCGGCGACAAGGACGATAAGAAGGCCGACGCCAAGGACGACGAGGAACCGCTGTTCATGCCGGCGCTGGGCGGACCAAAACAGAAAGAAGATCCGCGCTTCGCCAAGAAGCGCCGCCCCGTCAAACCAAAGGACAGCAAGGATACGAAGGACGGCAAAGACGATCCGCGCGACGAGATGGCCGACCATCAAAACGATCAGATGCGCGATCTGCAATCGGCGCGCGATAGTCTCGCCTCGGATCAGCAAACGCTGGAACAGATGCTGCAACAACTGACGCAAGCGATGCAGTCGAAGGGCAAGCAAGGCAAGGGCCAGCCCAACGACAACGAGGCGGACGACATTGCCCAGCAATTGCAGCAGATGATGCAGTCGCCGGCCATGCAGGCGGCGGGGGCAATGGCGGACCGTATGCGTCAGGCCAGGGCGATGGGCCAGCCGCAGCAGGGACAGAATTCGCCGACTCCGTCCCAATCGGCGCGGGGGGATCTCAACGGCAATCCGAAGAACGGGCGGAGTGAGGCCGACCTGTCGAAACTCGATCCCGATACACGCGCCATGATCCTCAAGCTGCCGCCGTCGCGGTTGCGCGACGAGCTGATTCAGGGCATGAATGAGCAGGGACCGGAGTCCTATCGCGCGTTCATCCAGGATTATTTCAAGCGCCTGACGGAGACAAAGGTGCCGCCGAGTAAATAATCGACTAGCCCGGAGCGCCAGCAACGGGCGCCCGTCGCTGGCGCTCCGAGCTAGTGACGGCGATTCGTTTCCGAAAGGTCCGACGATGACATCGTGGCTGCTACGCCAGTTGAATATCACCGACGAGTTCGTCAGCCATCTCGGCGAGGCGCACCTGGCGTTCCAGCATCCGCTCGTGCTGACCATTGGCCTCGTCCTGCTGGCGCCGATCGCCGTTTACATTTTCCTGCGGCAAAAGTGGAACCTGCCCAGCGCTCCGCCGCTCTTGCGCTTCACCCTCACGGCCACGCGCGTGCTAATCCTGCTGCTGCTCGTGCTGGTGCTGGGCAGCCCCTACCTCAAGATCGATCACACCAGTGAGAAGAAACCCATCCTCGCCCTGCTGTTCGATCACTCGCAGAGCATGCAGCTGCACGCGGGTCCGTTCGAGTCGGACGACGAATATACCCGCATCGCCGCGGCGGCCGGGTATCGCTCCGGCAGCGCCGCCGACAGCGAGACGCGCCGCGCCCTCAATCGCATCAGTCGGGCCAAGCTCGCGCAGTCCGTCGTGCAAACGTCCCGGCCGCTGCGGGAGAAACTGAATCAAAAATACGACGTGCAATACTGGTCGTTCGGCAAGGACATGACGCAACTTGGCGTCAACCCGGCGGACCCGAAGCTGCCGGAGCCGCCCAATCCGGGTAGCTCCCAGACGCAGGCCGGCGATGCCGTCGGCCGCATCCTCGAAGACGCCGCCGGGCGGCAAGTAGCGGGTATCGTCCTCTTTTCCGACGGCCAGAACACCGGCGGCCGGTCGCCGACCGAGGCGGCGCAAGCCTGCGCCGCCGCCGGCACGCCGCTGTTCACCGTGCCCCCCGGTAGCTCGCGGCGACTGCAAGATGTCGCCATCGTCGATCTGTTCGCGACGCCGCTGGTGTCCGTCAACGACACCGCTCGCGTGGCGGTGACAATCGAATCGCACGGCTTCGACAAGCGACCCGTCAAGGTCGAGCTGAAGGACGGCGACAAGCTGCTCGATAGCAAGGATCTGCTGCTCAGCGGTACGGAACAGCAGCAAATCGAGCTGACGTTCAAGGCCACGGAACCTGGGGCGCGTTATCTGAGCGTTCACGTTCCGCCGCAGCCGGAGGAGGCGGAGGAACTGCGGGCCAACAATACCGATACGGCGTTCGTGCGCGTCAGCGAGGAAAAGATCAAGGTGCTGCTCGTCGAGGGACTGCCGCGCTGGGACTTTCGCTTCCTCAAAAACGCCCTGCGCCGTGACAACGGCGTGGGCGGCCGCACGGTGAAAGAAGTGGACATTCGACTGGAGGCCGAGTGGCGACGCCATCCCGCGGCCGAGCAGGCGAAAGCGCTGCCGCGCACGCTCGATCAACTGGCGGAGTATCAGGTCGTCATTCTCGGCGATGCGTCACCGAAGATACTAGACGCCGGCTTCATCGAACTACTGGACAAGGCGGTACGCGAGCGCGGCGTCGGCCTGATTGTCGAGGCGGGTCCGCTGTCGATGCCGCACCGCTACGACGAGAAGCTGCACAATCTTCTGCCCGTGCGTCTGCGCGAAGGCGTGCCCGGCCAGTATCCGCGCGGCATCCCGTCGTTTCGCGTCGAATTGACGCCGGAAGGCTCGGTCCACGAGGCGATGCGCTTCTACGACGAGCCGGGCCGCAATCAAAACGCCTGGTCGAACATGCCGCCCTATTATTGGTGCGCCGCCGCCGAGCGCCCCGCGCCCGGCGCGACCGTGCTGGCCTGGAACCCGATTCAGAGTTCCTACGGCAAGCTGCCGCTGATCGCTTACCACTACGCCGGCAAGGGCAAGGTGATGTTCGTCGGCACCGACTCCACATGGTTATGGCGGCGCAACGTCGGCGATCGTTTCTTCTATCGCTTCTGGGGCCAGGGACTACGGTTTGTGGCGCGGCGCGATGCCAAGACCGAGAAGAAAAGTTGGATCGAGGTCCGGCCGGTGCGCGCCCAGCCGAACGAAGAGGCTCGGATCGAATTGATGGCCTTCGCCTCGGACGGTTCGCCGCGCACGGAGGATGCCCAAGCGGTGCAGATTCAGGGCGGCGGTTCGGCGACGACGGTCGAGCTGACGGCCGACCCCGCCGTCAAGGGCCACTATGTCGGCAAGTTCACGCCCCCTTCCGCCGGGGAGTATCGCGTCGCCTACAACCCGACCGGCGCGTCCGATCCGGTCGAGGCGCGTCTGCGCGTCACCGTCGCGCCGGAGGAACTGCGTCAACCGAACGTCAACCGGCCGGCTCTGGAACAGTGGGCGACGGCATCGGGCGGGCGAATGGTCGAACTGCCGGACCTGGCGAGCATCGCCGACCATTTGCAAGGTGAATCGAAATTCACCGAGTTCCACCGGGAAGTCAGCCTGTGGGACAATTGGCTGATATTGGCGATCCTGATATTCCTTTATTCTCTCGATGTGGGCCTGCGCCGCCTGGTGGGGTTGTCATGACGATACGACAAAACCTGTTCCTCCGCCTCCGCCCGACCCTGCCTCGGATTGGCATCCTGGCCGCTGGTTTGCTAGGCGTCGCCATTGCCCAGACAGCCTTTCCCGACGCGCCCAGACCGCCGGACCAATCGGCGGCCGCGGCGCCGCTGACAGAATTGAAAGTCATCGAGCGCGTCACGACATCGACGGACCGAGCACTGGATTATTTCGAACAGAAGCAGATCAAGGACGGCCCGGAGGCGGGTTCGTGGCACACCAACCAGGCGTTCAACGCCCTGGCGATGCTCGCCTTCATGAGCAAGGGGCACGCACCGGGCCGCGGCAAATACGGCGATGTCGTCGAGGGCGGCGCGGTCAAGCCGGGCGTGCTGACGCGGGCCAAGAAGTACATGCTCGCCAAAACACAAATGACGGGCTTCATCTCTTCCAGCAGCATGTACGAGCACGGCCTGGCCACACTGGCGCTGGCCGAGATGTACGGCATGGACCCCGACCCCGAGTTGGAGACGAAGTTGCGCAACGCGGTGGATCTGATCGTGCGCACGCAGTCGCCGGCGGGCGGCTGGCGCTACCAGCCGTCCCCAACCGATCAGGACATGAGCGTGACCGTCATGCAGATCGTGGCTCTGCGAGCGGCCAACAACGCGGAGATCCCAGTGCCACAGCAGACTTTCGAGAAAGCCGTCAAGTACGTGCGTTCCTGCGGCGCGCCGACCGGCGGCTACGGCTATCAGGGGCCGTCGGCCGGGCCGCAGACCAGCGCGGCGGGCGCGCTCTCGATGCAACTGCTCGGCAAGCACGACGATCCGAACCTTCCGAAAACGATGTCGTATCTTGCGACGATCCCCGTCCAGTGGGGCGGCGGCAATCCGCAGTATTTCTACTACTTCCACTACTACGCCATCCAGGCGTTCTACCAGGCCGGCGGCAAGGAGTGGAACGATTGGCACCCGCGCGTTCGTGAGTTGTTGCTGGGTAAACAGAACAAGGACGGCAGCTGGGACGTGCCGCCCGGCTCCTCGGAGGCGGCAGCGGTCGCCGGCGACAACAAGGTCTATTCGACCGCGATGGCCACCCTGATCTTGAACATTTACATGCACTACCTGCCGGCGTATCAACGATGAGGTCAGGGGGAATTGGAACCATGGGCCGCCGACTTGATCTTCGATTGTCTGTGGCGTCCGTCGTTCTCGCCTCCACGCTGACGCCGGCACTGAAGGGCGAGACGGGGACCATTCGCGGCAAAGCGGCGAAAGCCGATGCGCTCACGGCCGTCACCGCCATTGATCGCGCCACCGACAAGAAGTATTCGGGCAAGATCGACGCCAAATCCGGCGAGTTCACCATCACCGATCTGCCGCTCGGCGCGACCTACGATTGCATCCTCGACGCCGGCTCCGTGCGCCTGGAAGGCGTCAACCTCAAAGTGCCGCGCTCCGAGTACGAAGAGGAGCAACCGCTGACGAAGGAAGACATCGAGACAATTAAGAAGACGGCGCTGTCGCTCAACAAGTTCGAGAACGAGATCGAGATCCTCACCGTCGCCGGCAATATCCAGCACACCGCCGTGGTGCTGAACAAGAAACGGACGACGCCGTTTTACGAATCGAAGCCGGGCGAGATGATCTGGCGGCTCGAACTGTGGCACTTCGAGAAGCCGGACGAGACGTGGATCAAAGTGCAGGAAGAGTTCGCCATCGTCTTCTATCGCCAGCGTTTGCAAAAGAGCGATTTCGCCAAGAAAGCGCTGACGCTCGATTCGATACTTGGCGGCATCAAGCTCGACGACAAACAGAAGAACGTGGAACTAGGAACGATCGTCCTGCCATCCAAGGAACCGGGGATTCGGCTACGGACGGA
>DATBGU010000132.1:0-9797 GCA_036557825.1 Gemmataceae bacterium
CGCGGGCGGCACCGTAACACTGGGCACCAACGGCGGCACCGGCGGACAGATCACGCTGAATGGTTCGACGAGCGGCTCGGCGGCGCTGAAGGTGGCCGCGGCCGCCGGCACCGGCACGGTATTCCAGCTTCCGGCTGATAACGGCACGAACACCTATGTGCTGCAGACAGATGGTAACGGTGTCACATCGTGGGTGGCGCCTGGCACGCCCACGGCGGACAGCCTCGATTTCACTGAATTCAAGGATGCCATGACGCTTGATGCCGCGACCAGCATCGCGGGTTCGAGCACGAACGGGCTTTCCATCACGCAGTCGGGCAGTGTGCCGGCACTGAAAATCACCAACACCGGCTCGGGCGCCAGCCTGCTGGTTGAAGATGCCGCCAGCACGGATGGCACGCCTTTCGTGATCGATGCTTCGGGCAATGTGGGTATCGGCACAACCAGTACTACTGCCAAGCTGGAAGTTGTCGGTGATGTCTTCCAAACCGGGACGAGTTTCAAATTCCACGGTAACAGTTTTCACGACCTCGGCGTGGAAGACAGCGGTTCGTCCGCAAGTCTAGTCATATATGGCGGCGGACATGCTGGTTCCAATCTGACCTTGAAGTCGACATACGGTACCGGCGCTTCCGATTACATCAATTTTCTCGTTGGCAATAACGGTGCTACAGAAGCGATGCGGATCATTTCTTCCGGTCGCGTCGGCATCGGCACGGATACACCTGGCTCCACGCTCGATGTGAAAGGCACGCTGCGGTTGTCGGGCGCCACCTCGGGCTATGTGGGCTTTGCACCGGCGGCGGCGGCGGATTCGACGACTTATACCCTGCCAAGCGCGGATGGCTCGAGCGGCCAGTTCCTGAAGACCGATGGTTCCGGCACGCTTTCGTGGGCGACAGCGTCCGGTGGCGGCGGCACACCCGCCGGGTCGGATACGCAGGTGCAGTTCAATGACAATGGTTCCTTCGGGGGCGATGCAGGCCTGACCTATAACAACACGACCGATGCGCTGACCCTGGCGGGGGCGCTGGCCGCCGGAGCAACAACAATCACGTCCACCTCCGCCAACGCACTGGCCGTGGGCGCGAACGGCGCCACGAACCCGGTGCTGAAGGTCAATGCCAGTACGGCCTCGGTGGCCACCGGCATCAGCATCACGGGCGCGGCGGCGGCCAGCCGCGCGGCCTTGGCCGTTGTCTCCTCGGGCACGGATGAAGGCTTGAGTCTTGATGCCAAGGGTGCGGGCACGATCCGCCTTGGGGCGACTTCGACGGGTGCGGTCGAGTTCAGCCGCAATGCCGTGCCCACTTCATCGGACGGCGCAGCGCTTGGGACCAGCGCGCTGATGTGGTCGGACCTGTTCCTGGCCTCGGGCGCGGTGATCAATTTCAACAATGGCGACGTAACGATCACGCATTCCGCGAACACACTGGCTTTTGGCGGCGCGGCGTCGGGCTATACGTTCGATGCCAATGAAACGATCACCTCGACCTCGGCCACGGCGCTGGCGGTTGGCCGGCAGGGAACCACGAACCCCGTGCTGAATGTGGATGCCTCTACGGCCTCGGTGGTGACAGGGCTCAGTCTGAAGGGGGCCGCAGCGGGAAGCCGCATGGCGGTGTCGGTCACCTCGTCCGGTACGGATGAAGGTCTGAGCCTGGACGCCAAGGGCGCAGGCACGATCCGTTTGGGAGCTACCTCCACCGGCGCCGTGGAATTCAGCCGCAGCGCGGTGCCGACCGCGAACGACGGCGCGGCCTTGGGCACGACGGCGCTGAAATGGTCCGACCTGTTCCTGGCCTCTGGTGCGGTCATCAACTTCAACAATGGCGACGTGACCATCACGCATTCCGCCGACAACCTGGCCATCGCGGGCGGCACGGTAACGCTGGGCACCAACGGCGGCACCAATGCCCAGATCACCCTGAACGGCTCCACGAGCGGCAGCGTGACGCTTAAAACCGCCGCAGCGGCAGGTGCAGGCACCGTGTTCCAGCTACCCGCCACCAATGGCAGTAACGGCCAGTTCCTGCAGACCAACGGCTCGGGCGTGCTCTCGTGGGCCGCGGCGGCGGGTGGGGGCTCGATCGGGATCGACGAACTCACCGACGCGATTGCCAACTACACCCTCAACAACGTGTTCCTGGGGCAGGGCGCGGGCGTGACGGAGTCGACGGGCGCGGGCAACGTGGCGGTCGGGCAGGATGCGCTGGCTGCCGCCAATACGGACAACAACGTGGCCATTGGCTATGCCGCCGCCAATTCCGTGACCGGCGGCGGCAACATCGCGGTCGGCCCCGGAACCATGTCAAGCTGCATAAGCGCGGGCTCGAATGTCGCCATCGGCGACCGAGCGGGCGCGTGCAACGGCGCCGCCGTGGGCAGCGCCGCCTCTAACGTGATGATTGGTTCGTTCGCGGGGAGTGCCATTGATCAGGGTACTTACAACACGCTGGTCGGCGGCTCCGCGGGGCAATCGACAGCGGACGGCGACGGGAACGTGGCGATCGGTGCCGGCGCGCTTTACACGAATGCGACCGGGAGCAACAGCGTCGCGGTTGGAAACGACGCGCTCAACTCTGCAACGGGCAACGGGAATGTCGCCCTTGGTTTTCAGGCGGGTGATGGCATCAGCACCGGCTCCAGGAATGTGATCATCGGCTATGACGTGGATGCCCCCAGCGCCACGGGGAGCAATCAGCTCGTCATCGGCAACCTGATTTTCGGCACGGGAATTGATGGTACGGGTACCACGATTTCCGGCGGCAAGATCGGCATCGCCACGAACGCCCCGAACGTCCTTTTCCAGGTGGGCAGCAGCTCGGTCACCGATGGCAACCAGATCCGCGTGCAGGACGCCAACGGCAACTGTGTTCTCAATCCCGGCACGGGTGCCTCGCAATCCTGGTCGTGTTCTTCGGATGCACGCCTCAAATTCAATATCGCCGACAACGCCGTTTCGATGCTCGATTACATGTCCTCCTTCCGCATCCGCGACTACCAGCTCCGCGCGGATGGCAAGAATGGCCCCGTCTATACCGGGGTCATCGCACAGGAAGTCCTGAAAACCCATCCTGATCTTGTCCATACCGACACCGACGGCATGTACCTCGTCTCCGAACCCGGGGAGTGGCGTATCGTCAAGGCCATACAGGAGCTGAAGGCGTTCGTGGACCGGCTTGCCGCAAAGCTGGAACAACTGGTGGCCGAGGTGACGGGGCATGACGCCGCCATCAAGGCGCTGAAGGCGGCCAACGACAATCTGCGCCTCGAGTTGAAGGCGGCGAACGACAACCATGAGACGGAAATTCAGGAATTGAAGAAAGAAATCGCCGATCTCAAGACCCCAGCGAGGGGAAGGAAGTGAGCGACCATGCGGCCCGGTTCCGCAGGGACGGGCCGATTGTGGACCAGCGGAGCATGGTCCGACATCGTCGGCACCGTACCCTTCGCACTGAGACGTGCGACAGGTGCAAGAACGCCAGCCCTATCAGCTACCGTGTTGAGTCGGAGGCGGCGTGGAAAGCAGGGTGCCGAACCGATGGCGCGGGTTGTGCCACGGATGCTGCGAAGGCAAAATGCGAGCCTTCGACACCAGGGTCAGCGAGACGGGTAAAGCAAGTGGACCAGTTGGCGGAGCCGGGCGATCGCCACGGCTGATGCACCTGCGGCGGCTATCAGGTCCACCACCGTGCGCGCCCAGGGCAGGGCGGCATTCCATGCATCCACCTCATGAAGAGAGATGAACCGAATGATGCCAAAGCCCACGGCGAGCGCGGCAAATCCGATGGCAAGGCGGTAGCGCTTGATGTGGTGCCACATCCAGATGAGCGCGTACACGAACAGGACGACTACAATCAATGCCACGGCAACGGACGCGACGATCTGGAACTGCCGGCGGCTATCGTACAATCCATTCTGCTTCGCGAGCCTACGCAACCAGTCATCCAACCCGTCCAACCAGCCCAGGCCCCGCGCCAGCTTCACCTGCGAGAGCAGCAGAAACGCTTCCGCAACGCCTGCCCACACGAGTGCGTCGGCGCCGGGCAGACCACGCCGCTGCGCCCGGTGACAGGCCCACGCTGCCCAAGCCCCGAACAGGGATGCCGTCAGGAGGGCGGCAACGCACAAGAACCTGCCAGCGTCCTCGGACATGCTGCATGGCTCCATGTACCAGCCGGCGTCACAACTAGGCCCATCCGGTGAACAGAGTATGGCGTAAAGCTGGTTGAGGAGTTGATTGGCCTCCCCGCTCTTTGTAATTTCGGCGGCGCCGGTTGCCTGCCTGAACCCGGTGTTGGCGCGGGCCGTGCCCGTTTTCCGTCATGGATGCCCCTATGTCGCTTCGTTCCAAGTGCAGCCCGAAGCGATGCCAACCCCCGCTCTTTGACAGGATTTGGAGCGGAGCAACGCGATTACTTGCTCCCCTTCGTAGAGGTCGCGGCTGCCGGCGCCATGCCCGCCGCCTGAAGCCTGAATGGTGGGCAGGACCGCCAGCGCTCCATTGCTAGGGCGCTGGCCTCCAGGTGCCGCGGGGCACTCATGACAGTCTTCGCCAGTGGACTGGCGATGTCTGGTTCCGCCGGGTAAGCGAGCATGCGGCGGATTGGCAAGAGGGGAGAATTCTCGTGGGGGAGCGCCACTATACGATCACGCTGGTCCATGGGACCTTCGGGAACCACACGCCGTGGATTCAGCCGGGATCGCTGCTGCGGCGCACGCTGGAAACGGGGCTCGGCGGCCGCGTCGCGTTCGCCCGTTTTGCCTGGGACGGGGAGAACGACCAGGATAGCCGGCGGCGCGCGGCGACGCGCCTGGCCGAGCACCTCGGCGAGCAGGCGGCGGCGCGGCCCGACACATGTCAGGTGATCGTCGCCCACAGTCATGGGGGGAACATCGCGTTGCACGCGGCTGGGAATCCTGCGGTCGCTGAACGGGTCAGCAGCCTTGTGTGCATGAGCACGCCGGTCTTTCATCCATCGCCCCGGGACATCGTGATGCCGACGCTCGCCCTCGTGCGGGCCTACGCATGGTTCTTCGGCATCACAGTTCTCACCTTCGTCACCGCCTACGCGCTCATTCCGCACTTCCGCTCCTATGACGGTCTTGGAGCGATACGCAGCACCTTCGATCTTGTCCGCTGGGGGACTGCCGGCGCGGTTGCGATGGCGGTTGCCGTCGAGTTCCACTGGACGCACGGACGGATCGCGCGGTGGATCGTCGAACGACAGCAGCGGCGGATCGCCGGTCTAGCTCCTCCCGAAGGAAGTCATTTGCCCGTCCTATGCCTATGGGCCAGGGGCGATGAGGTCCTGTCTGGCTTTCGATTGGCGGACCGCCTGGCGGGCCTGTCCGTCCTTCTCTTGCGCCCATGGTCGATCGCGGCCGTGTTTGCGATCTGCCTTGCCTGGGTCCTGCCCTTTGGAAAGGATGCGATCCAGGGCTTCAAGACATTCGGCATGGAGATGTTTGCGATCGTCGTCTACTCCTTTTATCCGTTCGCGGTCCTGGCGCAGTATGTCGGCATGCAGCTCCACCTCAGTATCGCGCCTGGGCAACCCGTGGCGACGGCCATGATGACCCTCGTTGCAATAACGGTTCTGAGCCTCGCGAGTCTGCTGGCCGCCCTGCTCGTACATGTGGTTCTGAAGTTGCTGCCCTTCGGAATGCGTCACTGGCGCTTTGTGGACACGTTCTTTCTGCGGATCGCCCCGGCCACGGCGCCGCGCGGCGCTTTCGATGTGACGCTCATCGAGGCGAACCTGCCACGATCGGGAGGACTCATGCATTGCTCGGTGTACGCGAGCGCCGCCGCCCTTGAGAAGATGGTGGCATTCATCAAGAGCAGGGCCGACAGGCACGATCAGGCGCCTGTTCCCACACCGGAGGGCGCAACATCTGCGCGAGATCATTCAAGGACATAAGGGGACCGAGGGGCATAAACGGCTGCTGGAAGGGAACTTGATGGCGAGCTTCACCGAATTTCATCCGAGAAGCGAAGGCGATCCCGGCGATCAGCCCTCTCACATCCAGCGCGATGCGCAAGGAGGGCTTCTGGCGGAGACGTGGTTCACGCACCGCGGTGGACACAGGGATGCCTCGGAAGGGCCGGGCGTCATCCGCTACGATCCGGCCACGGCACAAGCTGCGAGGAATACTACATCGACGGCAATCATCGGCCTTCCCCGGGAGGGCCGGCCACGGTGGTTCGTGACCGCAGCGGCAAGGTTTCTTGGGAAGAGTTCTGGGACGGCGAACGAATGCAGGTGAAGCATATCGAACCGGCAGGTGGGGGGCCAGCACCACGACTGGCGAAACGGACGTCAGCCACTGGGATGGTGCGGCCGCCAGGCGCCCGGGGTTCCGCAGCGTCACAGGTGACGAGCGCGCCAACGGGGCTGGCACCGGAGCGCGGGCGATTGTGCTGACGTGTCACGCCGGCCTATACACGAAGCCAAACTGCTTCTTGAGCATGCTCTTGAGACCGTTCGGCGTGTAGCGCACGCCAAATTCGGCCTCGATATAGGCGCACATCTGCTCGGCGGCCATCACAGGCGGGGTGCGGAGCAGATCGGAAACAATCTGAAGCTCTTTGGGCCGAAGCCGGGGAGAAGGTCCACGCCGGGGATTGCTGCAAATGGCGGTGATCCCGCCCTGCTGAAAGAGGCGGAGGTGCTTGACCAGGGTTGTAACACCCAGCGTCGCGCGTATGGCGGCATCATGCGTGCTGAAGCCCTCGGCGACGTATGCAAGGCCCAGCAAGCGCTTGCGGACATAGCGGTCTTGCTCGGAGGAGGCCAGGGCGTGCAAGTTTGCAGGGTCGGCATCTATCTTGGGGCGGTGGTCGGCCCGTCTCGGTTTCGGCAGCACGCCGGCGATCCCGCGTAGGCGGATTTCACGAAGCCATTGGTTGAGCGTGTCCGTCTTCACCTGGGCAAGCGCTGCAGCTCTATCAAGCGGAACACCGGCAAGCGCAGCGTCGATCCCCGTCAGGCGTAGCCGCGCGCGCGGCGGCGGCTCTTGCGCCAGCGCGGCCGCGATTTCGGTCCTTATCTTGGCAACGAGCTCGGGCTTCATCGGCCTGGCACGAGTTGCATCCGTAAGCACGGCCCCAAGCCCGCCGCTGAGAAGAAGCTTACGCCACCGGACGATCGAGTTGGGCGAGGTGTCGGCGAGCTTTGCCGCTTCCACCTCGGTATGCCCGTCGAGGAGCGCCTTCAGACCAAGCAGCCGCCTCCGCTTTGCTGGCCGGTGCTCGTTCGCAAGGGCATCCTTCAACTCTCCCTCGGCGAAGCCCAGCGCGGCAAAGTCTTTGCGCCGCTTCCGGTTCGCCAATATGACCTTCCTGACCGGCACCGGGACCGAAGAGCGCGCGCTCCGTGGGCCACGTCTCCTTGTTGGAGAGCGCGTGGCGCGCTCCTTGTTCTTCGGCATGACGCGTTGGATGCCATATTGCTCCCTGCGGCGCAGATAGACCCTCAACGTCTCGGGCTCAAAGCCCGCTGCCTGCGCAGCGGCTTCGATCGGCTGACCGGCAAGAAAGGCATCGATAGCGCGCAGGCGCCGGCGCTCGGGCAAGGTCAGCTGCTTGTCAAAAGCCGCGGCGATCGCGGCCCGATGCGACGCCGCATCGCGGCGATCGAATTCTCTCGCAACACGGGGCGGTTTGGCCAGCAGCGCGTTAAGCCAGCGTCTCTGACGCGCGCTGTCAACCCAGGCCTTCACGTCGGTCACACTGACATTTGCAATTTGCGCGGCTTCTTCAGGCGTATGGCCCTCAAAGACGGCCTGAAGGGCGAGCAGCTGCTTACGAACGTCCTCCCGTGTCTCCCTGATTAGGGCAGCCACTATTCTCTTCTGAATGGAAGCGAGGCTTTTTCTGTTCATGAATTAACCGAACTGGCGCGATTATCTGTTTGAACAATTGAAGATATTCTTAAGCGGTGGAAAACATTTAGTTAAGTGGCGTTAACCTGCTCAAGCGTTTAATTAAGGGTTCTTAAGAAGCGGCATCATAGGATATTGAAGAATTCAGCCGTGCCGACCCCCGGCGATGCGGCGGCAACATACGCGCCCCCGCACCGAGATCAAATACTTTGTTCGCGGGCAATTGCACCGGGACGGGGAAGACGGCCCCGCCGTTATTGTGTTCGACAATGAAACCGGCGTGATTGTGGAGGAGCAATATTGGCGGGACGGCAAGAGGCACCGCTCCGGTCGCCCCGCCTATATCCGCCGGGATGAGACGGCCACGACATGTAGGAGAAGTGATCACTGCGCAAGCCCGCATGAACCCGGCTAAGCAGGAACCGGTCACTCGTCGCGGAGGGAAAGGCGCTGCTCGATACGCTCGATCTTGATCTCCGCGGCAGCCAGGCGCGTATTCAAGAGATTCTGCCCGGTGTGGTGATCTGCAACGTAGGCTCGAAGCAGAGCGAGCGTCGCCTTGATGTCGCGATTGTCGTTGCGCAACTCGGAAACATCCGTGCGGATGGCACGGAGCTGTTCGAGGGTAAGATTCGCAAGACTCTCAAAATCGGCCACAGACATCACTCGTCTCGGAGTTCGAGGCGCCGTTCAACCCGTGAGAGGCGTGCGTCCAGTTCGGCAATGCAGCGGGCCGTGTGGACCTCCCGCTGCATCAACGCCGCGACATACGGGTTGGCGATGCGAGCCTCGGTGGTGAGATTGTCGATTCTTGCATGAACATTCCGGAAGCTGTCCGCCACTTCAGCGCGGAGGTTGCGCAAGAGTTGAAGAGTAAGGTTTTCAGTGTTGTCGGCTATGGCGCTCACTCGTCTCGCAGCTCAAGGCGCTTTTCGACGCGGGAAAGACGGACGTCGAGCTCGGCGAGTTTGGCGCTCGTGAGGTTCTCCTGCTGGACGAGCCCAGAGATGTGTGTGCCGTGTATGCGGATTTGGGTAAGGACCTCTGCCAGCGTGGTGTCGATGCGGTCGAACCTAGCGTTTTGCTCGGCGCGCATGCGGCGCAACATTTCCTGGGTATGGTTTTCGAGATTATCGCTCACGACCCAATTATAGTCATTTGCGCGCTAATACTCCAGAAAAAACAATAAAGCGAAATTGAATATTAACGCACGTTTAACCAAAATGGAGTTGGCGAAATTAAAGATTACACCGGTCGGATTGACGCAATGTTGAATGCATTAAGCGCTCATTATCCCTGTTTCGGTAAACTTTTAGAAAATAGGGTGCCGCTTGGTCCGAAGGCATTTGAAGGATGAGCATAGTTTCCAATGCAGGGATGGATATGACGCACAGCTTTTTACCAAGAGGGGCGGAGACTTTATCTCATGCCTGAGTCCGACAGACTTGCCTCTGGCCGCTGTGGAGACGTGCCGCCCGGCGCGCGGCGCCCGGAGCCGTCTTCCGCCGAGCGCGCGCAATGCGAAAGCGTGGTTTGCACGGCGGCGATCGTGGACGCACGGGGGAATCCCTTGCTGGCCGCCGTTCTCGATTTCATCGTGGCAAGCAGCGATTGGCGGCAGGACCAGCACGCGCTGGACGTGCGTGCGGCAACCCGTGACCGGAATAGAAGGGTGGTCGAAGACCGGTTCTGGGACGGCACGCGCCTTTCTCTGCGTCCGCCCCTGAGCATGCAGCTGGAGGCCAGCGCGCATGGCTAGCCAAACCGACTTCAACCAGGCCGATGTGGCGGCGGCGGTCTCGCTCTATCTGGGCGTGGGGGTGAACCGCCCGGAGGTAAGGGCCATTGCCTCCCGCATCAGCCTGCAAGGAATCCGGATTCCGCCGGGCGGCAGTCTCAGCCAAAGC
>DATBGU010000133.1:0-4852 GCA_036557825.1 Gemmataceae bacterium
GAGGAGTTCGCGCGCATCACGCGCCTCAATCGCCATACGGTTCGCCAGATCCTGTCGTCGAGCGGCCACCGCCGCCTGCGCAACGCCACCATCAGCGCCTGCGCTCGCGCCCTCGGTCTGACCGTCAACGAACTGCGGACGCTGCCGCTGGAGCGACTGTTGCCGCGCATGAACGAAGGCCACCCGGCCAACGGCATCGCGCCGCTGCGCCGTCTGTACGAGCGCGCCGCGCAACCGGAGTTGGTCGCCTGGATGGAGCGCAATTCCGAACGCGCCACGCAGCTGTCCGACGCCGAGGTCGATGAACTGCTGGCATTGCAAGAAGCCCCCGATGCGCTGAACGCGGTCGGCGTGGAAGGGTTCGTCCAGCGCCTGGAGCGCCGCCGCCGGCTGCTGCAACAGGTCCACGCCCTCGCCGGCACCGAATATCTCGACTTGCTCGAACAGTTGGTGACGCTGCTGTTCGAGAAGGTACAGCCCTCCTCGAAAGGATGAAGGATAACGGATGAATTGATGTGATTCATCCTTCGGGCTTGACCGGACGACGCGGCCGGGTAGTGTAACAATATGTCTCAGCAACTCACGTCCGCCGCGCCCGCTCCCGTTGGTGATGTTTCACAAACCTCTCTCTCCCAGCCGTCGTCGCGCTGGCATATGGAGACGTTTCGCGCGCTGCGGCATCGCAATTATCAGCTGTATTTTTGGGGACAGTTCATTTCGGTGACCGGCTCGTGGGCGCAGAGCGCGGCGCTGACGTGGCTGGCCTACGAGTTGACGAAGGAATCGCTTTGGCCGTCGCTGGTCGGCGCGATGCAGGTGTTGCCGACGTTCGTTCTCGGGGTCTGGGGCGGCAGCGTGGCGGACCGCTGGCCGAAACGACCGCTGATCTTTCTGTCGCAGGCAACGCTGCTGCTGTTGGCGATCCTGCTGGGCACTCTGGTGTTGATGGGACACATCTCGCCCTGGCACTTGCTGGCCGTCGCCACCGCGGCGGGCATCGTCAACGCGCTGGACCTGCCGGCCCGACTGGCCTTCGTCATCGACCTGGTCGGCCGCGAGGATTTGCCCAACGCCATCGCGCTGAACTCACTGTTGTTCAACACGGCGCGAATGGTGGGCCCGGCCGTCAGCGCCGTGGTTTTCGCCCAGCTGGGTTCGGGACAGACGGGACAAAAGGCGGCGGGCGTGTGCTTCCTCCTCAACGGTCTGAGCTTCGTCGCCGTGCTGGCGGCGCTGGCGTGGATGCACTTGCCTCTCTCCACTTCGACTTTTGTCGTCAAGCGAGGAGGAAAAAGTGCGGGTGGTTCGCTGTGGGAAGGCTTTCGCTATCTCGGCCGGCATCGCGGTTTGATTCTGTTGCTGGTGCTGTCCGGAGCGATGGCTTTGTTCGGCTGGCCGATTCTGTCGCTGCTGCCGGCCGTGGCCGATCAGCGGCTGAGCGAGCAGACGGGCGGTTACGCCTGGATGCTCAGCGCCATCGGCAGCGGCGCGTTGATCGCCTCGCTGTTGGTGGCGTCGTTCGGTTCGCGACTGCCGCGGCGCTGGTTCCTGGCCGGCGGCGTCGGCCTGGCCTCGTCGTCGCTGCTGTGCCTGGCGGCGGCGCGTTCGCTGCCGGTCGCGGTCGCCTGCTGCACCGTGCTGGGCTGCGGGCTGATTCTGTTCTTCCCCACGAGCCAGGCCATCATGCAACTCAACTCCGCCGATCACGTGCGCGGCCGGGTCATGGGCATCTGGTCGATGGTGCTCTGTGGAACACATCCGTTGGGGCATCTGCTGGCCGGCCGCGCCGCCGATCGTTGGCTCGATCGCTGTCCGCCCGGCGGGGCGCTGGCCGAGTTGCTCGCCGTGCAACCCGGCCAGCGCAGTGGTGTGCCGCTGGTGCTGGCGCTGATGGGACTGGGCATCGCCGCGGCTGCATCGGTCGTTCTTGTGTTGGCGCTGATGTGGCGCAGGAACAAGAATTGATGATTGATGATTGATGATTGAAAGACAAATCATCAATCATCAATCTGCAATCATCAATTCCGAGCCAGCAATCCCAGGCTGCGACGATAATCCGCCCGGTGCTTTTCCACGCCTTGCTCGCGGTCCAGCTTCTTCCACGCCTCGGCCACATTCTGTAACGCCTTCTCCGCGTCGGTGTCTTGCCGCAGCGCCGCGCGGACTTCCTTGACGAGCGCGGCGCGGTGGGCAGCCTGCCGGGGTGTGCGCAGACACAAGGCTGGATTCTTCAGACCGCGGTGCAGCAATGCCTCCTGCAACGCCTTTTGAAGTTGCAACGTTTGTGTCTCGGGCAGATCGAACGAATCCCAGCGATGGCGATACAACTGCTCGCCGCGCAGCGGGCCGCCGAAGCGCGTGGCGCTCAAAAAGACTTGCTTGCTCGTCTCCGGCCCGCTGAGTTCGGCCAGCAAATCGAACGCGGCGTCGGCGTGCGGACTGGCGCGCGGCACCACCGCCAACCAGCCGGCGCCCCCCAGGTAGGGCACGCGGTTGCCCTCCGGCGCCGGATGGGCCTTGCCGCTGTCGAACTCGAAATAGCGATCGCCGCCGGGGACCGGGCAGACGCCGACTTTATCGTGCAAGTCAGGCGTCTCCTGGAACGTCTTCACCCACGGAGCGTCGGACAGGCACAGCGCGGCCCGGCCGGCACGGAACGCTTCCTCGGGGCGCTCGGCCGGCTCGGCGGGCCGGCAGGGCTGCAAGCGTTTCAGCAATTTCAGGGCGTGGACGAAGCCGGGGGCGCTGATGCGCGGTTCGCCGGTCTTGAGGTCGTAGTGGAAGGAGAACACATCGTCTTGATGGCCGGCGCGGCGGGGTTCGCCGGCGGCGACGGCGCGGCGGGCGAAGGCGGCGGCGATGGTGTAAAACAGCCGATCCAGTTCCGCGTCGTCGCGCGGCAGCGGCGGCAAGCTCGGTCCAGGTCGGCCGTCGGCGCCATGTTCGCGGAAATACTCGGCGAGTTGGGCGAACTGCTCCCAGGTGACGGGGGCGGTCGGTTTGCCGCCGAGCAGCTTAGAGAGGGCGGTCTGGTGGGCTGGGGCTTCCAGCAGATCGGTGCGGTAACAGCACACGGGCGATTCGCCGATCAACGGCAGGCCGCGCGGCGCGTCCTCCCAAACGATCAGCTGTTCGCGGTACAGGGGAAGGACGTCCGGCCAGGCGTAGGGACTCTCGCGGGTCGTGTACTTGTCGGGCACGGCGGCGAGCCGTCCGTCCGCGGCCCAGCGTGGCAGATCGGACGGCGGGATGATCCATACGTCGGCCGAGGCCGCGTCGGGCAACTCCGCTGTGCGCGCGGAGTCGGGGCGAACGAGGACAAGTTTCACGCCCTGCCGCAAGGCCCAGGGTTGGCCGCGCTCGCGCAACAGGGCCGCCGTCGCCTCGGTCGGACAGGCAACGCGTAGTTCAATTCCCTGATGGGGGGGCGTGGGAACACTCAGCGAGGGGGGCGTTCGCTGGCAGCCGGCGATGCAGGCGGCCCAAACCGTAATGCAAAAAAGAAACCAAACATGCCATCTTTTCCATTGCATGAGTGCCGCCTCGAACTTTACAATAAATCCATCTTTCTTTCCTCATCCACCTATTGTACTCGCTGGGTCGGGAATTGATTTCCCGCGCGGACGAGGAGGGAGGAGAACTATGTGGGGGTTGGCGCTCGCGTGCAATCGGCGCTCGCTCCCAAAAAACATCCCGGGTCTTCGTAGGGAGGATGCGGGTTCGGTCTGGGTAATGTGCCCTATCTCTCGGGAAACTGGCCCGACTCGCTTGTCAATCGACGCTCGGAATTCGCCCGATCGCGGCTCCCTCGGCGGCCGATGTGTGCAAGGCCGGCCGATCGGTTCCGCTTGATCCGTTGCATCGAAGCATCGCTGGGCCCTTCCGAGAGGACCGTGTTGACACGAAGAACGAGGTCGTTTCATGAAACTCAGCCTGGTAGTGCAGACACCCGGCCCCAACCAGGGCAAGGTGCTGGAGATCAAACTCTCCCAGTTCGTGGTGGGACGCGATCCACAGTGTCAGCTGCGTCCGGCCAGCCCGATGATCAGCAAGCGGCATTGCGCGGTGTTGCAGCGGGAAGGCAAAGCCTTCATCCGCGACTTCGACAGCACCAACGGCACGTTCGTCAACGATGAGCCGGTCAAAGGTGAGATTGAGCTGCATCATGGCGATCTCCTGAAAATGGGGCCGTTGATCTTCGAGGTCCGCATCGAGGCCACGGCGCCGGTGAACCGGCCGACGCCGCCGCCGCCGACCAAGCCGGTAACGAAGACGGCCCCAGCCGGCAAATCCGGTACGCCGGCGCCGGCCACGGCCGCCAAGCCGACCGCCAAGCCCACGGCCGGCAAGTCCCCCGCTCCGGCCGAACCCGCCAAGGAGGAGTCGGAAACTCTCACCGAGCAGCCCGCCGCTGTCGGCGAAGCGTCGGACGGTTCCGCTTCCAACGACGACGACATCGCCGCCATGCTGCTGTCACTGCACGACGACGGACCCAGCGGCGCGCCCGGCAGCAGCCCTGAGGTGCCCGAAGGCAGTACCATCCATGAGATGCCGCTGCCGCCGGAAGTCGCCGCCCAGCTTGCCAAGAACGAGAAGGAATCCAAACCGAAGCCTTCCGCGCCCGCCAATACCTCCAGCGCCGCCAAGAGCATTCTCGAAAAATACATGAAACGGCCGCGCACTTGAGGGTTTCGGATTCGACGGGGGTTGCCGACAAGCCCGGAGCGCCAGAACCTTTTGCATTTGTGGCGTAAGTCCTTGTTTTTTCACGATCCGGACACCGTTGATCAAGAGTTTGGCCCACACCCAGGTGCGAACCCGATGCAGACGTCTCACCCAGGCCGGCAGCGGA
>DATBGU010000134.1:0-53556 GCA_036557825.1 Gemmataceae bacterium
AAACAGCCGGCTGACGCCGGCCGCTCGCCGGTGGTGGAGAGTATTCAACTTTCAACGCGCGCCTGGATTTTTTGGCCATGCAGCCGGCCCTCGAACAGGCGCGTCAGGTAGGCGCTCATGGCGGCGGGATCGCCGCCGCGGAAGTGGAAGCGATTGCCCTGGACCGTGGTGAGGAAGGGATAGACGGCGCGAAGCTCCGCCGGCGCCGGCTGCGGGCCAGCCTGACACAAATCGGACCAGGTGTGCATCAACTCGGCGGGGCTTGGACCGTCCACGACGAGGGTGAAGCGTCCCTTGCCGTTGGGCGGCGCCAACGCCGGACGCGGCTCGGTCGGCGGCGTCTCCGGCACCTGCTCGTAAGCCAAGCTCAGATCGAAACCGACTTCGCCGTGCTGATTGCGGTCCAAACCCTCGCTCTCCGCCTGCGGTTCCAGACAGAAACCCCAGACAAGGTCGATCGCCTTGACCAGCACGAGCGTGACGCTGAAGGCGAACCCAGCGGCGACGCTGGCGGCGATGGCCTGGGTGGTGAACTGGCCGAAACCGGCGTCGGCCCCGGCGTCGTTGATGGCCTTGGTACAGAAGACACCGGTCAGCAGGACGCCGAGAAAACCACCGACGCCGTGAACGCCGAAGGCGTCGAGAGAGTCGTCGTATTTGAAGAACGGTTTGAGGCAGACGACGACGTAACAGACGCCGCCGGCCAGCAGGCCGATGGATAGCGCCCCCATCGGCTTGACGAAGCCGGAGGCCGGCGTCACCGTGGCGAGTCCGGCGACCAGACCGGAAGCCAGTCCCAGGGCGGTCGGTTTGCCCTTGTGCCACCATTCGGCGACCATCCAGCTCAGGGCGGCGGCGGCGCCGGCGATCTGCGTCGCCGTCAAGGCCGAACCCGCCAGGGGACTGGCGCCGTTGGCGCTGCCGCCGTTGAAGCCGAACCAGCCAAACCACAAAAGACCGGCGCCGGTCAGCGTCAGGACCATGCTGTTGGGGTGCATGGCGTGTTCGGGGTAGCCGAGGCGCTTGCGCAGCACGAGGAGAGCGGCCAAGCTGGACAGACCGGCCGAGATGTGAACCACTATGCCGCCCGCGAAGTCGAGCGTGCCCATTTTGCCGAGCCAGCCGATCGCCTCGGTCGCGTCGGCGTTTGCGGACGTGGGAACGGCCTTGACCGCCCAAACCCAATGGGCCAGCGGCGCGTAAACCAGCACGCTCCACAGCAGGATGAACAGGCAGTAGGGTCTGAACTTGATGCGCTCGGCCAGCGCTCCGCTGATGAGGGCCGGCGTGATGATGGCAAACATGCCCTGATACATGCAGTGGACGAAAATCGGAATGTGCGTGCCGGGGAACACATCCTTGGAACCGACGCCCTGCAAACCGAGGAACTTGTCGTTCCAGCCGATCCAGCCGCCCTGCGTGTCGCCGAATGCCAGGGCGTAACCGAACAGGATCCACGCGATGCCAATAATGGCCAGGGCGACCATGCTGTGCATCATCGTGCCCAGCACGTTCTTGCGCCGCACCATGCCGCCATAGAACAGAGCCAGCCCCGGCACCATCAGCATGACCAGGCCGGTGGACGTCAGCATCCAGGCGGTATCCCCCGAGTCGATTTTGGCCGCCTCGCTCGGCACGGCGGTGGAGGAAGATGCGGTCGGGGACTCGGAGGCGGTATCGGCTTGCACCATCGAGCCGGCCGCCAGGAACATCGCTCCGGCAACGAACACAACCAACACATGCTTCACGGGCCAAACTCCTTCGACGTTACCGATGTCATGCCGTCGTAGGTGCCGCGAGCCGAGCGGCGCCGTGGGCCGGTTCGGCTCACCGAACCTGCCGATGGAGCATCATCGGGGGAGAGGGATCGTCGGTGAATGGGTACGCAGGTGGGCAAGAATGGTGCCGGGCGTGAATCCCATCACAAGACGAGGCGTAAGTCCTTGGAAAATAATGAGTAAACGACGATCCCCGGAGCGGACATTTCGGGCGGCGTTCCCCCGCTTTGCCTTGACTGCTCGCAGGACGTGCATGTGAATTCAGCACAACGGGGAAGGATTTCCGTGGTTGCCCAAACTGCTTCCCCGGAACAGATGGCGGCGACGGCGGAGAAGGAGGAAGGACATCGGGAAATAGCCGGACAGGGCGGTTGGACATTGACGATTAAAGTGACCGTGCGCTTTTTTGCGATGACGCCGCCGGGCGGATTGGGAAACACGAAGGGAGAGCTTTGATGAACGGGATCAAGAAGTTACTTGGACGTGCCTTCCCGGCCGTGCTTGTGACGGCCCTTCTCGGCTCGGCGCAGTTGCCGGCCCAGGAGCACAAGGTAGCGCCGGGACAGGCGGTGACGATCAACGTCGCGCCGGCGGCGCCGGCCGCTCCGCCGGCGTCCTTCATCCTGGGGCCGCGTCACGGCCACGTCACGCCGACTCGGCAGGGCTGCACGCACACCGGCGGCGGCAACATCGACGTCGCCCAACCCACGCCCGATACCCTCATCGTGACCATGAGCGGCGTCGCCGTGGCCTACGGCTCCGTCTGCGACGCCTACGCCGCTCAAAACTTCGACCTTGAGCAGGCCTTCGAAGTCAGCTTCGACAATCCCAAGCTCAAGAAGGCCAAATTGACGATGGAGGCTCGCGTCATCGGCCTGTTGCGCACCCACGGCAAGGCGGACACCGCCTCCTACGATCACGCCTGCGCCGGCGTCGTCTCCGGCCCGACCGCGCTGGTGAGTCTGTGCGTCCCGCCGCACTCCGTTTCCGGTGGCGAAAGCCTTTCCGTCAACGATCACGATGGTCCGGTCAATGTACCGATCGTCGCCGGCAAATACTGCTTGCGGCAAACGTTCGTTGTCTCCGCTATGGCGCACAAGTGTTTGCTGTGCAAGGGACCCTCGGCTGAGTTCGCCCCCGATCCAGCGCTCGATCCGCTGTGGATAAGTTACAAAGAGCCGTTCCACGGCGCGATCAAGAAGGACTTCGGTTTCCAGGTCATCCTGAAAGTCGCCGAGGACACCGATCCCCCGGCGAACGGCGACAAGGACAAGGGCGAGCCGGAGAAGGAGAAATTGCCGGAACCGAAAGCGGTGAAATGACCCCTCGTTCCGGCGAGCGGGGGGCGTCGGCCCCCTGTTGCGAGAAACAGGGGGCTGACGCCCCCGCTCGCCGTACTTGCTCTGGCTCACGTCCTCGCCCTCGTGCTACGATGGGTCTTCCCACGGTTGATGGAGGCGGAAGACGCATGAATCGGAGGCAGTTTCTCAAAGGCATTGCCGGCAGCACCCTGGTCGTTCCTCTGGCTGGCGCGGCGTACGGCCGGGCCGAGGCCGGCTGGATCGACATCACGCGCCAGACCATCGCCGTGCCGAACCTGCCGCCGCCGTTCGCCGGCAAGACCATCGCCCTGTTGACCGACCCGCACCACGGACCCTTCAACAGTCTGCCGTTTCTGCACTCGATCGTCGAGCAGGCCAACGCCATGAAGCCGGACCTGATCGCACTGGCGGGCGATTTCATCCAGGGACCGCGCCGCGAGTATATCGTTCCCGGCCTGCAAGCGTTCGCTCCGCTGCGCGCTCCCTTGGGTGTCTATGCCGTGCCCGGCAATCACGACCATCTGCGCGGCAACATCGCCGCCGTGCGCCGGTCCATCCGCGACAGCGGACTGACCGACCTCACCAACACCGGCCGCTGGATCGAGTTGGACGGGCATCGTCTTCGTCTGGGCGGCGTCGATGACCTGTGGCACGGCGAGCAAGACCTCGACGCCGCGCTGGGCAACGCCACCGAGCGCGATGCCTGCGTGTTGCTTTGTCACAATCCGGACTACGCCGAAACGCTGCGCGATCCGCGCGTCGGTCTGATGCTGTCGGGCCACATGCACGGCGGCCAGATCGTCCTGCCCGGACTCGGCTACCACGCCCTCCCCTCGCGTTACGGAGTGAAGTATCTTCAAGGCTTAATCAAGGCGCCGCGCACCCAGGTGTTCGTGTCGCGCGGCCTGGGCACGGTCGGGCTGCCGCTGCGCATCCACTGCCGGCCGGAGATCAATCTGCTGACATTGGCCGCCGCCTGAGCGGGTGAAGTTGGCGAGCCGGGAGCGTGAGCGACCGGAGCTTTTCCCCGGTCGCTCACGCTCCCGGCTTGCCAAAAAGATCCTCGACCTCGGTTCGCGTCGGGAACGATGCCTGGGTGCCGCGACGGGTGACGGACAGCGCCGCGGCCGTGTTCGCCCAGCGAGCGGCGTCGCGCAGCGTTCGGCCCTCGACGAGGAAGACGGCGAGACTGCCGATGAAGGCATCGCCGGCCCCGGAGGCGTCCACGGCCGGCACCCTCACCGAGGGAATGTGCTCGACCGTCCCCTCCTCGACGAGCAGCACGCCGCGCGGACCCAGCGTCACCAACACCGCGCGGGGACCACGCTGCAACAGCACTCGCGCCGCCGATTCCACCTCATCGGGCGTCTCGACGCGCTGGCCGGTCAGCAGTTCGGCCTCGGTTTCGTTGGGAACGCACAGATCGGTCAGCCGCAGCAGCTCGTCGGGCAATGCGACGGCGGGAGCGGGGTTGAGGATGGTGCGCACGCCGGCGGCGCGAGCGATGCGGAACGCCTCCAGCGTTGATTCGATTGGCACTTCCAGTTGACAGAGGAGCACGCCGGCCGACTCGATGACGCCGCGCGCCGCGCGAACGTCGGCGGGCGAAAGCCCGGCGTTGGCGCCCGCGACGATGAGGATGCAATTCTGGGCGCTGTCCTCGACGACGATGGAGGCGACGCCGGTCGGGCGCTCGGCATCGCGGAGAACGTGCGCGGTGTCGATGCCGTACTGCCGATAGTTCTGGACGGTTTGCTCGCCGAAGACATCACTGCCGACGCGCGCGACCATCGACACCTGCGCGCCGAGGCGAGCGGCCATGACGGCTTGATTGGCCCCTTTGCCGCCGAAGCCGAGGTGAAACGCCTGGCCGATCAGCGTTTCGCCCGGTTTCGGCAGACGCACCGTGCGGAAGGTCAGGTCGATGTTGGCGGAACCGACGACACAGACGCGCGGGTACATGGCGGTCCTCTCAATCATCGTCATCGTCGTCCTGAACGCGCGGCATCACGAAGGCCGCTCGCACCGGGGCCGGCATCGGTGAGTGCGCGCCCTTGACCGAGCGCCAAATGACCTCGTTGAGCAGCAGATCGTCGGCGGCGTCCTCCTTCGCCAAATTGAACTTCTCCGACACTTTCGACCCCCAGGCCGTCGCCTTGTTCTTCTCCTGCAAGTCGACCGCCGGTACCACATGCTCGTAGGCGGTCGCATCCGCTTCGGCCTGGAAGGCGTTGTACATCGGCCGCGCGGCGGCGTCGAACTGGCTCATCGGCTTCAGGCCGAGAATCAACTCCATCGTCCGCAACATGCTGCTCGTCGAATACATCGTCGAATCGACGTACTTGTGTTTGGTATAGGGACTGACGACCAGCGCCACGGAGCGGTGAGCGTCCACGTGATCCGGCCCGTTCTGGGCGTCGTCCTCGACGACGAAGATGGCGGTGTCCTTCCAGAACTTGCTTTTGCTGACCGCCTCGACGACGCGGCCCAGCGCCAGGTCGTTGTCGGCCACCTGCGCGATCGGTGTCGGCTTGCCCGCCTTGGTGCCGGAGGTGTGATCGTTGGGCAGACGCAGGATGACCAGGCTGGGGAAGCCGCCGTCGCGCTCGAATCGCTGCAGCTCCTCGATGAAGCGATCGGCGCGTTTCTGATCGAGATAATCGAGATCCCAGCCGCGGAACATCGGATCGAAATGGCCCTCCAGCGCCTTGACGCGCGCCTTGGCGGGATCGCCGACCTTCTTGGCATCCTGGATCCATTCGCCGTAACTGCGATAGCTGACGCCGGCCTCGGCGCAGCGGTCCCACAGATAGCCGCCGGCCGGTCGCGTGATCGAATCGAAGTTGCCTTCGGACGGATATAGGCTCAGGTTCTTGATGGAGCTACTCAACGGCCGGCCGCGATAGGACAACGGCCACACCTTCTCGACGAAATCGGTGGCGTAGGCGCCCATGCTCCACTGATGGCCGTCGGCCGACACCTCGCCCTCCACGTAGAAATTGTCGAGCAGGACGAACTGGCGGGCGAGGCGGTGATGATTGGGCGTGATCTTGTCGCCGAACAGGCACAGGTTCGGATCGCCGTTGCCCTCTTTCACGTCGCCGAAAACCTGGTCGTAGGTGCGGTTCTCCTTGATGATGTAAATGCAGTGCTTGATGGGGCTGTCGTCGCCGACCTTTTTCGGAATGGGATTGCCGTCGGGCCGTTCGCCGGTGGGCGCGGCGTCGGCGCGGAGGGGACTGCACGCATAGGCTTGCTTGCTGTACTCGGCCATCTTTTCCGGCGTCGGCATGTCGAGGATGGCGAGCGTGCCGCGGAAAAGGGCAGCGATGTATTGCTCCACGGAGCGCGGATGATTGAGGAGAGTGGGGTTGGGTCCGTGCGGATTGGCGCGCGAGGACAGGCCCTTGCCGTTGGCGATGTAGATTCGCTTGGCCTTTTCGTCGAAGCGCACGGAGGTCGGATACCAGCCGGCGGGGATGAAGCCGAGAGGCGCGGCCTGGCCGCGCTTGGCGACCTGAACGACGGCGACGTTGTTGGCGTCGGCGTTGGCGACGAAGAGGAGTTGGCCGTCCGCCGACAGGCTCAGGCTGCTGGGCGTGTTGCCGGACGGCGCGTTGGGATGCAGCGAGCAGACGATGGTTTGCAGCGGCTTGCCGTCGCGCGCGGCGTCGAGGACGCAGACGCGCGTCGAGTTGGCGCAGGCGACGTACAGCGTTTTGCCGTCCGGGGCGAGGGCCATTTCGGTGGGATGGCTCTCGGTCGGCCAGATCGCCGCCACCTTGTCGCTCTCCAGATCGAGGACGGCGACGGAAGATTTGCCCCACAGACTGACGAAGAGACGTTTGCCGCCGCGGTCGGGCAGACAGGTGTAGGGATAGGTTTCCTTGTCCAGGCTCACGGTACGGCGATTGTTGGGATCGTCGAGCGGCACGATGTTGACGGCGTGTCCCCAAACGCCGGCGGCGTAGAGGGTTTTGCCGTCGGCGTCGGTGGCCAGTCCGCCGGGAACGAAGGTCTTGAGCTTGTCGGCCATGCGGAGGGTGCGATGCCGGCCGAGCAGTCCGTCGTCGAAGGTCCAGGCGTGGACGACATCGAACTCGCCGCCGCTGGCGAACAGCGTCTTGCCGTCCGGAGCGAAGCACAGGCCGTAGAACGCCTGATCGACCGCGATGCGGCAAGCGATCTTCTGCGAATTGCCCTGGAGCGTGACGACGATGACCTCGTGCGTGCCGAAACCGGCGTGCAGCGCGGCGAGCCAGTTGCCGCTGGGATGCAGAGCGAGGTTGACGGGAAAATCGCCGAGGACGATCTGTTTGCCGGCCGGCCGCAGCGCCCACTGGTTAGGCAGACGAATGGCGCCGCCCGGCTCGATGCCCGGCAGCATCCGCTTTCGGCTTTCGGCTTTCGGCTGTTCCTCCTCGGCGCGGGCGGATCGCGGAGAGCGGAAAGCGGAGAGCGGATAGAGGAGAGCCAGGCCGGTGACACCGATCAGAAGTAGGACGGCGGCGAGAGCGCGGTATTTCATTCCATACCCCAGATGGAAAAGCAGGCGAACGCGATGGCCCACCCGGCGGGCGGGCACACGGAGTAGATTATTTGACGGACGGGGAGTATGACAAAGAAGATTTTGTGATTGGAGGCATTTTCATGATTGTCCCCGGCGGTCCCGTGGGGCAGGCGTCTCGCCTGTCGAGGGAGGCAGGCGAGACGCCTGCCCCACGATGGTGGCAGCGCGGCCTGGGCTGGTGCGTTCATGGGTATACGGCGTTGGGGCTGGTGGCGGCCGCCGCGATGGCGGCGCTGGTGGTGGACGGCAGCCCGGAGTCGTTTCGCCGCGCGTTTCTGCTCATGCTCGCCGCCACGCTCATCGACTCCACCGACGGCACCTTCGCCCGGCGCGTGCGGATCAAGGAAGTGGTGCCCGGTTTCGACGGCCGGCGACTCGACGACCTGATCGACTTCCTCACCTACACCTGCCTGCCGTTGCTGCTGATCCGGCAAGCCCATCTGCTGCCGGACAGCTATGAGGTCTGGCTGCTGCTGCCGCTGCTGGCGAGCGCCTACGGTTTTTGCCAGGTGTCCGCGAAGACCGACGATGGTTATTTCCTCGGCTTTCCGTCGTACTGGAACCTGGTGGCGTTTTATCTGTACGTGCTGCAACCGTTGCCGCTCTGGCTGTCGCTGGGGCTGATCGTGGCGCCGGCGGTGCTGACGTTCGTGCCGAGCCGTTATCTGTATCCCTCGCACGGCGGGCGGCTGAACCGCGCGACGATCTTCTTGGGGACCGGCTGGGCGATTCTGCTGATGTGGCTCCTCTGGCACATGCCGGCCGACCGGCCCGCGACCGAGATGCCGGCCGACAGTCCGACGCGACGGCTAGCGCTGTTATCGTTGTTCTTCCCCGTGTGGTATCTGGGGGCGTCGTGGATCATCAGCGTGCGGTGGTGGCGGCGGCGCTTCGTATCGATGCGACGGGCCGCGAAGGACATTGGCGGCTATTCCCACGCCAAACCAGATGCGCAAATGGAGTAGTGCGCCTCAAGCCGGTCAAGCGTTCCTGCGCTATTGCGCGGCGCGAATTTGCGATTTGTATATTTTTTCTATCGTCAAAAGATTCAATAGGAAGCGTTCGCCAATGCTTGAAGCGCCCAATCGAGTGGATAGCCGCAAGTGCAAAGATCGAAAGGACTAACGAGCGGCTTCCAAAAAACGGATGACGACGGCCTGGAGCGGTTTTGGGAAGCAAGTTGCTTGAACGGTGTAACAGAGGCGGGTAGACTAGCACGCGGCGCGCGAGAATAACTTGTTCGGCGAAGGAGGCGTCCGGTGACGAAATCCTCCATCAACTACCTGTTCCCCCCGGACCAAATCCTGAACCTCCCAACCTGGCGGTTCGTTCTGCACTTCATGGCCCCGCCGGAGTACCACGAGGGCATGCTCCACAAGGCCATCGCCGCCTTGAAGGCGGCCGACTGGAAGATTGTCACTTTCCCGTTTGGCTTGGACACGCTGTCTCTGGACGAATCGGGCAAGGCGGTCGGCGTGCCGATCGAGGTGCCAGAGGATCGCCGCGGTCGGCCCAACAGCTTGGCCGACTATGAGTCAGACGTGTGGAAGATTATGGGCAATATGATAGAGTGCGGGTTTGGGGATCTGTACTATGAGGCAGTAGACTGGCAGGAATAGCAAGATCGCCGAACCGTCGTAAGGCTCCTGGTGTCAAGAGAAAATATTTTCCACGAGAACGGCAATCGACGGCGTTTTCTTGCGCCGGATGTCCGAACGAGGGTAGCTGCGGCGGCGAAGACATCTCCTCGGCGATTCGGCTTGGCTATCAGCGGCGGACGCGGCACACGCTCGACCAGCGGCCCAGGCGAACCGCACCCAACAAGGCACGGAGTTTGCCGAGCATCGATTGCAGAGCACCCAGCGCGGTCGAGTGGCGCCGCCGGGCGGCATCCATCTGTCCCGCTCCAGCGCGGAGGCGGAGGTCAGGCAGAGCCATTGAGGTTGAGCAAGACGAGATCGAGGAAGACGTTGTGGATGAGGGTTGTCCGCAACTGGGACTGGACGTCGGTGGGCAGTCCGAGGATCTCATTTCGATAACCCACCAGCCCCAACCCGGCCAGGAGGCCGTTTTCGGTGAAGATGCCCTCCGCCATGAACAGCGCCTCCAACGCCACCTCGCGGAGTTGCATCTGCGAGGCGCCGGACGATGACGACGACGATCCGGAACTCGGAGGGGGAAGCGTCGCGAGCGCCGGCCGGAACCACGGGCCGAGGGTGATCGTGATCGTGTTTGTCCCGGTGGGAACGGGGTCGAATTTGGACGGGACAGTCGGCTGACCGGCTGGGCCGTGGTTCGGCGTCTCGTCGAACGCGAACCCGTACGCCGAAGCCATCTTCATCCCCTGGGCGTCGTTCACCGCATTATTGGGCAGGGCGAAAATGGGCGTGCCGTTGACCGTCGCCGTGTGCATGAACAGCGAGAAGAGGTTCGCGGTCTGGCCCGCGGGGTACCAGTTGGTTTGGGTGGCCCAATAGGTAGAGTCGTCTCCGTTCAATCCGTCGGTCGGGCCGAGGACGGCCACGCCGCGGTTCAGCGCGGCGACGAGATCGCGCTCCAACCCCAGCACTACCGACGTCGAGGAGACGGGCCCGCTGTTCGTCTTGATGAGGACATTCGGGGAGGCGTCGTTGAACACGCCGTCGTTGGCGAAGACCATCTCGCCGGCGCTTTCATTGGCCTGATAGGGACCGGCCGGATCGCGCGTCAACGGGCTGAAAATGTTGAAGACGTTTCCGTTGGGGTTGGTCTCGGCCGCATCGCTGTAGCCGACGAAGTGGAGAACCGAGTACGAAGAGCCGGAGAGACTCACCTGCGTGGGCGTGCCTTGGTAGTACGCGCCGTCGTCGCCGATCATGCTCAGCGTCCGGCCCGGCGTCGCGAACAAGGTGTTCAGGTCGCTGTTCCAGACGTTGTTCAGCGCGCTGCCGGCGTTGGCGCCCGAGGCCAGAAACCGCCCCGGATTCACGATGCCGCCGGCCTGTCCGGCAATGCTGTTCGGGGCGAACAGCAGGTCTTGGTACGGCGCCCCGGCCGCACCCTGGCCGTCCATGAACGGCTTGTACGCGGCAAGGATGTCGGCCCGGTTGACGGCCGGGTTGGGGTTGGGCTGGCCGACCTGCCCCAGACTGTTGTTCAGCGTCAACGTGAGCGGGAAGATGAAGCCATCCACCGTCTGAACGTCGATGACCGGAAGGCCGCCGCCGGGGGGCTGCGTGATTTCGACAATATCGAACGGCGGATAGTTGCTGTTGGGAGGATTGGTCGGTTGGACGACGTTTCGGCCGTTGTCGGAGTAGGTGAACGTGGGGGCCATGTTGGGCGGCGCGACGAAGAAGTACAAGCGAGCCCCGATCAGCGGCGTCGCCGAATCCAGCGTGAGGGACGGCAAAGTGCGGATGTCGTAACTCGGTATGGTCCCCGACGGGGCGGAGAAAGGAGCAAACTGCCCGTTGCTCTGCAACTCCATCTGCGACGCCGTGCTGAAACCGAGGACGTAAACCGATTCCTGAGTCGAGTTCAGTCCGGTTTGATTTACCAGGGGCAGGGTGTAAGTGGAGGGAACGATCCGGGTTTCGAGCGCCTCCAGTTGCGGCCTAACGGAGAAGGGACGCTGCTGTCGTTTGCGGTCGAGGAGGCGAAGGAGGCGCGCGATGGGCCGCGAGGGCCACGGGAACAATTGAGGGTAAGCCACGGATTGTATCTTTTCTCAAGAGTGTTACGCGGGTCGCTGAGAACACGCGGCATCAAGACATCACACTCTACTCAATTTTCGGAAGCGGCACAAGGACCGAGGACGATGGGTGGTGGGCCTCTAGGAGCGTCAGCACGCCGCGCGCGCCGGCGGATCAATGCGCCAGCGGCGCGTGTGGACCTCGCCGGGACGGCCGCCGGGACGAACCTCAACAACCTCGTCGCCTGGCTCGGCGCCGTAGCCGTCGATCAGCGCCCGCGACGGCGCTTCCTCGCGCGGCAACTCGTCGCGAAAGACGACGAAGACATCCGGTCTTCCGGCGGCGTCGCCGAGCAACTCGGCAAGGCTGGCGCGCTCGGAACTGTCCCAGTCGAGTCCGGGGAAGAGAGTGTGCAAGAAGTCGGCGAAGCGATCGCCGACGAACGGACGCGGCGGCAACAGGTAGAAGATGGACATGGTGCGCATCCCTGCAAGCGAGTTCTCCGCAGGCTTCATCGACCGAGAGGACGCCCCATCTTGCCTCAACCGCGCGGGCGCGGTCCGAAAGCGGCGCGGAAGGTCCGCGCGGACGGCACAACCGGCAGAGGATGCACCCGGGCCTTGCGGAGCGCGGGCGTCCCGCCCGCATGGTGCGGCCGAGACGGCCGCGCTCCCAATATCATCTCTGCTCTTGTCCGAGGCGCGGCGGGTCGCTATAGGGTGGCGGTGAAGGGACGGCGGCGAGAAACCCGCCATCCTTGACGGGTTTTCACGGCTGGGTTATCGTAAATCGATACGGTTTTTGGGACAGAGTCGTCAGCACCGCACTTCGAGGAACCGATGACCAAGGCCGAACGGGAAACCTATCGGGAAACGCTGTTGGCGCTGCGGAGTCGCTTGAAGGGAGATGTGTCGCATCTCGCCGACGAGGCGCTGCGGGCCAGGGGAGGCGAGGCCAGCGGCAGTCTCTCCAACGCCCCCCTGCACATGGCCGACCTGGGCACCGATAACTTCGAGCAGGAGTTCACGCTCAACCTGCTGCAAAACCAGGAGCAGGCGTTGACCGAGATCGACGAGGCTCTGGAGCGCATCAAGCAGGGCAGCTTCGGACTCTGCGAGGAGTGCCAGGAGCCCATCCCCAAGGCCCGCTTGCAGGCGTTGCCCTACGCCCGTCACTGCGTCGCATGTGCGCGCAAACTTCAACAAAGTTCGTAATGAAGAGTCCCATGCCAGAACGATCGTATCGTGTACTGTTGTGGACGTTGGCCCTGTGCGGACTGGCCCTGGACCAGTCCAGCAAGTACGGCGTTTTCGCCTGGCTGGCCGACAAGCCGGAGCACGAGTTCGTCGTGTTCCGCACCGACAAGGGCGTCGGCTTCCAGCTCGTCGCTCAGTTCGAGCGCGATGAAAAAACGGGCGAGGAGGTGCGCGACAACGGCCGGCGCGTGCCGCACGTCAACCAGGGAGCGCTGTTCGGCTTTGGGCGCGGCCACAAAGAACTGGCCAACGGTGGCTTCGCCGTCATCAGCCTGCTGGCGGCGGCGGCCATCATCTACTGGAGCACGCACCGCAACACCGCCCGCGATCGCTGGCTGTGCTGCGCCCTGGGGCTGATCCTGGCCGGCACGCTCGGCAATTTCTACGATCGCGTCGTCTTCAACGGCGTCCGCGATTTCCTGCACTGGAACTATTTGTTCGATTGGCCGGTCTTCAACATCGCCGACTGCTGCCTGGTGTTCGGCGCTTGCTTGCTGCTGTTGCAGGCGTTCGCCACGCAACCGGCGAAGGAAGGGCCGAACGCGGAATCCTCGATCGATGCGGTTTCCGCGCCGCAGTCCCGCTCGGCGAATTTGAGCGCCGCCAAATAGAACGCGGATGACGCGGATGCGGCGGATTCGCGCGGATCAGACAAAGATTAGATCCGCGCTGATCCGCTGCATCCGCGTCATCCGCGTTCTATTTCTTCCTTCACGGCGCCAGGTGCGGACGCAGCAAGTCCGGCCCGTGGTCCTTCAACAACACCTCGAAAATCTGCTTGTCGGTCTTCCCTTTGTCGATCTCCTCGGCGATGATCTGACGCATGTGCCGCGGCATTCCGCAGCCGTTGGGATTGCAGCTGGCCAGCGTGTAGAAATGGCCGGTGCAAACGTCGCCCGCCACGCCGCACGAACAATAAATGCTCGCCAGGAACCATTCGACGCGCTCTTCCTTGCTTCGGGGACGGTCCAGGTCGGGCGGAAACTTGGCCGCGTCCACCTCTTCGGACGGCGCCGGCAATTTCAGATGTATCCGCTGGCCGAGCGACAATTCGGTCTGATCGAAGCTGTTGACCACGAGCCGCAGTTGTGTCCGCTCGCGCCACGGCCGCACGTCCTTGACGATGGCCCGCATGGGCGGTTGGGCGGCCAGCGTCACCTTGTCGCCGAGCTTCAACGAACGACCCCAGCGCATCGCCTCGTGATCGAGCATGACTTCCATCTCGCCGCTGAAGCGATGCAGGAACGTGACCGTGCCGGGCAAGCCCTCGTCGATCCAGCGCTTGCAGAGGACGGCTTTCTGGGCCGTGCGCCGCGCCTCGAAGCCGGCGGGGTCCAGGGCGAGACGGGCCTTGTTACCGCTCGACTGCAAGAAGATCGGTTTGCCGACCGGCAGGGCGGCGGCCACCTTCGTCTGGAGCGTTCGCTCGGTTTTCTTGACCGTCTGGATGGTGATGCCCTTGTCGTCGCGGCGCAGGAGGGTGCTGCCGCCGCCGTGGATGTCCTGCTCGCTCATTTCATCGGCGAGCATGGCGACGGCGACGGCCTGTTTCTTGCGGTCTGTCTGAAACCATGCCCAGACGCGATCCCCGACCGTGAACTGATCGAGCCGTCCCCACCAGCCGTCGATCTTGATCTCGGCATCGGGGGCGACGGTCCACACCTTCGGCAGCTTCTCGCCCTCGATCAGCAGCGTGACTCGGCGTCCGGCGACATCGACCGCCTTGAGGGTGGCGAAGTGCTTGGGCACCGAGCGCAGAAACTCGGCGGTGCCGGCGACCTCCTTGATCTTGTCGTTGACGCGCTTGAACTCCTCGTTTTTGGGGAAGTTCTTCTTGTCGGTGTCGGCGGCGGATAGCGTCGTCGCCAGCAGGCAGAGAAGGAGAAGTGAGAGACGGCACATGGGGGTATCCTCAAAGGATCGATAGAGGACTGCTCGCGATCCTCCATCATACTGTAAATCCGAGAGGCAGACTGCTATAGTCAACTATTGTTGTACGGACATTCACGGCCTTGGAAGCGGCGATTTGCCGGCAGGAGAACAACGTGGCGCTTGCGCGTTTCGTCGTGGGCATCGACCTGGGAACCACCAACAGCGCCCTCGCCTACGTCGATACCGGTGTCGGCGAAGAGGAAGACGTTCGCCCCACGCATTTATTCATTCCGCAGGTCGTCCAACCCGGCAGCGTCGAGGATCGGCCGCTGTTGCCCTCGTATTTGTATCTGCCGGGACCGAACGAACTGCCGGCCGGCAGTCTGCGGCTGCCGTGGGACCAGGGCCGCGATTTCGCCGCCGGCGAGTTCGCCCGCACGCAGGGCGGCGTCGTGCCGACACGCGTCATCGCCTCCGCCAAGTCGTGGCTTTGTCATCCCGGCATTGACCGCAAAGCGCCGGTACTGCCGTGGAAGGCCCCGGACAACGCTCGCCGCGTCTCGCCGCTGGAAGCGGCCACGCTGTATCTCAAGCACTTGGCCGAGGCGTGGAACCACAAGATCGCCAAGGACCGGCCCGAAAATCGCCTGGAACATCAGGACATCATTCTCACCGTGCCGGCGTCGTTCGACGCGGTGGCGCGCGAGCTGACCGTCGAAGCCGCCCGCGCCGCCGGCTTCGAGAACGTGACGCTGCTGGAGGAGCCGCAAGCCGCGTTTTACGCCTGGATCGACGCCAGCGGCGACAGTTGGCGCAAGCAGGTCGAGGTCGGCGATACCGTGCTGATCTGCGACGTCGGCGGCGGCACCACGGACCTGACGCTGATCGCCGTCAGCGAGGACGCCGGACAGTTGGCCCTGACGCGCGTCGCCGTCGGCGATCACATCCTGCTGGGCGGCGACAACATGGATCTGGCGCTGGCGCACGCGATGGCCCAATCGTTCGCGGCGCGCAACATCAAGCTCGACGCCGGACAAATGCTGATGCTGTGGCACAGCTGCCGGGCGGCGAAGGAGCGCCTCTTCGGCGATCCCAGCCTGGCGAGCGCTCCCGTGACGGTCCTTGGCCGCGGCAGCAAGGTCATCGCCGGCACCCTGAAAGCCGACCTGACGCGGGCCGAGGTCGAGCGCGTCTTGATTGACGGTTTCTTCCCGGAGTGCGCCGTCGGCGACGAACCCCGCCGTCAGCGCGGCGTCGGTTTGCAAGAGTTGGGCCTGCCCTACGCCAGCGATCCCGCCGTGACGAAGCACCTGGCCGCGTTTCTGCATCGTCAATCCGAGGCGCTGGCCGAGCGCGTCCGCGGCGGACGCGGCAGGAAGAAGGTCAGCGGCCTGAGCGCGATCCTGTTCAACGGCGGCGTTTTCAAGGCCGAGCCGCTGCGTCAGCGCGTCGTGTCCACGCTGACCAAGTGGGGCCATCACGTCAAGGTACTGCCCAGCGACGATCTTGATTTGGCCGTGTCGCGCGGGGCGGCGTATTACGGACTGGTGCGGCGCGGCCGTGGCGTGCGCATCCGCGGCGGCGCCGCCCGCGTCTATTACGTCGGCATCGAGACGGCGCTGCCGGCCGTGCCCGGCGCGCCGCCGCCGCTGAAGGCGCTGTGCGTCGTGCCGTTCGGCATGGAGGAAGGCACCGAGATGGACGTGCCCGGTCAGGAGTTCGGCCTTATCGTGGGCGAGCCGGCCCAGTTCCATTTCCTCGGCTCGACAGTGCGCCGCGGCGACACGGTCGGCACGATGGTCGAGGAGTGGGAGGGACAGATCGAGGAACTCAGCCCGTTGGCGACGACGCTGGAAGCGCCGAGCAAGGAAGGGCAGATGGTGCCGGTGCATCTGCACAGTAAAATGACGGAGATCGGCACTCTCGAATTGTGGTGTCTCAGCCGCGACAACAAGCAGCGTTGGAAGCTCGAATTCAATGTCCGCGAACAGCCGGCCGACTAGCCCGGAGCGCCGGCGACGGGAGAGAACCCGTCGCTGGCGCTCCGGGCTAGTCGATCATGTGCGCGTGTCTGTGATTATTTTCGCGGCGCTCTCTCTTCGGCCTTGGGAAGTTGTTCGCCTGTAGCCTGGAAATATCTGATTTCCGCATTGATGCGCTCGTAAGTGGCGGCCGCCGCATCGGAAACTTTCCCCTGGCCCGTCTTCGCAAACGCGGTCAGCATCTGTTCCAATTCTCGCGTGCGCTCCACGTGCGCTTTGAACGCCGCGATCCGGTCGGCTTTCTTGTCGCGCAAGGCCAATTCGGCGTCCAGCCAACGCTCGGACCAGCTAAGCAACTCGACGGGAAGTCCCTGACCGCTTCGGGTTCGCGCTTGATTTTGTTTGTAGACGGTCTGGACGACTTCCAGGCGCTTTTCCAGCAGTTCCTTGGGAACTTTCCGGGCGGCTGGGACCGCCTCCGCTTTCGGAGCAGGCTTCGGCGGCTGCGCCGGTGGTTCCGCCGCCGGCGCGGGCTTTTCCTTTTCTTGGGGCGCCGCCGTCAGCGTGCGATGGGTCCAGATTCCGCCCGTGGCAAGGACGGCCGCCGTCAGAACCAGCGCCGCCGCGATTTTCAATTTGGTCACGAACATGGCTCTCAACACTCCTTCCGCGAGAAGGACGGCCTGCGGCGTCAGCGCGCCGCCCGCTGCTTTTCCCGACGAGAACAACAGGGCCGCTTTCAACGTGGTATCCGCGAGCATCGCTGACACGGGATACGACCACGCATCGCCGGCTGCGGCACCGGTGGCTGCCGCGACAGCGGGAGCGATGCCGCGACGGATCAGCCGTTGACGAAGGCGTTCGCGCGCCCGCGTCAATCGGGAGGAAACGGTACCGGGAGGACAGCCCAATTCGCGGGCCGCTTCTTCGCCGGTTCGTCCCTCCAAACAACACAGAACGAAGGCGACGCGCTGCCGAGCGGGCAATCGGTTGACTTCCTCATCCAAAACGCGACCAAGCTCTCCCGGCTCGACAATGTCTTCCGCCGGCGCCACGGCGAGAGTGTGGACATCGACGATTTCCCGCTCGCTCCGTTTGGCCCGTGTCTGCCGCGCGCGCAGCGCCACACGATGGGCGACCTGATAGAGCCACGAACCGACGGCGGCGCGGTGAACGATGGAGCCGGCCTTCTTGACGAAGGTGAGCCAGGTCGCCTGGAAAGCGTCCTCGGCGTCGTGCGCGGTCGGCAGCACACGGCGACAGACGCCGAGCACCATCGGCCCATGACGCCACAGCAACAGCTCAAACGCGCCCTGATCGCGGTCGGCGACGAAGCGCTCCAGAAGCTGATCGTCGCGCAAGCGGTCCGCCTCCGGCGGCTGCGTCAGCTTGTGCAGCGAACGGATGAGCCGGCTCATCGGTTCCTGTTCCATCGCTCTCGATTCCGGGAGGATTCTTTTCTACCCTCCATTAGAGCCGGAAGGGTGCGAGACTTCTCCATTTATTTTGATTCGGTGCTCGTCCCGAAGACCGGCATATACTGACCGCATGTTTGCGGACGTTCCAGCGGCGACAATCACGAACAGCGGGAGTAATCCTCATGACGATCGAATTGACCCGACGTACCTGGCTGACCACGACCGCGGCGGCGGTCTGCGGCGGGGTGGCGATGGAACCGTCTCCGGCCGCGGCGGAGGAGAAGAAGGAACGCGAGCCGTTCCGCTACGGTCTGAACACGGCCACGCTTATGGGGCAGAAATTGTCGATCGTCGAGGAGGTGGAGATCGCCAGCCGCGCCGGTTATCAAGCCCTCGAACCGTGGGTGCGCGAATTGGAGCAGTACGTCAAGGACGGCGGCAGTTTGAAGGATCTCGGCAAACGCATCGCCGATCGCGGCCTGAGCGTCGAGAGCGCCATCGACTTTCCCGAATGGATCGTGGACGACGATGCCAAGCGCAAGAAGGGACTGGAGAATGCGCGGCGCGGCATGGACATGGTCAAGCAGATCGGCGGCAAACGCATCGCCGCGCCGCCCGCCGGCGCGACCAACAAGAGCGACATGCCGCTTTTGACCGTGGCCCAGCGCTATCGCGCGCTCTTGGACATCGGCGCGGAGATTGGCGTTGTACCGCAGCTCGAAGTGTGGGGCTTCTCCAAGACGCTGGGCCGGCTCGGCGAAGCGGTCTGCGCCGCCATCGAAAGCGGGCATCGACAGGCGTGCATCCTCGCCGATGTGTATCACCTCTACAAAGGCGGCTCCGGATTTGAAGGCGTCAACCTGCTCGCCAGCTCGGCGATCCACGTCCTGCACATGAACGACTATCCCGCCGATCCGCCGCGCGAAACCATCGCCGACAAGAACCGTATCTATCCCGGTGAAGGCGTCGCGCCGCTGAAGACGTTCCTGCGCGATCTTCGCCGCATCGGTTTTCGCGGCGTGCTGTCGCTGGAACTGTTCAACCAGGAATACTGGAAGCGCGACGCCCTGGCCGTCGCCCGCACCGGATTGGACAAGATGCGCGCCGTCGTGGCCCGCAGTTTGGAATGACTTCCCCCATCTGCTTTCCAGCCGTCGCCGCGTCGGATACCCTAGCAAAGAGCGATTGTCCGTACCAAGCAACACGGAGAGGGCATCATGTATCTGCGGATGGCCAAGCGGCTCCTGCTTGAAACCGATAAACGGCTCCTGTGGAAACTGGCCTGGAACATGGGCCTCAAGGGAATGCTGTCCGTCGAGAAGCACAAACGGCGGCTGCGGCGCGGCGAGGTTTTCCCGCCGTTTCTGTACGTGTCGATCATCAACAGCTGCAATCTGCGCTGTCAGGGCTGCTGGGTGGATGTCGCGGCCAAGCAGGAGATCATTCAGCCGGAGGCGATGCACAAACTGGTCCGCGAAGCCAAGGCGATGGGCAACGTCTTCTTCGGCATCGTCGGCGGCGAACCGTTCATGCACCCGCATCTGCTCGACATGCTGGCCGTCCACCCCGATTGCTATTTCCAGGTCTTCACCAACGGCCAGTTCATCACCGACGAGCGGGCCAGACGCATGCGGCAGCTCGGCAACGTGACGCCGCTCATCAGCGTCGAGGGCAACGAGATCGTCAGCGACGAGCGCCGCGGTCGATCCGGCGTCTTCAGCAAGACCATGCAGGGCGTGGAAAACTGCCTGAAAAACAAGGTCTTCACCGGCGTCTGCACCAGCCTGTGCCAGACGAACATCGACGACCTGCTGACCGAGAAATGGGTCGACCGCCTCATCGACATGGGCGTGATGTACACATGGTTTCACGTTTATCGCCCGATGGGACCGGACGCCAACCCGCAGCTGTGCCTGACGCCGGATCAGCAGTTGCGCGCTCGCCGCTTCGTCGTCGAGATGCGCGCCAAGAAGCCGATCATCATCGTCGATGCCTATTACGACGGTGAGGGCCTCGCTCTGTGTCCGGCCGCGACCGGCATCAGTCATCACATCAATCCCTGGGGCGACATCGAGCCGTGCCCCATCGTGCAGTTCACCAAGGAGTCGATCCACTCTAGCGAGGCTGATTCCCGTTCGTTGCGCGACAAGTTTTTGCACTCGACGTTCCTGCGCGATTTCCGCGACCTATCTCAATCGACGACGCGCGGCTGCATCGTGCTGGAGCGCCCCGATTTGCTGAAGCAGCTGGTCGAGAAGCACGGCGCGAAGGACGCCACAGTTCGCGGCACGGCGCTGGCCGAGTTGGAAGCGATGCAGGTGCGCACCTCGCAGTACAATCCGGGCAACGAGATACCGGAGAAGAATTGGCTGTATCGACTGGCGAAGCGCTACTGGTTCAGCGATTTCGGCGTCTATCGCGGCCACGATCACAGCGGCACGGCGGCGCCGGGTCTGTTGCGGTCGAACGGAGAAGCACGGCGGCAAGAAGCGCAAGTCCCGTCGGCTTGAAAGTGCGGCGGATGGAGGAGAAGAGCATGAAGACGCAGTTGTACTTGACGCCCAAGGATCAGGGACGGTCGCTGTCGCTGGAAGAGTTCGAGCACGCCGGCAGCCAGGAAGGCTATCACTACGAACTGATCGAGGGGAAACTGGATGTGTCGCCGCTACCGGATCTGTCCCACGATTTCATCCGCAAATGGCTGGAACGCCGCCTCGACGATTATTCGGATCGGCATCCGGAGATTATCGGTCATGTGCAAGCGCCGGCGCGGGTATTCGTCCCTCATGATCCGGAGGCGACGACCCCGGAACCCGATGTGGCGGCCTACCGCGATTTTCCGGAAGATCCCTCGGTTGACGAATTGAACTGGCGGGACTTCAGTCCCCTTCTCGTGGCGGAGATCCTGTCGATAGATACCGCCGACAAGGATCTGGTGCGCAACCTGGATCTGTATCTGCAAGTGCCGTCCATCCGCGAATACTGGATCCTCGACCCACGGCGCAACGGTAACCGGCCGAGTCTAACGGTGCATCGCCGCCGTGGGCGACGGTGGCAACAGCCCATCGACATCGCCGGTGGGGATTCGTACGTGACACGCTTGCTGCCGGACTTTCAGTTGGTCCTGAAGGTGACGAAGCGACGGCGAGGGTGAAAAGGGTGCCGAGGCAAGCCAGTGCCGCCTCCTGCTACCCTGCTGCGAGGCGACCTGCGGGATGTGGTATTTGCTACTTTTCCTTTCCCCTTTTCACCTGCGGAGCGCGCCGTTATGATCGCTTGCGGATGACTCCCGCCCTTAGGTTTCGATTGCTCCCTGCCTCTGTGAGAACGCATCATGAAGAGTTTGCTTCATTTTCCCGTGCTCCTGCGTGTTTTCGTCGTGGCCCTGGCGCTTGCGGCATTGACCGGCGATGGCCGAGCGCAGCCGAAGCCGCTGGCACCGAACCCGCAGGCACCGGTGCTCAAGCCGGCCGTGCCGCTCGGCGTGCAGCGCGGCACCACGCTCGACCTCACCCTCACCGGAACCAACCTCGCCGAGCCGACGGGGCTATGGACCAGCTTCCCGGCCAAGGTCGCCATTCCCACCGACGGAAACAACGGCAAGGACAACGGCAAACTGCTCGTCCGTCTGGACGTCCCCAAGGACGCTCCGCTCGGCTTCCACTCGATTCGCTTGGCGACGCGGCGCGGCATGTCCAACCTGCGCCTGTTCTGCATCGACGATCTGCCGCAGGTGTTGGAGGCGAACACCAATCATGCTCCCGCGATGGCCCAGGTTGTGCCGGTGCCGTGCGTCGTCGTCGGCAAGGCCGACGCCGAGACGACGGATTATTTCAAGATCAGCGTTACGGCGGGACAGCGCGTCAGCTTCGAGATTTTGGGGCGGCGACTGGGCAGTTCGTTCGATCCGCAGTTGCAATTGCTTGAGGCGAGCACGGGGCGCGAAGTGCCGGGAGCGTACAGCAACGACGCGCCGGGATTGCAGACCGATGCGCGGCTGACCCACACCTTCAAAACGGCGGGCGAGTACCTCGTCGCCGTGCGCGATGTCAGTTATCGCGGCGGCGAAGACTTCCAGTATCGTCTGCGCATCGGCGATTTTCCCTGTGCCACCACGGCGCTGCCGCTGGCGGCCAAGCGCGGCAGCAAGGTATCGGTGCGGTTCGCCGGGCCGAACGTGGACGGCGTCGCTCCCGTCGAAGTGACGGTGCCGGCCGATCCGGCGGTCGAATCGCTGTCGGTCGCGCCCCGCGGCGCCAGCGGGCTGCACGGCTGGCCCGTCACGCTGGCTGTTTCCGACCTGGACGAGGCGATGGAGAAGGAGCCGAACAACGAGGCGGCCAAGGCGAATCGTCTGCCGGTGCCGGGCGCGGTCACCGCGCGCTTCGAGCAGAAGGGCGATGTCGATTATTTCGTGTTCGCGCTGAAGAAGGGCGCTCGCACCATCATCGAGGCGCAGACGCACGAGCTGGGTTCGCCGACCGAGGTGTATATGACGCTGCGCGACGCCAAGGGAGCGCAATTGCAGGCGAGCAACCCGATGGCGGCGGCGCGGCTGGACTTCACGCCGACGGCCGACGGCGATTACACGCTGCAAGTGGAGCACCTGCATCTGTGGGGCGGGCCGGACGAGGTCTATCGCCTCCACGTCACGCCCTACGAACAAGGCTTCGATCTGACCGTGCCCCTGGACCGATTCAACGTCGCGCAGGGCGGGAAGCTATCGATCCCGGTCATGTCGCCGCGGCGCGATTTCGGCGGCGCGATCGAAATCAGCGCCGTCGGACCCAAGGGCATCAGCGGGCAGCTCGCCATCGCCGCCGGCAAGGCGCCGCCGCCCAATCAGCCGATCGGAACGCTCGTCATTAATGTGGCCGACGATGTGCCGATGGGGCCTCACATGATTCACATTCAGGGCAAGGCGACCATCAACGGCAAGGCGGTGACGAAACGAGCCAGCGTGCGCACGCCCGTCAGTCAGTCGCTGGCCAACCTGCCGCTGCCGCCGCCCAGCACGTTCACATCGATCGGCCTGGCGGTCACCGAGAAACCGCCGTTCTCGCTGGCGTCCAAGCTCGACGCGGCGTCGTACATGCCCGGCAAGGCCGCGACGCTGACGGTCACGGCCACGCGCACACCTGGTTTCACGGCGGAAATCGCGCTCAGCGCCGCGGGCCTGCCGCCCGGCGTCACGGCAATGCTGAAGAACATCCCCGCCAATCAGAACGAAGTGAAGGTGACGCTGACGCTGACGCCGCAGGCCAAGGTTGGCCAGGCCGCGCTGACCATCACGGGCAAGGCCAAGCACCAGGGCAAGGACGTGGCGGCGACGGCCGCGGCGGTCAATCTGGTCGTCAAGAAATAACAGCAATCACCCGCAACTCAACCCATGAGGACATCATGGCCCACAATTATCCACCGTCGCAGCAGCATCGCCACGGGATGCTGAGCGTCTTCCTCACGCTGTTTGCGGTGGCGTTCTTCCTGATCGTGCTGATCCTCGTCAGCGGCGGCTTCTTCCTCTACGTGGTGCTGTTCGGCGGCGCCATTCTGACGGTGGCGCTGATGCACTATGTCTTGTGGGGGAAAGCGTTCTCGGAGTCCGTGGCGGGAGAACGCGAAGAGGAGCAGTTGCGGCAGCGCGCGGCCGCGCCTGCGGAGGAGGACGATTGGCACGCACCCGATACGCGCATCCGTCGATGAAGCGACGTCGGCGAGCGGGGGCGCCAGTCCCCTGCTCGCCGATCGAAGGGAATTACTTCTTCTCGCCCTTCTTTTCGGGCTTCTTCTCGGCGGCGGGAGCGGCGGCGGCGGCCTCGGCGCCCTCCTCGGCCGGCTTCTCTTCTTCCTTGGCCTTCTTCGGCTTCTTGGCGGCCTTCATTACACGCACCTTCGGCAGACCATAGGGCGGGCGGCCGTCCTGCCAACGCTCCTCGTCCTGCAATACCTTGATGCGCTCGCCGCGCGTCAGCACGTTGCGCGAACGCGCCAGCGTGTTCTTGCGACGTAAACTTTTATCGATGGACATGTTTGCATCCGTCCCTTCTCGCGGGCCTGAAAAACTTAGCAGGTATGATAGAGGCAGTCGGCGATGTGGACAAGAGCGGGCGAAAAACCCTCGCCCCGGCTGGAAAACGTCCGGCCGACCCGCCACAATGAGTTAAATTGATCGCGGCCGTTTCGCCCCAACAACACGACGAACTCACCATGCGCATTCAGCTCGATTACGGACGAACCGGACTGGAAGTCAATCTCCCCGACGACCGCGTCGTCGGTCCGCTCGCCATCCGGCCGGCGCCGCCGCTGGCCGATCCGCAACAGGCCATCGCCGACGCGCTGCACAATCCCATCGGCTCGCGGCCGCTGGCCGAGATCGCGCGCGGCCGCAAGAACGCCTGCATCCTCGTCTGCGACATCACCCGGCCGGTGCCCAATCGTCTTATCCTACCACCGATGCTGCGTATCCTCGAAGAGCAGGGCATCGCCCGGAAGGACATCCTTCTCCTCATCGCCACCGGGTTGCATCGTCCCAACGAGGGCGCCGAACTGGACGAACTGGTCGGACCCGAAATCGCCGCGAACTACCGCATCGAGAACCATCACGGCAAGGTGCGCGAGGAACACGATTACCTCGGCACGACGCCCAACGGCGTACCGGTCTGGCTCGATGCCCGCTACGTCCGCGCCGATCTGAAAATCACGACCGGCCTGATCGAGCCACATTTGATGGCCGGCTACAGCGGCGGACGCAAGGTCATCTGTCCGGGCATCGCGGGCCTGGACACCGTCAAAATCTGGCACGGGCCGCGCTTTCTCGAACACCCCAAGGCCGATTGCGGCATCGTCGAGGGCAACCCCGTCCACGAGGAGAACACACGCATCGCCCAGATGGCCGGCTGCGATTTCATCGTCAACGTCTGTCTCGACGGGCAGCGCCGCGTCACCTGGGTCGGCGCGGGCGACATGATCCAAGCCTGGCAGGAGGGCGTGCGCTTCGTCGAACAGGTCGTCAAGGTGCCGGTGCCGGAACCGCTCGACGTGGTTGTCACCAGCTGCGCCGGCTACCCGCTGGATACGACGTGGTATCAGGCGGTCAAAGGGCTAACCGGCGCTCTGCCGATCGTCAAGCAGGGAGGTACGATCGTCATGGTCGCCAGCCTCACCGAGGGACTCGGCAGCCCCGAGTTCCAGCAGGTCATGGCCGAGAACCCCGATTTGAAGCGCTTCAAGCAGCGGATTCTCGGCGAGGACTATTTTATCATGGATCAATGGCAGCTCGAAGAGTTGGCCAAGGTGGTGGAACGCTGCCGGGTGAAGGTGGTCAGTCACGGCATCTCGGCGGAGACGCTTCGACGCTGCTACGTCGAGCCGGCCGCCACGGTCGAACAGGCCGTCGCCGACTGCCTTGCCGAGTACGGCCCGAAGGCGCGCGTCGCCGTCATCCCCAAGGGTCCGTACGTCTTGCCCTATGTGGCGTAGTAGTTCCTTTGGAATGTAGCTGAACTCGTGAGAGTTCAGCCCTGGAATGTAGCTGAACTCGTGAGAGTTCAGCCGTCTGAACTCTTACGAGTTCAGCTACGAAACAGCGGACAACTCGCGTCCGCTTGCCGAGGAACGCGAATCAGGGAGTTGTCGTCCCCCATCGGAAGCGAAGCGTCAGTCCGTCCTCACCCGCTTCCACTTCCGGCGTGCCGCCCAGCTGGCGCAACAGCGACCGCCCCGCCTGACGGCCGACCTCGTCGAGGTTTTGCCACAAGAGCGCATCCAGCGGCGACGGATCGCCGTCGGCCATCTCCACCGACTCCTCGGCGAGCGTCAACGTCAAGACCGCGCCCTCGTCTTGCGTCTCCGTCCGCACCGCGATCAGCGACTTCGTGCCGGCCAGCACGCCTTCCAGCAGAAGTCGAACGAGTTGCTTGACAGCGCTGCGAGTGCTCGAAATCGGCGGCGCTACCTCGGACCGTTGCAGCGCGATGCGGCGGCGCAGCGCGGCGTCGTCTTCCAGCACCTCGACAAGGACGCCGTGCAGATCGACCGGATAGGACTGTTGGCGCCGCTCCATCACGACGTGTTGCAGCGAGCGCACCAAACCGGCCGCCTCCGCCCCGTGCTGGCGGATGGCGGCCAATTCGCGCCGCGTCTCCGCGTCCACCCGCAACTGGACCACCGACGTTTGAAGCATCATACTATTCAGCGCGTTGTTCATCTCGTGGGCGAGTCCGGAGAATGCCTGTCCGACGAGGGCGAAACGCGCCAACTCGTCCTGCTCGCCGCGTGCGCGCTCCAGCGCCCAGCGCACGGCCACCGCCGGAGCGCACGCCGACAGCAGCATAACCGCCGGGGCGATTTCTTCCTGCTCGGCCGGAAGACCAATGACCAGGAACCCGCGCGGACGGTCCGCTTCGTGGATCGCCGCCGCCAGCAAGCGTAGGCCGGGCAGGCGGGGAGAAGACAGCGTTTGCACCTCGGACGCCAGCGGATCCAAAGACGCCAATCGCGCGCGCAGCCGCTCCCCTTGCTCCGCCTCGAGCGTTCGCTCCGGCCGAATCGCCAGGCAGCCCGTCTCATCGCCGCCAAGGCGGCACGCGGTCAGCGGGGCACGGGGGCAGAGATCGAGCAGCAACTCGGCGAGGAGGCCGGCACGCTCCGCTCGTGGGGAGACTTGGCGAAAGCAGTCCGCGATACCCGCCTGGCAGCGCAACAACAAATCGACCAGATCGGAAGAAGAAGCATTCATGGTTGTTCGCTGCGGTTAGAGGCAAGGGCCGGTGGGAAACCTCGCTGCCTTGGCGGTCAACCCGGCCCCGCGGATCACGAAGAAAGGGGTGGGAATGGGCCTACCCAGTTACAGGCAGGGTTCTCCCCAATACTTCCCCGTGTTGCGCGGACTGAGCCAACCGATTGGAACCAAAAGGCAGCATCCTCCATGCCGATGAGCGTAAAACCTTATCCAATGGTTTTTGAGGACAACGCCGTCTCCGGCGCGGACAAAAAGGCGCTCTCTTTGGCACACCGCTTGCGTTCTATCTTCCCTGTCGGGCGAATGAACCATCCGACGGGAAACAGCAGAGGGGGGCGAACCTCCTTCGTCCATCCGAGGAATCGGGCGAGGCTCTGGATGGATGGGAGGAGGCGCGGGCGGCCGGTGGGAATCACCGGTCGCCTGCTTTTTGATTGCTGATTTCCCGCGACTCACTCTTCCTTGAACGACTCCTTTTTGATGTTGTACTCGGCGAGCTTGGCGGAGATGCTGCGGCGCGACAGACCGCAAATCTTCGCGCAGCGACCGACGTTGCCCCGGCTCTTTTTCATCGCCCGCGTCAGATAGCGGCGCTCGAGGTCCAGCGTCACCTCGCGCAGCAGGTCGGGCAGCGGCTTGCTCAGATCGACCTGCGCCCCTTCCGTGGAGCGCACATGCAGCACCTCCAGCGGCAAATCGTCGGGCTGAATGGTCGATCCCCGCGCCGTGACACAGGCCCGCTCGACGGCGTTCTCCAGTTCGCGGATGTTGCCCGGCCACGAGTGCGTGAGAAGTTTCTCCATCGCCTCGGGTGCGAACACCGGCTCTTTCTCGCCGGTGCGCGCGTGCTTGTTGGCGAAGTGCGTCGCCAGCAGTGGGATGTCCTCGGGCCGATCGCGCAGCGGCGGCAGGTCGATCTTGACCACATTGAGCCGATAATACAAATCCTCGCGGAACTTCCCCCTCTTGACCAGAGCCGGCAGGCCGCGATTGGTGGCGGCGATGACGCGCACGTCCACTTCGATGCTCGTCGCGCCGCCGACGCGCTCGAAGCAGCGCTCCTGCAATACGCGCAGCAGCTTGGCCTGCATCGTCATCGGAATGTCGCCGACCTCGTCGAGGAACAGGGTGCCGCCGTCGGCCTGCTCGAAGCGGCCCTTGCGCTGGGCGACTGCCCCGGTGAACGAACCTTTTTCGTGCCCGAACAATTCGCTTTCCAGCAGCGTCTCCGGCAGGGCGGCGCAGTTGATGGCCACGAACGGACCCGAACGCAGCGACGACGAGGCGTCGTGGATGGCCCGCGCCACCTGCTCCTTACCGGTGCCCGTCTCGCCCTCGATCAGCACCGTCGTCGTCGTCTGGGCCACGCTGCGAATCAACTCGAAGACCGCGTGCATCTTCGGATTGACGCTGAGGACGCCGCGGAAGGCGTAGCGCTCTTGAAGCTGTTCGCGCAGTTGCAGCACTTCATCCTGCAAGGTCCGCTCGCGCATGATGCGCTCGATCACCAAATGCAGATGCTCGTGGTCCACGGGCTTGGGCAGGTAGTCGTAGGCACCCATGCGCATGGCCTGCACGGCCTGGTCGATGCTCGGCCCGTGCCCGGTCATAACGATGATCGTCACGGGTAACTTGCGTTCCTGGATACGTTCGATCAGCTTCATGCCGTCCAGTCGAGGCATCTGCAAGTCCGTCAAGAGGACACTGTACGGATGCTCGACGAGGGCTTTGAGGGCCGCTTCGCCGTCGCCGACGATATCGACCTTAAATTGTCCTCCCGACTCCAGAAGTGTCTTGAGCGATTCGGAAGTGGCCTTGGAATCTTCGGCGAGTAAAATTCGTCTCTCCATCGCGACCTCGACTGCAAAACTGAGAAGCTATTTGCAAGGTAATGGGAAGCATTGTGCTTGACAAGCCGCTATCAATTCTGCCGGCGGGTTTTTCGCCATTTCCTTACGGGGCGTTCACTCTTTTGGCATCTTCTGTGCAGTTCTCTCTAGCATTCCCTGGGCCATTTGCCGCGTTTGGTCAGATGGCCTCCCGCTTTCTCGAAGGGAGCGGGGGGGTACGCATGAGAGGCTGATGACGGCCTGGAGCCTGGATGCTGGCGCGACCCGGCAGGAGCTTTGGTGATGGCAACCATTTTGCTTGTCGAAGATCATCCGATGAACCGCAAGTTGGTCCGCGACATCTTGCTGTTTCAGTTCGAGGTGGAGGAGGCGGTGTCCGCCGAGTCCGCCCTGGACTATCTGCGAGCGCATCATCCGGACCTGATTCTTATGGACATCCAATTGCCCGGCATGGACGGGTTAACCCTGACGCGTCGCCTCAAGGGCGACGCGGCGACCGCCGACATCCCCATCGTCGGCCTGTCCGCCCACGCCATGACCCGCGACATCGAGATGGCCCGCGAGGCCGGATGCGTTGATTACATCACCAAACCCATCACCGACGATCCGTTCACGTTCCTCGAACGCATCGCGCATTCGTTGACTCCGACCGCCGGACCCGAGTCGATCTCGTCCTGCTCCTGAGGCTTTACTTTGTCTCGCCGGGAATCCGGTCATGAGTTCACGGCCTTTTTTCCTCAATTCCCTGCGGGCCCGCCTGCTCGTCGGGATCGGCTCGCCCCTGCTGCTGCTCACCGTCCTTATCGTGGCCACACTGACCGCCGCCGCCGACCTCAGCGCGCGCAGCGGTTGGATCGTAAGCATCTGTCTGGCTGTCGTCCTTCTCCTCAGCGTCCTTATCGCCTGGCGCGTCTCCTCCAGCGTCACCCGGCCGGTCGATCGCCTGCGCCTGGCGACGCAGCAACTGCTGACCGGTTCGTTCAACCTGGCCGCTCCCGAGGGGCCCAATGAAATCGCCCAGCTCATCGTCGATTTCAATCAGATGGCCCTGTCGCTGACCGAGCGCAACCTGACGCTTCACGAGCAGGAAGTGGGCTATCGCCAATATCTGACCGCCATGACCCATCTGATGTGGCGGACCGACGCCGACGGCCGAGTGACCAACGACCTGGCCTCGTGGCGCGCCTTCACCGGCCAGAGCGTCGAGCAGGTCCACGGCTTGGGCTGGCTCGATGCCGTTCACCCCGACGAGCGACCGCACGTCCGCGAGCGCTGGCTGCACTGCGTTCAGACGCGCTCCCCGTTCGAGATGGAGTATCGCCTGCGCGCCGCGGCCGGCGAGTATCGTCCGTTCATCGTCCGCGGCGTGCCGGTTGTCGGGGCCGACGGCGCCGTCCTCGAATGGATCGGTGCCTGCACCGACATGACCGAGCGCGATAGCATGGTCCGCTTGCAAAACGAGAAGGAGGCCGCCGAGGCCGCCACCCGCGCCAAGAGCGAGTTCCTGGCGAAGATGAGTCACGAGCTGCGCACGCCGCTCAACGCCATCATCGGCATGTCGCGCATGCTGACGACGCAGCGCTTCGGTCCGCTGACCGACAAGCAATCCGACTACCTCAGCGATGTCATCGGCGCCGGCGAGCATTTGCTGGCCCTCATCAACGACATCCTCGACCTGGCCAAGATCGAATCCGGCCGCATGGAACTGCGCGCGGAGGGGTTCTCGGTGCGGGCGGCGGTGACGGCGGTGCTTTCGACACTGCGGCCGCTGGCGGCGCCCAAGCGCCTGCCGCTGCGCCTGGAGCCGTGCGAGCCGGATGCCGAGATCGCCGCCGATCCGGCGCGGTTCAAGCAGATCCTCTACAACCTGCTGTCCAACGCCATCAAGTTCACGCCGCACGGCTCGGTGACAATTCGTTGTCAGTGGGTCGATCGCCCCGTCCGCGAGGGCGTTGCCGTTGCCGAGACGGAGTCCACGGCCCTGCGCGTCGAGGTCCACGACACCGGCATCGGCATCGCCGCCGAAAATCAGGCCGGCATCTGGGAGGAGTTTCGCCAGATCACGTCCGCGGCCCAGCAGGTCGGCGCCATCCCCGGCACCGGCCTGGGCCTGGCCCTGACGCGCCAGCTCGTGCAGCACATGGGCGGCGTCGTCTGGATGGAGAGCGAGGCCGGCAAAGGCAGCACCTTCACCTTCGTCCTGCCGCGCAAACCGCCCGCCCAAAAAAGTTCGGAGTACCGAGTTCGGAGTTCTGAGACTCAGAACTCCGAACTCCGAACTCCGAACTTCGGAGCGCCACTCGCCCTGGTGATCGAGGACTACCCGGCCACGCACAAGTTGCTGGTGGATTGGCTGAGCGAGGCGGGCCTGTCCACCGCCTCGGCCTTCGACGGCGAGTCTGGTTTGATGCAGGCCCGCAAGCTGCACCCGCGTCTGATCCTGCTCGATTTGCAGTTGCCCCGGCTCGACGGCTGGCAGGTGCTGACCGCGCTGAAGCAAGATGCGGACACGGCGGCGATCCCGGTGGTGATCGTGACGGCGACGGAGGAGGACGAGCCGCGCTGCGATTTGATGGTGCAGGAGTTCTTCGTCAAGCCGCTGGGCCGCGAAAACTTCTTGCGCCGTCTCCGCGCGGTGCAGCCGGACCTGTTCGAGCAGGTGCGGCCGCTGAAGGTGCTGGTGGTCGATGACGAGCCGGCCGACCGCAAATTGCTGGGCGATCTGCTGGCGGCCGAGGGCGGCGAGGTGCTGGAGGCCGGTGACGGCAAACAGGCCGTCGAGCATCTGCGGAACGTGCGGCCGGACTTGATCGTGCTCGACCTGGTAATGCCGGAGATGGACGGCTTCCGCGTGGTGGAGCAGATTCGCGACCACCCCGACTGGCGCGACGTGCCCATCCTGATCGTGACGGCCAAGGATCTGACGGAGGAGGAGCGCGGCCGCTTGACCGGCCAGACCCAGGCGCTGTTGACCAAGCAGAAGCTGACGCCGGAAAAGCTCTACGATCAACTCTCCGCTCTCGGCGTCCTTCGCCGCAGCGAGGGCGTGAAACCGTCCGTCACGTGACGGCTTCTCCGCGCGGTCTTCCTGCCGTATGATGATCCGCTATGTTGCGTGAATTGTCGGTTCAGAACCTTGCCCTCATCGAGGACGTGCGCGTCGAGTTGCAGCCGGGCTTCTGCGCCTGGACCGGCGAGACCGGCGCGGGCAAATCGCTGCTCTTGGGCGCGCTCGGTCTGCTGCTCGGCGAGCGCGGCTCGTCCGACCTGCTCCGCGCCGGCGCCGAGGAGTTGCGCATCACCGGTCGCTTCGAGCTGGATGCGGCCGAGACGCGCCGCGAGATCGAGAGCATCCTCGGCGGCCCCCTCGACGACGGCGAGATCATCCTGGCGCGCCGGCTCAATCGCAACGGCCGCAGTCAAGCGTACGCTGACGATCGGCCCGTCGTCCTCGCCACCCTCAAGCAGATCGGCAATCTCCTCGTCGATATTCACGGCCAGCGCGAGACGGAATCGCTGCTGCATCCCGCGTATCAGCTGCAACTGCTCGACGCCTACGGCCATCTCGACGTGCCGCGCCGCAAGTATCTGACGCTGGCCGAGCGCGTGCGCGAACTGCGCCGCCGGCAACACGCCCTCTCGACCGAGCGCCAGCAACGGCAGCGCGAACTGGCACTGCTGCGCTTCGAGCGCGACGAACTGGACGAGGCCAACCTCGAACCGGGCGAGATCGCCGAATTGACCCGCGAGCGCGAACGGCTGGCTCACGCGCAGAACCTGCAACAGTTCGCCACGATGGCCTCCGGCGAACTGTACGACGAGGACGGCTCCCTGGTCGAGCGGCTCGGCAAACTACAGCGCGAGGCGCACTCCTGGGCGGCGCTCGATCCGGGCCTGGAAGAAGTGGTGCGCCGATTGGAGGAGCTGAACGCCGAGGTTCAGGATCTGGCCGGCGTGCTGCGGCAGCTCGGCCAGCACTGGGAGGCCGACCCCGAACGCCTCGACGAGGTGGAGCGGCGCTTGCAGTTCCTCCGCCGCCTGGAAGGCAAGTACCGCCGCTCCCTCGACGACCTGATCGTCTACCGCGTCGGTCTCGACGAGCAGGAAACGCGCTTGCAGAGTCAAGAGGATGACCTGGAGCGAATCGATGCCGAATTGGCGGAGGCGTATGGGCAGCTGCGCGAGGCGTCGGCGGAGTTGAGCAAGCAACGGCGGCGCATTGCGGATCGGTTGGCGAAGGAGACGCAGAAACAACTGGCGGATCTCGGCATGATTGGGGCGAAGTTGGAGTCCGTGCTGGAGACGAATCCGCTGGGAGACGATCCGGTCCATGCGGAGGTGCCGTCATGGGGCGCGGACCAGTTGGAGCTGACCTTGGCGGCCAACCCCGGCGAAGCGGCGTTGCCGCTGCGCAAGGTGGCCTCCGGCGGCGAACTGTCGCGCACCATGCTGGCGCTGAAGACGGTGTTGGCCGGGCACGATCGCCGCGGCACGCTGATCTTCGACGAGATCGACGCCAACGTGGGCGGCCGGCTCGGCGACACGCTCGGTCAAAAACTGGCGGCGTTGGGGCAGACGCACCAGGTCATTTGTGTGACGCATCTGCCGCAGGTGGCCAGCTATGCCCGCCATCACTGGAGCATCCGCAAATCGCGCCGCGGCAAGCGCACCGTCACGCAGATTCAATTGCTGGAGGACGCCGAACGACTGGAAGAGTTGGCGAGCATGTTGCGGGGAGAGGCGCGCGGCGAGACGACACGCCAGGAGGCGGCGGCCATGCTGGAGTCCGCCCGTCGCTGCTGGTAAGGGAGTCGAGTATAGTTCCGCGCCCTCACGACGCCCGCCGCTCGGATGGCACCGGCTCCGGGTACTTGATCCGCGAGTGATACAGCGCGATCAGCCCCTTGCACAGCGTCTCCTCGATGAGATGCAGTTCCGTCAGCGTCAAGCCGCTCTCCTCGAACTGGCCGTCCAGCAGGCGCTTCATAAGCAGATCGTGGACCAACTTGCGCAGGCTGCCGGGCGTCGGCACGGACAGGGCGCGGCTGGAACTTTCGACGGCGTCGGCCAGCATGACGATGCCGTTTTCGCGCGTCTGCGGTTTCGGTCCCGGATAGCGGAAGGTCGGCTCCAGTGGATGCGGCTGACCGTCCAGCCGAATCGGCGTGTTCGTCTGGCTCTCGTGGATGCGCAGCGCCTCGCGGTAAAAATACTCGACAAGCGTTGTGCCGTGATGCTGATGAATGAAGTCCACGATCGGCCGCGGCAGTCGATATTGTTCCGCCAGGGCGACGCCGTCCTTGACGTGGCCGATGATGATGAGCGTGCTTAGGGCCGGTTCCAGCGAGTCGTGGCGGTTCTCGCCAGTCTGGTTCTCGATGAAGTATTGCGGCTTGAGCATCTTGCCGATGTCGTGGAAGTAGCTACCGACACGGGCCAGGAGCGGGTTGGCGCCGATGGCCTCGGCGCACGGCTCGGCCAGCGTCGCCACCGTCATGCTGTGCGTGTAGGTGCCCGGCGCGCGCCGCACCAACTCTTGCAACAGCGGATGCGAACCGTCGCCCAGTTCCAGCAAGCTCACATCGGTGACGATGGCGAAGCAGCGCTCGACCAGCGGCAGCAGCCCGCTGACGAGGAAGCCGGCCAACGCTCCCCACACCAGCGCCCACGCCGAATCGCTGACGATCAGGCTCCAGGTCTGCCCGGTGTACAGTTCGGTGGCCACAGTCATGGCCAGGTAGGCCACACCGGCGACGATGCCGACCTCGACGAGCCGCGTTCTTGTGCGAACACCGCGCAGGGTGAGGATGGCCGTCGCCTGTCCGCCCATCGCCACCAGCAAATCGTTGAGCGAGCCGCCCAGCGTGACGATCATCGCCAGCGTCAGGCTCAGCGACATCAAGAGCGCGAACGGCGGATTGTAGGCGATAGTGAGGATGAGAGCGGTCACGGTCAGCGGGATCAGCACCGCGTGCCAGCAGACCGGGCAGAGGAACAACCCCAGCACCAAGGTCAGCACCACCAGGGCGCAGACGCCGACCGTCTTGTGCAGGCTGGCCGCCAGCCCTTGCTGGAAGCGAACCACGTACAAAACGACGAGCAGCGACAGCAGGGTGAAGACGAGGAAGATGGAGATGCTGCGGCTCATGCGGGCGGCGCGGCCCTGGCTCGCCCAGAAGGCGTGCGTCTCCGCTTGCAGCAGTTCATATTGACTATCGGTGATGGCGAAATTGCGTTCGACCATTAGTGTGCCGGGCGGATATTTCTTGATGACCGGCGCGACGGCGCGGCGCGTCTCTTCGCAAACCTTGTGGTCGCGCTGCATCTCGATCGGCAGCGCCTGGAAGGCCTCATCGCGCTTGCGGGCCGTCTCTTCCTCGTCCACCACCTCGAAGTAGACGCGGGCGCGCAGGTCGTAGGGCCGCACTTCGCCGACACGGTACGACATCAGGCCGCCCCAGTCGTGCGCCAGATACGTCGCGCCGAGCACGGTCAGCAGCACCGCTCCCAGGCGCAGCAGCACCGCACGGCAAAAGAGCTGCGGCAGCACCGGTTCGTCACTGCGAGAGGAGCGGCGTCGGCCATTCCATTGGCTCAGCCGCGAAGGCTTTTTGAAGGGACCAAACATATCGTTAGTCCGCAGTCCGCAGTCCGCAGTCCGTAGCTCACAGCATTTTGCTGCGGACTGCGGACTGTGGACTGCGGACTACGTTACTCCTTCTTTTTGCGGGGCCTTTCGTCCTCGTAGGCCCGCAGGATTTGCTGAACTAACGGGTTGCGAACGATATCGTGCTCGTCGAGGTAGATGACGGCGATTCGCTCGATGCCGCGCAGACGGTGAACGGCGTCGATCAGGCCGCTGCGCGTTTGCTTGGGCAGGTCTATCTGTGTCACGTCGCCGGTGACGATGATCTTCGAGCCGCTGCCCATGCGCGTCAGGAACATCTTCATTTGCGGGATCGTGGTGTTCTGGCCCTCGTCGAGAATGATGACGGCCTGATTCAAGGTCCGTCCGCGCATGAATGCCAGGGGCACGATCTCAATGATGTCGTTTTCCATGTACCGTTTGACCTGCTCGGACTCCATCATGTCGTTGAGGGCGTCGAAGAGCGGCCGCAGGTAGGGGTTGACCTTGGCGAGGATGTCGCCGGGCAAAAAGCCGAGGCGCTCGCCGGCCTCGACGGCGGGACGCACCAGGACGATCTTCTTGACCAGCGCCTGGCGCAACATGCTGACGGCGATGCCGACGGCCAGAAAGGTTTTGCCGGTGCCGGCCGGACCCACGCAAACGGTCAGATCGTGCTCGCGCATGGCGCGGACATAGCGCGCCTGCCCGTCGGTGCGCGGACGGACGAAACGGCTGCCGCCCTCGACGATCTTGTCCACCTGCGGGCCGATGCGCTCGCCGCCCTGCATCACGACTTCAAGCACGGTGCGGACATCCTCGCTGGATAGACTGCCCTGCTGCCGCAGCATTTGCCGCAGTTGGCCGAAGACGCGCTCGGCCAGGGACAACTGCTCGTCGGTGCCTTTGAGGAGGATCTGATCGCCGCGGCCGACCAGCTGCTGCATGCCGAGCTGCGTGCGGATTTCGCGCAGGTATTGATCGCGGCTGCCGAACAGTAGCAGAGCTTCGTCGCGGCTGTCGAGGGTGATGGTCGCTTCGCTCATCCACGGGTCCGGGGTTCAACCAGGGGGCGCCTAGACATTCGACACCACCAACGCCAAACGAGTTCACCACCGCAACCAGCAGTAGGCCACGGGAGCGGCGAAGACGATGGAATCGACCACGTCCAGCACGCCGCCGAAACCGGGCACCACCTGCGAAGCGTCCTTGCGCCGGCAGTCGCGCTTGACCAGCGATTCGGCCAGGTCGCCCAGGGCGCCGACGCCGCCGATCACCAGGCCGAAGCCGGCCGCCGAGACATCGCCGCCGCGTAGGGTCGGCGCGAGGCGGTTGATAGCGACCGACACCCCCGCTGACAAGAGCAGTCCGCCGATCAGCCCTTCCCACGTCTTTTTGGGACTCAGCACCGGCGCCATCGGATGCCGGCCCAGCAATCGGCCGGTGAAGTACGCCCCAATATCACAACATTTCGGTACGAAGATGGTCAAGGCGAGCGCCGCCGCCGCATTGTACGCCATCCCCTCTTCCGCCGCATACATCGGCGGCCAGCGCAGCTGCACCAGGAAACTCGGCAAAAGTCCCAGATAGGCGGTCATCCACACCAGCAGCGCCATGCGCAGCACCACGCCGCCGACCGGCGCGGCAGACTCGGCAACCTGCGACGGCGGCTCGAAACGCGCCATCTCCACAAGAAAGGCAATCAGCACCACCAGCGCGAACGCGGCCAGGACGAGGAACCAGGGATCGCGGCCGAACAGCTCCGGCCATAGCCGCGCCGGCCAGTTGGCCAGCAGCACGACCAGCACCACGCCCCCGTTCCACCACACCGGCAGACCGTGGGCGGCGCCGAGGAGATGATGCAGCTCGATACTGCCGATCGCGGCGAGGAAAATCGCCAGCAGAAGGAGGAACGGATACCACGGAGGCGGATCGAACCGCAGGACGCACACCACCAGCGCGATCAGGATGGCTCCCATCCACAGCCGAGTCTGGAGCATGCCCGCGCGCCCCCCCAGCTAGTCGTCCGTGAGGATGCCGCCGAAGCGCCGCTCGCGGCCGGCGTAATCGCGCAGCGCTTGATGCAGGACCGTGCGATCGAAGTCCGGCCAGCACAACTCCGTCACCCATAACTCGGCGTAGGAGATCTGCCACAAGAGGAAATTGCTGACGCGCATCTCGCCGGCCGTGCGGATGAGCAAGTCCGGGTCGGCCATGCCGGAGGTGTACAGAGCGTTGCTGATGACGGCTTCGTCGATGGTGTCCGGCTCCAGCGTGCCGGCGCGCACCTGCTCGGCGATGTCGCGCACCGCGTCGATCAGTTCCGTCCGCGAACCGTAGTTGATCGCCAGGCACAGGGCCATGCCGGTGTTGTCCTGGCTGAGACGGATATTTTCGTCGATCTCGCGCAGCACGTTGTCGGGCAGACCGCTACGGCGGCCGATGGTGCAGAAGCGGATGTTCTGATCGAGGATCTCACGGCGCTCCTCGATGAGGTAATGCTCCAGCAGCGTCATGAGGAAGTCGAGTTCGGTCTGCGGTCGTTTCCAGTTCTCGCTGCTGAGGCAGTACAGCGTTAGCTGGCCGATGCCGAGCCGGCAGCACTCCTCGACGGTGGCGCGGACGCTGTGCGCGCCGCGCGCGTGCCCCTCGACGCGGGGCAGACCGCGCTGCCGCGCCCAGCGGCCGTTACCGTCCATGATGATCGCCACGTGGTCCGGCAAGCTCTCCGGCTTCAGCCCGGCCTCGGCCAGACGTTGTAGGGCGTCCGGCGACTTCGACTTCGTTGACGGCGTGGGCAAGGTCACACCTCTTCTCGAATGCAGAATTCAGAATTCAGTTCTGCATTCTGCATTCTGAATTCTGCATTACTTCATGATCGTCTGTTCCCGATCCGGGCCCACCGAGATGATTGTGACCGGCAGGCCGAGCAGTTCGGCGAGGCGATCGACGTAGCGGTGGGCGGCGGCGGGCAGGTCGGCGAGACGCCGCGCGCCGCACACATCCTGACGCCAACCCGGCAGCGTTTCATAGACCGGCCGGCAACGCTCCAGAATGAAGGCGTCCGTGGGAAAATGATCGAGGCGCTGGCCGTCCAGTTCGTAAGCGACGGCGATGCGCACCTCGTCCAGTTCGCTCAGCACGTCGAGCAGCATGACGGCCAACTCGTCGGCGCCGTTGAGGGCGGCGGTGTAGCGCGTGGCGACGGCGTCGAACCAGCCGCAGCGGCGCGGCCGGCCGGTCACGGTGCCGTATTCGCGGCCGGTTTTGCGGATGCGCTCGCCGATGCCGTCCGGCCCGTCGTCCAACTCCGTCGGAAACGGGCCGCGTCCCACGCGCGTCGAGTACGCCTTTATGACGCCCACGACGCGGTCGAGTTTGCGAGCCGGCACGCCCGAACCGCTCCACACGCCCGCCGTCGAACTGTTGGAACTGGTGACGTAGGGGTAGGTGCCGTGATCGACGTCGAGCAAACTGCCCTGGGCCGCCTCGAAGAGGATGCCCTGGCCCTGGCGCAGCGCCTCGTGCAGCAGGCGCGTCGTGTCGGCGACGTGCGGGCGGATCTGTTCCATGCACGTCAGATAATCGCGGCAAAGCGTGTCCGCGTCGAACTGGCGCGCATCGGCGTTCAGGGCGCGGAGAAGGCGATTTTTCCGCTCCACAATGGGACCGAGCCGTTCGCGCAGATGTTCGGGGTGCAGCAGTTCGCCGACGCGGACGGCGAACTGCCGGCCGACCTTGTCCTGATAGCACGGGCCGATGCCGCGCCCGGTGGTGCCGATGCCCTTGCCCTCGCCGCCCTCGTTGAGTCGCTCTTCCTCCAGGTGATACGGGAAGATGACGTGGGCGTGGTCGCTGAGGACGAGGTTGTCGCCGACGGCGATGCCGGCTTGCCGCAGGTTGGCGACCTCTTCGAGGTAGCGCGGCGGATAGACGACGACGCCGTTGGCGATGACGGCGCGGACATTGGGACGCAGTACGCCGGTGGGGAGCAGCGACAGCTTGAACGTCTGATTGCCGCTGACGACGGTATGGCCGGCATTGGCTCCGCCGTTGTAACGCACCACGAAAGCGTGGCCGTCGGTGAGCAGATCGACGATCTTCCCCTTGGCCTCGTCGCCCCATTGCAGACCGACGACACAGGTGCAGGCCATTGATGGAATCCACCTAACAGGGTATGGCTTCCGGCGAGCGGCCGGCGTAAGCCGGCTGTTGCCGGTGCGTCGAACAGCCGGCTTCCGCCGGCCACTCGCCATGGTGTTCACAGCCGAACGAACATAAAAAATGCCTGCGGCCGATTGACCACAGGCTGCCAGACGACGTTACGGAGTACGGGACCGCTCGTCTTTCTTAGCGGCGGCTTCGGCGACCGTCAAGGGCAATCAAATCCCCTTCGCTCAACTCCTTGCGAAGAGCGCTCCGGGCGGATATGTTCAGAGCAGTTGCCCGCGATCGCCGACGCTCGACGTAATCCCTCCGACCCCCGAGAGGCCCTCGCCATGTCACTGACTCGTACCCTGACGGCCGCCGTGGCCCTTGCTTTCCTGGCGTCGCTGGCGCCGGTTCGCGCCGAGGACGAAGACCCCGATTTCAGGGGCAGGAAATTGTCCGAATGGGTGGATCTGTTGCAGAACGCCAAGGAGGTGGAGAAGCGGAAGGCGGGCCTGATTGCCCTCCGCTTGATCGGGCCGCGCAAGAGCCGCAAAGTGACGTCGGCGCTGATCGCCGCCGTGCGCGAGAACAGCGAGCCGACGATCCGTTCCGGCGCCGCCGCCGTCCTGGGCGACTTCGCCGCCAAGGCGCAGAACGACGACGACATCCCCCTGGACAAGATCCGCGACGCCCTGGCTTCGGGGATGCGCGCGGACAAGTCCGGCTCCGTTCGCGAAGCCTGCGCCCGCGCCTTGGGGAACATGAAAGGGCGAGCGCGCGCCGCGGCCGGCGATCTGGCCCTGGCCCTGAAAGATTCGCACAGCGGAACGCGCAGTCAGGCCGCCAACGCCCTCAGCAAGCTTGGCAAGGACGCCCGCGAAGCCGTCAACGATCTGCAAACCGCCCTCAAGAACGCCAAGCTGGAAGCGCTGACGCGCACCTACTGCGCCAACGCGCTGGGACGCATCGGCTCTCCCGACGGGCTTCCGGCCGTGCCCGTACTGAAGGAAGTGCTCGCCGACGGCAAAAATAGCACCGACCTCCGCAAGAGCTGCGCCGACGCGCTGGGCGAGATGGGCAAGGACGCCGCCGACGCCGTGCCGGCGCTCGCCGCCGCGCTGACGGGCAAGGACTCCGACGTCGCCCTGCGCCGCTCTTGCGTCGAAGCGCTGGACGCGATGGCGGGAGAGGCCCGCCCCGGTTTGGACGCCCTGCGCACCGCCCTCAAAGACAACGATCAGTTCGTCCGTTCCTTCGCGCTGCACGCCATCAGCCGAATGGGCGGCGAGTTGGGCGACGACCGCAAGACGGCGGTGCTGGGCATCATGGCCTGCATGGACGACAACGTGCTGGAAGTGCGCGTCGCCGCCATCGAGGCGCTGGGCAATCTCGGACCCGACGGCCTGGGCGATTCGACCAAGGCCGCCGTCGATCGTCTCACGAGCGCCAGCCGCGATCCGCAGAAAGTCATCAGCGACGCCGCCAAGGCCGCCCTCAAGAAGGTGCAAGGCATGTCGTGATCGAAAGTCGCTGGCGGCGAAGACATGGGTTCCCAACTAGCCCGGAGCGCCAGCGACGGGCGTTTCGGCCCGTCGCTGGCGCTCCGGGCTGGTAGTTTCCCTCCAATCGAAAAAAACCGCTGCGGATTTGGCCCGCCATCAATTCCTGAACTAGAGTTTCCCGTCGGACTGAAATTCCTGGCAGCCTTGAATCGGGCTGGGGATTCTCACGGAAGCTTATTGCATGCAAGCCACGCCGCCCAAGGCGCGGACGACGCCGGACGATTCCGGTCGATCCGCGCTTGAATTCGTCCATCGCCTGCTGATCGCCTCGAACGAGGACCAGCCGAACCTGTTCGATCTGCTCGGCGAGTTGGCGGCGGCCTTCGCCGCGCCGGTCGCGGGTTGGTCGATATTGCCCGAAGGTATGCCGCTGAGCATTCACCCCGCGCCCGTCGGACAGTCGCCGGCCGAGGTTTCGCTGCCGTGGCGCGAACGGCCGGACTTGATCGAACAGGCACTGCACGCCCGCACCGCATTGACTATTCGCCGCGAGGATGGGAGAAGTTATCTGCTCACCGCCCTCGGCACGCCGGAGCGCGGCGGATGGCTATTGTGGTTGGAAGACGCCGAGCGCGACGAATGGAGCGAGGGCGAGGCGTCGGCCCTGCTGCTGGCCGGTCAGGTCTTGATCCACCGGCTGGGGGACGACGAGGCGCTGCCGCGCTGGGCGAAGCAACTCGACCGTAGCATTCGCCAGCAGCGATTGGAAGCAGCGGCGCGGCTAGTTCGCCGCCTGGCCCACGACTTCGGCAACGTCCTGACCGGCATCCTCGGCTTCAGTGAATTGTCCCTCGCCCAGCAAATCTCGCCCCATTCGCCGCTGCACGCCTACCTGACCGAGGTTTACCGCGCCGCCCAGAACGGCGCTCAGTACACCAACCAACTCCGCCTGTTCGCCCGCCGGCAATCGACCGCCAACCGCTCGGCCGGCCTGGCGGCCGCGCTGGCCGAGGAGGAAAAACGCCTCCGCCCCACGTTGGGCGAGGCAGTGCGGCTCGACCTCGACATTCCGCCGGACCTGCCCGCCGCAGCCATCGACGCCGAACAACTCCGTCAACTGCTGGGCATCGCGCTGGACAACGCCCGCGAAGCGATCGCCGGACCCGGCGTCATCACCGTATCGGTGCGTCCCCTTCAGGTGAGCGCCGGTGAAGCGCGCGATCTGTTCGGCGACGTGCAGCCGGGCCGGCATCTGGAAATCACCGTCGCCGACACCGGCGGCGGCCTGACGCCGGACATTCGCCGGCAGCTGTTCGCCGAGCCGTTCTTCACCACCAAGCCGCGCAAGAAGGGTTTCGGCCTGGCCATCGCCTATGGCATCCTGTCGGCCCATCGCGGCGGACTGGATTTGCTTGGGCGGATCGAAGGCGGCGCCCTCCTCCGCATCCTCGTGCCGGTCGCATCTCCCGATTGCGGGTTGCCGATTGCGGATTGCGGATCGGCGGAGAATGCTCAAACCGCAATGGAGAAGATCCTCGTCGTGGACGACGATGCGATGATCCTGCACTACGTGACGACGACGCTGACGCGGGCCGGCTACCGCGTGCAGACGGCCGGAAGCGCCGAGGCCGCCCTGCGCAACTATCGAGAGGCCGCCGACCCGTTTCAGCTGGTGCTCTCCGATGTGCTGATGCCGGAGGTCAACGGCATCGAGCTGGCCCGGCGTCTGCTGGTGCTGGACGCCAACGTGCGCGTGCTGTTCATGAGTGGGCAGGTTCCCGTCGAGTTCACGCAACAAGAGTGCGCCCTGCGACAATTCGAGCTGTTGCCCAAGCCTTTCCGCCCCGAAGAATTGGTCCGCGCAGTCCGGACGGCGCTCGACCGCGCGTTGCCTTGCCTCGCCGCCGTGACAAGGACCAGTTGAACCAACCTGCCCGATTCCGCCCAGTGAAGGAGTTCGCCGTGGTCAGTGTCCGTGTCAGCCCCGCCGGTCCCGTACACTCCGCCGCCGCTCCAAGCCATCCCGACGGCCAGGAGATGTCCGGGTTGCACTGCGCCAGCGAAGTGCGCATCCTCGTGCTGGACGACGACGAATCCATTTGCCGCATGATCCAGGCCGCGCTCGGCTCCAGCGCCTTCAAGGTCGATACCGTCTCCGATCCGGCGCGCGTTCAGGAAGTCCTTCAATCGCGGTCCTATCACGTCATCGTTCTCGATTACGTGCTGCCGGGACTGGAATCGACGCAGGTGCTCGAGTGGGTCCGCGAGACGCAGCCGGACGCCAGCATTATCGTCGTGACGGCCTATCCCTCCATCGACAGCGCCCTTAGCTGTTTGCGGGCGCGCACCTACGACTACCTGACCAAACCGTTCCAGGTCTCGCACCTACAGCGCGTGGTCACGCGCTGTCTGGAGGGCCGCGGACTGCTGCGCATGTCGGAAGAGGCGCTGCGTGAATCGCTGGGGTCGGTCATCCGCGAACGGCGCAAAGCGCTCGGCCTGACTCTCGCGCAGATGGCCCAGCGCACCGGCGTTTCGCTTGGCTATTTGTCGCAGATCGAACTGGGCAAGAACTCGGCCTCGATCGAAACGCTCTACCGCATCTCGCTCGGCCTGGGCATGAAGATGGCCGAACTGTTTCAGAGCGTGCAGAACTCGTAACAGACCAGCCCGCAGCGCCAGCAAGGGTTGCCCTTACTGGCGCTGCGGGCTGGTCGTCTGCCGAGAGCCGATTTTCCTTGCTCTGCCCTCGGCATGGTGGCTAAAGTAACGGGAGACACCGCAACGGTGGAACCGTGTCTCCCAGCCGAAAGAGTCGCCATGCTTGCTACCAAGATAATCTGCCCGCACTGCGCCAAACACCTAAAAACCTCGAAACCGCTCACGGTGGGACATCGCGTCCTTTGCTCGCGCTGCGGCCGATCCTTCGCGGTGCCGCCGGATGCGTCCACCGGGCCGAGCAACGGTGTGACGCCAAGTCCCGCCCCGGTGGTCGAGGGGCTGACGCAAACGCCGCCGATGCCGCGCGCCGAAACTCCCCCCCTCAACCCCGTGTGGCACGAGAAACCGGTCCGCGCTCCCAACCGGCAAGCGGTATGGATCGGCGTCGTGCTCGGCGGTCTGCTGTTGGTGATGGGCGCCACCAGCGGTCTAGTTGTCTACTTCGCCACCCGTAAGGCGGCGCAGGACGCTTCCATTCAGGCTTCGACGCTCGCGCCGGACGACGCGAACTCCGCGACATCGAATCCCGCGCCCGCCGATGCTCCGCGGCTGCTGCCGCCCAATGGGGACAGCGCTCCGCCTCCTCCCCCGCCGGAGCCGGGACGTCGCAATGATCCGCCGCTGTTGGGTGATCCGCCGTCGCTGCCGACGCCGACACCGGAGGCGGAGCGCGCATCCTGGCTGCCGCCGGAAGAACAGGAACAGGTCAACAAGGCCATCGACCGCGGCGTCCAATGGTTGAAGACGCATCAGCATCCCAACGGCAGTTGGGGAGGCCGCGTCGGGTTGGCCGCCCTCCCGGCACTGACGTTGCTCGAATGCGGCGTGCCGGCCGACGACATTCGCGTGCAGAAAGCTGCGCATCACGTCCGCAAGGCCCTTCCCAATTTGAACCAAACCTACGACCTCGCCCTCGTCATTCTCTTTCTGGATCGGCTCGCCGACCCCGCCGACGAGAAACTGATTCAAACCTGCGCTGTGCGCCTCGTGGCCGGGCAGACGCCGGGCGGCGGTTGGACCTATCAGTGCCCCAACCTCAGCCCCGCTCAAGAATCCGACCTGCTGCTGGTGATGCAGCAGACGCGGCCGAAAAGCTCGATGGATCTGTTCGTCGGCGGCACGAACGGGTCCGCCCCGCCGGGCTTCATTACGCAGGCGCCCGCCGCGCCGCCGGACAAGAGCATTCAGGGCGATTCCACCGAGTCGAAGCTCCTGCCCCCCGACAGCACCCCTCCGATCGACAAAAAAAGGACCGACCCCGAGGCGTTCAAGAAGGCCCTGACTCGTCTGCCGCCGAACCTGAGCGGCCTGCCGGCCCTGCAGCCGCCGGAGAAATCGCACAAGATGCCGGGTGCAGACGGCTCGGACAACTCAAACACGCAGTTCGCCATCCTCGGCCTGTCGGCGGCCCAACGACACAATCTGCCGTTGGAGCGGGCGCTGGCCCTGATCGTTCGCCGCTTCCGCACCAGCCAGTGGCCGAACGGCCGCTGGGGCTATCACTACTCCGCGCCGCCGCGCCCGGACGCCTCGTCTCCGGCCATGACCGGCGCGGGCCTGCTCGGTTTGGCCGTCGGTCTCGGATTGGCGGCCGACCATACGCAGCCGAGAGCCAAGAGCGAGCGCTTCGAGGATCCGGCCATCGAAAAGGCGTTCGCCTTCCTCGGCCAGAACGTCGGCAAAGCACTGGGCGTGAAGAACCCCCGCAACAAGAAGCGCGCGCCGATCAACATGTACTTCATGTGGACCCTCGAACGCTGCGGCGTGCTGTTCAACCGCCGCGAGATTGCCGACAAGGACTGGTATCACTGGGGCAGCGAACTGCTCGTCGATAATCAAAACGCCGACGGAACGTGGATGGCCGGCGGCTATCCCGGCTCGATGCCGATCGCGGACACTTGTTTCGCCCTGCTGTTTCTCAAGCGAGCCAACCTCGCCAAGGATCTCACCAAGAAACTGGAGTTCTTCATGGAAGGCAAAAAGCTCCAGGGGCCGTGACCGCCCCTCTTCGCAGCACCGCGGCGCCCGCAAGAGCGCCGCGGCGAGTGCTTTTCGCGCCCTCCTTGCTACAATAAATCCTGGCAACGGGCAGGAACTCGTTGACCCATCGAGCGCCCGCCAGGATGACCCATCATGCGGCGTGAGGGACAGGACAACCCGGACCCGGCCGCCGAGGACGAGTGCCTGGTTTTCTACGAATACTGTATCTCCCTGATATTCCTGAGTTTGCGCCGGCCAAGCGCCCTGAAACGTCTGCGCCGCGGACAACGCGGCTGGATCAAGGGACTTCCGTACACTATCCTGTCCCTTTTGCTGGGTTGGTGGTGTCTGCCGTGGGGGCTGATTTACACGCCGCTGACGCTGTGGACGAACCTGTCCGGCGGCCGCCGCATCACGGAGGAAGAGTTGCGGCGGTACAGCGACCCCACGAACCGTGTCCGATGAGGTGACGCCTATGCGTCGCACGTTGCTGAGCCTGGCGATCCTGATGGGCGGACTGACCCAAGCGGCTCCGCTGCGCGCCGGCGTTTACAACCTGAACGAACCACGCAAGTACCCCAGCGATTATGTCCAGGTCAACAGCCTCGATCCGGTCAAGCAAGTCCTGCTTCACCTGGGTGAGTTGCGAGCGGTCGATGACCGCACCGTCAATCCGCAGTTTCCGCCCGGACCCGATTCGCTGCGCGTGGCTTACGAGAACCAACTGGCCAGCCTCCAAGAGCGGAAGCGCGCGGGCACGCTCAGCCCAACGGATCGCGTCAACCTCGGCGCTTGTCTCCTGCGCCTGGGACGGTTCAACGCGGCGCGGGAGGCGCTCGAAGAATCGCTCCGCGCCGTGCCGCGCGATCACCCCGCGCGGTTTTTGCTGCTGCTGAACCTGGCCAGCGCCTACCAGGAAGATGAAACCTTGTTGCAGCGTGCCATCGACACGCAGCGACAAGCGTTGCGTGCCTGGCCGGATCTGTGGCCGGGATGGAATCGCTGGGAACGCAGCTGGTATCACCGCGCCGAGGAGTACGCCTTGATGGTGATGCAACTCCGCCAGCGCGAGGCGATTCGCAACCAGGGCCGGCCCGCCGCGGAGTTTCCGCGCTTCTACGAGCTGTTCCCCAAAGTGCAATTCGTCGGCCGGGACGGCGAGTACGAGGCGGGCGGCATCGCCTTCGAGCAGGTGAACCAGTTGCCGGCCGATGCCGAGATGATCGTTCTCCAACTCTTGTTGGGGCGTCCGCTCGATAATCGGCTGTTTTGGCTGTACGGCGAACTTCTGAACGTCCGGGGACAGATTGAGTGGGCCTTCTCGGTTCTGGACGCTCTCGATAAATTCGGCTGGGCCAATCGCGACCTTCGCCGGCATCATCGCATCCTTCGAGACGCCCTGCCCGCTTACGAGCAACTGTTCGTGGACCCGTCGCAATCGGGAGAGAACCAGCGCCTTCAGGCGCAACTGCTGTGGGCGCTGGCTCCGCGCGGCGCGCTCCTGCCTCCGGGGATCGGCCTGGCGGCCAATGAGGTCGGTGGCGTCGCCGCCGGTGCGTTCACGGGGAAGCAGATGGACAACTTCCCCGTTCAGGCTCCGCTCCCTCCGATGGCGCAGTCGGCCGATGCGCTGCCCGACTGGCGTCATTTGACTGTCAGTTTTTTGACCGGAATCGTGGTGGCGGTGTTGGCCGTGCTGCAATGGCAGCAGTGGCGACGACGCTCGACCAATGGTCATCGGCTATCGGCCCTCGGCCGTCCGCCGAAGACAACCGCCGATAGTCGATAGAGGACCGCCGACAAAGGAGATTGCCGACATGCTGGAACCGTCCGCGCAGCCGCACGACGTCGCCTCGCCGACCCGATCCCTGCTCCGCATCGGCTGGAAGGAGTACCTGGAGTTCACCGAATGGGATCTGCGGCGCATCCGCGTCAAGATCGACACGGGAGCGCGTACCTCCGCGCTGGACGTGGTCCGCTACGAACTGGTCGAAACCGCCGGCGGCGAACTGATGGCGACGTTGTTTTTGGCGCTGGACCGCCGCCATCCGGGCCGCTTCACGCGCATCTGCACGCCGGTGCTGCGCATGGCCGTCGTCCGCAACACCGGCGGCATTCACGAAGAACGGCCGGTCGTCGAGACGGCGGTGCGCATCGGACCCGTCCACAAGCGCATCCACATCACGATCACCAATCGGTCGCGCATGCGTTACCGCATGATTCTCGGCCGCGAAGCGCTGACCGGCGATTTCTTCGTCGATGTCGGCCGCAAGTATCTGCTGAAGAAGCGAGCCACGGAATAACGCGCTTCCGCACCAGCCCGCAGCGCCAGCAAGGGTTGTCCCTTGCTGGCGCTGCGGGCTGGTTTGTGGGTAAACGGAATGAGGACTCTCCCATGCGCATTGTCATCCTGTCGCGGCAAGAGGCGCTGTACAGCACGCGGGCCTTGTTTGAGGCGGCCCAGCGGCGCGGCCACGATGTATGCGTGCTCGACACCTTGCAATTCGACATCCGCGTCAGCCGCCGCAACCCCGAGTTGCTCTACCAGGGCGCGCCGGTCGGGCCGGTCGATGCTGTCATCCCGCGCATCGGCGCCTCGATCACTTACTTCGGTCTCGCCGTCGTCCGCCAGTTCGAGATGATGGGCGTCTACTGTCTGAACGAATCGCAGGCCATCGCCCGATCGCGCGACAAGCTGCGCTGTCTGCAATTGTTGAGCCGGCACGACATCGGCCTGCCGCCGACAGTGTACACGCGTCAGGCCGAACACGTGCCCGACTGCATCGAGCAGGTCGAAGGTCCGCCGGTGGTGGTCAAACTCCTGCAAGGGACGCAGGGCATCGGGGTAGTGTTGGCCGAGACGGCGATGGCGGCTCATTCGGTCATCGAGGCCTTCCACGGCCTGGAGCAGAACATCCTCATTCAGAAATACATCAAGGAGGCCAACGGTTCGGACATCCGCGCCCTGGTGGTCGGTCGCAAAGTGGTGGCGGCCATGCGACGTCAGGCCGTGAGCGGCGAATTCCGCTCGAACATCCATCGCGGCGGCACAACGCGCAAAGTTCGCTTGCCGGCCGAATCGCGCCGGACCGCGCTGGCCGCGGCGCGCTGCCTCGGTTTGACCGTGGCCGGCGTCGATCTGATCGAATCGGACGAAGGGCCGATGGTGATGGAGGTCAACTCGTCACCGGGATTGGAAGGCATTCAAAAGACGACCGGCGTGGATGTAGCGACGGCGATCGTCGAACACATCGAATCGGAAATCCGCAATCCGAAGCTCGAAATCCGAATGAATGGCGAAGCGAAAAAAGGGAAATCCAAAACCGTCTGAGATGTGGTTTTCCAACAACCAGCCCGAAACTCCCGCGAGGGCGGCCCTCGCTGGCGCTTCGGGCTGGTTTTCTCGCTCCATGTTTACGTCGCCGCCGGTTCGGGCGGGCGCAGCCATTCCAGGCTGTCGCCGTCGTGGATGACGAGGAACTTGTACGCCTCCCCTTCGGTCGTCACAATGTCCAGCTTGTAGGTTCCCTCGCCGAGCGGGGAAGGCACGTTGTTGGGAACTTGGTGGGCCGCGATCACGTACACCCAGGCGCGGTGGTGGTTCTGAACGAACACCAGCAACGGCACCCGCTGGTCTGGGTAGCCAGGTAGTTCCCCCAAGGTGGGAGAGCAGGTCAGCAACAGATTGTAATTGAGTTGCGGCAGGGGCGTATCCACCCCCATACGTTTGAGCGCTTCCTCGGCCTGCGTGCGTTTCTCCTCGATGGCGCGTTCGTTGAAGTTCTCGACCATTTGGGCCGGATTGATCGGCGGCGGCCGGCGATTGACGATCCAGTGCCAGCCGGCCCATCCCAGCAACAAGGCAGCGGCGGCGGCGACGACGGTCAGGCGCGCGGCGTGCGCGAAGCGCCGGCGGTGCCAGTCGCCGCGCTCCGCTTCCAGACGCGACAGCAGTTGATCGCGCAGACCGGCCGGAATTTCGACCTGGCGCACGGCTTTCCCAAGGTGCTCGTCGAGTTGGCGTTCGCCGCGCGCCAGGCCGTGACAATCGGGGCAACGATCGAGGTGGTTCTGAAGCGCACCGGCGTCGTCGGCCTGCAGTTCGAGCGCCTGCGGCCGAGCGAAGTCGAGCAAGAGTCGGGCGGTTCTACAATCCATCCGTCGCCCTCCGGGAGCCGCGGCCATTGGCTAGGGCGGCGGCCGGCTCCAGGAGTCGGCCGCGCAAATAGCTCTTGGCCCGCGCCAGACGAGACATCACCGTACCGATCGGCAGATCCATCTGCTCGGCGATCTCTCGATAACCAAAATCCTCGAAATAGTACAGAATAATCGGCGTCCGAAACGCCTCGGGCAGTTCGTCCAGGGCGTGCTGCAAGCGCTCCGGATCGATCTCCGGCAGCGGATCGGGCAGCGGTTCGGCCAGGTCGCCGACGCCTTCGAGCGGGACGCACGGTTGCTGCCGGTCGGCGCGGACGCGATGCAGGTAGGCGTTGCGCAGGATGCTGAACAACCACGGCTTGGCGCGCGACGGATCGCGCAGCTGGCCGAAGTTGCACTGGGCCTTGCAGAACGCTTCTTGCGTCAGATCCTCGGCGTCGGCGGACGAACCGGACAGGCGGTAGGCATAGCGATAGAGGGCGACGTAGTGGTCCTCGACGAGCCTCTGTACCGTCTGTGGACTGCCAAGCTCCCCCATGGTGCATGTCCCTCAGTAAGCATGAACCCGCGCCAAGGCGATTTATTCCCTGCCCGGCGGAAAAAAAGCGGACTCGGTTTCCCGACCAGCCCGAAGCGCCAGCGAGGGTGGCCCTCGCTGGCGCTTCGGGCTGGTCGGGAACGAGCGAGTGTTTACCTTACGCGGAAGGTAAGCCCCATGCCAGCATAAAGTCCTTCGCTGGAAGGCACTTGCTCATTTCATTGCCGGAGAGAAGAATTTTTCGGGAATAATTTCACGAGCGGCGCATCCTACATTTATCTCGTGCGCCATCGGGGCGCGCGGCGGAGAGCTTTCGTGCTCACCGAGTTTCTCTCGAAAGGAAGACCTCACCATGAAGAAGTTGCTCGCTTTGCTCGTCGTTGGCGGCCTGCTCGGTCTGATCACCGGCTGCCCGCCGTCCGACACCAAGAAGGCGACCACCAAGGCGCCCGTCACCACCAAGAAGGAAGACAAGAAGCCCGAAGACAAGAAGCCCGAAGACAAGAAGCCCGAAGACAAGAAGCCCAGCGACAAGAAGCCCGAAGACAAGAAGCCCGAAGACAAGAAGCCCGAAGACAAGAAGCCCGAAGACAAGAAGCCCGAAGACAAGAAGCCCAGCGACAAGAAGCCGGGCGACAAGTAGTCTCCCGTCGAGAAATCAGACAGCGGGGGCTTGCTTGTCACTGGCCCCTGCTGTACTATCAAACCCTTAAATGAACGGAATAATGCGACTTGCTCGTGGGCCAGGATTGGTGAAGCCATCCAGCCCCAAGCCGCTCAACCTCCGACGTGAAAGGATGATCGCACCATGAAGAAGTTGCTTGTTCTGTTCGCCGTCGGCGGCCTGATCGGTCTGATCACCGGCTGCCCGCCGGCCGACACCAAGAAGCCGACGGTCACCACCAAGCCGGCCGACGACCTCAAGTCGAAGATCAAGGAAGGGGCTGAGAAGGTCAAGGAAGGAACCAAGGAAGGGGCTGAAAAAGTCAAGGAAGGGACCAAGGAGGCAGTCAAGCAAGGGGCTGAGAAAGTCAAGGAAGGGGCCGAGAAAGTCAAGGAATCGGTCGAGAAGAAAGACAACAAGTAACCTTGCTTCGAGAGAAAACAGCTGGCGAGGCTTGCCCTCGGCGCGCCTCGGCCGTACCATAAACTTCCTTAACGAACGAGAAGGGGCGAATCCCCTGGTCTACCCCCTGAATGTCTCGGGGGTTTGATGGAACTGTACGAAAAAGTTGAAAGGACGGTCTCACCGTGAAGAAGCTGATCGCGTTGCTCCTCGTCGTTGCTTTCATTTGCGCCGGCACCGTGGGTTGCACCAGCTCCACCAGCCCCAGCACCACGAAGGCCACGGAAAAGAAGCCGTAAGCGGCCTCTCGTCCGCCTTACTCTCGGACAATGCAGGGCCGGTCGTGTTCGTCACGACTGGCCCTGTTGCATTTCCCCAAACTGCCGTTCCAACCGGGAGGAGCCATGAAACGAATCGCGTATCTTCTGCTGATGGTGCTGCCGCTGGCGCTGCTGTCCGGTTGCGGCGGCGACAAGGACCGAGGCATGAACCGCCACAAGGATCTGCCGCGCGCCGCTCCCACCGAAAGCAACAAGTGATCTCCGTCGCCCTTGGGCGAACGCACGCTTTTCACCACTCGATCGCGCGGCCGACGCCCTCATCCCGAGCGCGGGCGAAGACGCGAGCGGCGACGGCCACATCCTCGATGGCGATGCCCAGCGATTTGAACAGCGTCACGTCCTGCGGATGCTTGCGGCCGGCGTAACGGCCGACGATGATCTGGCCTAGTTCGCGCACGTCGGCCCAGTGCAGCGAACCATCCTCCAGTGGCTGCTGAAAATCGCCCGCCTCGATGCGCGCCTGGTCCTTGCTGTCCACGGCGATGACGGCGCAGCGGCGCACGGCCACGGTGTCCAGTTCGGACTTGCTCAGGAAGTTGGAGCCGACGGCGTTGAGATGCGTGCCCTCGGCGATCCACTGGCCGGTCAGCACCGGCTCGCGGCTGGTGGTGGCGGTGATGATGATGTCTTTCTTCTCGGCGGCCATTTCCGGCCGCGATACCGGCACGACCTCGGTTTGACACAGTTCGCTCATCTCGGCGGCGAAGCGGCGGCGGCGCTCCTCGTTGGGGCTGTAGACTTGCACCTGCCGGATGCGGCGGACGCGGCAGACAGCTTGGACTTGCGTGCGCGCTTGCTTGCCGCTGCCGTAGACGCCGACCTCGGTGGCGTCGGGCCGGGCCATGAACTGCGTGGCGACGCCGCTGGCCGCTCCCGTGCGCATCTGGCCGAGATAGTCGGCCTGCATCAGACACAAGAGCGCGCCCGTCTTCCCGTCGAAGAGCGGCAGCAGGAAGCACGGCGGATGTTTGCGAGTGGTCGCGTAGAGTTTGGCCCCCATAACTCCCAGCGACTTGGCCGCCGCCGACATGACGTGCAGCATGGCGTGGTCGGTCTGGACGCGCGCGCGGGGCGTGTTCTGCGCTTCGTCGAGGGCCAGCTTACGCAGCCCCAATTCGACCGTTTCCAGCGCCATGTCCATGGTCAGCAATCGGCGCACGTCCTCTTCGCTCAAGAGCAGCACGCTCTGCGAGCCGTTCGCCGGATTCGAGGAAGGAGAGGCCATGATGCACTCCATAGTCCGCAGTCCGTAGTCCGCAGTCCGCAGCAAAAACCATCGGTTGTCTTTGCTGCGGACTGCGAACTACGGACTGCGGACTATTTGAGAAACTGCTCCAACCGATCCAGTCCCGCCTGCAACTGTTCGCGGCCGGCGGCGTAGGACAGCCGCACGTAGCCCTCGGCGCCGAAGGCCGCCCCCGTAACAAGATTCACATGCGCACACTCCAGCGCCGCCTGACAGAAGGAGGTCGAATCCTCAACTTGGCGACCGGCCAAAATGCGGCCGAAATGGGCGGACACGTCGAAGAAAGCGTAGAACGCCCCTTGCGGAAGGAAACTCTTGACGCCCGGCAGCTTCTTCAGCCGGCCGCAGACGAGATCGCGCCGCGCCTCGAATTCGCGGCGCATGCGCTCGACGCACTCCTGATCGCCCTCGACAGCGGCCAACGCCGCGGCTTGGCTGATGCTGCACGGACAACCCGTCTGTTGGCTTTGGACGTTGCCCATCGCTTTGATGACCGGCGCAGGCCCCAGCGCCCAGCCGATGCGCCAGCCGGTCATGGCGTAGCTCTTGCTCGCTCCGCTGATGGTGATGGTGCGCTCGGCGAGGCCGGGACGCAGCGTGGCGAAGCACGTCGCCTTGGCGTCGCCGAACACCAACCGCTCGTAAATCTCATCGCTGAGGACGGCCAAGTTCTTCTCCAACACCACGTCGGCCAGCGCTTCCAGCTCTCGTCTTGTGTAAACGGAGCCGGTCGGATTGCTCGGCGAGTTAAGCATCAGCAATCGG
>DATBGU010000135.1:0-11783 GCA_036557825.1 Gemmataceae bacterium
CGGCACTCGACGGCGCGGAAGCGGCACACGGCTAAATGCTCGTCGTGCTCGCTGGTGCCGTCGAACCAGCCGTCGTTGGAGATGTTGAGCAGGAAGTCCGCCGGCGGCAGGCCGTCGCCGCCGCCGTAAGGCCGCGCCACCTCGGCGTCCGTGTCCTCGTAGCAAATGAGAGCGCCGAACGTGAAACGTCGCTTCGTGGCCGGATCGACCAGCGGGAAGCGTGTGTGTTCCTGCCCCGGCCAGACGCTGTAATCGAAATCGTAGGGAGCGAAGTTGTTCATCCACGGCAGCACGTCGCGCAGCGGCACGTATTCGCCGAAGGGCACGCGATGGATCTTGTCGTAGCGATTGTTCATGACGCCGCCCGGCTCGATCAGGATGGCCGAGTTGTAGCGGCGCGGCGGATGGTCGTCGGAGCGGTTGGTCGAGTTGACGCCGATGAGCAGGTTGGTGCGCCAGCGCGTGGCCATGTTGCGAGCCGACTTGCGGCTCTGCTCGATCGGCGAGCCGTCCGCCTCGACGATCCAGGGATCGGGCGAACTCGTCTCCGGCCAGACGATCAGGTCGGGCCGATACGACACGGCGAGATCGCTGAGGTCCATGAAATGCAGGACCACTTGCCGGGCGGCCTCCTCTTCGACGGCGCTCTGATTTTTCAGGCGCTGATCGAGGTTGCCCTGCACCAGCGCCAGGCGCGGACCCGGCGTCAAGGTGTCCTGCCCCAGCCGCCAGAAGCCGTAACCCGCCGTGCCCGCCAGCGCCACCAGCACGACGAGCGCCTGCGCCAGCAGTCCGCTTCGTCCCCCGCGCGGCCGCGCGTCCGCGCCGGCGAGCCAGGCACGGAACGCTTGCCGGCTCCACAAAAGCTCGAAGAGCACGGCGTTGACGGCGGCGACAAGGAAACTGACGCCGTAGGCGCCGGTCACGTCGGCGATCTGGATCAGCGGTAAAAAATCGTGCTGCGTGTGGCTGAGCAGATACCATGAGAAGCCGGTGATGAACGTCGAGCGGAGAAACTCCAGCGCTACCCACACGACAGGAACGGTGACGAGAAACTGGAGCGGTGTGCGGCGGTCGAGGAAGCGCATCAGATACAGGGCGAGGGGGAAATAGAGCGAGCAGTAGAACGCCAGGCCGATCCAGGTGAAGTACATGCGCGGGTCGGCGACGCGCATCCACTGCATCGCCGGCAGATAGAACGCGAACCCGCCGAGCCAGGCGCTGAGGTAAATCGTCCGGCGGCGGGCCGAGCTGCGGACCAGGGCGAGGAAGGGAACCAACGCCACCCAGGCAAGCCAGCCCCAGGCGAGGGGGAAATAACACAGCCACAGAAGCACGGCGCTCGTCAGCGCCAGGAGAAGCACACGGAGGCCGACGCGCGGGCGCGGCGAGCCGGGCGCGACGGTATGCGGCTGCGTGCGCGGCCGGGTGCTCTCCTGCGGTGCGAGGGCGATTTCCGGGCTGGGCATGCGATTGTTCTCCCTGTCCTGGCGAGCGGGGGGCGTAAGCCCCCTGTTGGTTCGCAACAGGGGGCTTACGCCCCCCGCTCGCCTATTCCAAACTCAACACCTCGAACGACTGCCCCGCACGGTGTCGTTTGTCGCCGGGCGGAAACAGCATCAGGGCGTTGGCCTGCGTCAGGGCGCGCAAATCCGCCGAGCCGATCCACGGTACCGGATGCACGCTCCAGCGTCCGGCATCGGTCTCCAACCGCGCCGGATGATACGTCGGCCGATCCGTGCGATAGGCGAAGTCCTCGCTCAGCACGGCGGACACGAAGCGCGGCCCCGGATCGACGTGGCCGCGCAGGCGGCGCAGAGCGGGACGCACGAACAACTCGAAGCAAACCAGCACGCTGACTGGATTGCCCGGCAGCCCGAAAACCAGCGTCGGCTCGCCGCCGTTGCCGATGCGCTGCGCCGTGCCGAAAAACACCGGCTTGCCGGGCTTCAGCTCGACCTTGTGAAAATGGGCGGCGACGCCGGCTTCACGCAGCACGCCCGGCACCAGATCGAGCTTGCCGGCCGAGACGCCGCCGGACAAGAGCAAGACGTGCGACTTCAGTCCGTCACAGATGAGCGGTCGCAAAAAGGCGGGATCATCGCGGCCGATGCCGAGATAGCGCGGCACGCCGCCGGCCCGGCAAACTTGGGCCACCAACATCGTGCCGTTGCTGTTGCGGATCTGTCCCGAATCCGGCGTTTGCCCCGGCTCGACCAACTCATCCCCGGTGGACAGAATGGCGACGCGCGGCGGCGGATGCGCCGCGACCGTGGTGCGGCCGACCGTGGCGAGGACGCCGAACTCCTGTGGCCGAATCATGGTGCCGGCGGGAATCACGGTATCACCGCGATGCATCTCCGCGGCGCGCGGCAAAATGTTCTGTCCCGGATGCGGGGGACGATCGCTGATCTCGACGCGCTCGCCGAGCAGCCGCGTTCGCTCCACCATCACGACGGCGTCCGCCCCCGGCGGCACCGGCGCTCCCGTCATAATGCGGCTGGATTCGCCCTTTTTCAGCGCGACGCGCGGCACGTGACCGGCGGTGATTTCCTCGACCACGTCGAGCGTTCCCTGTCCTTTCGGCAGGTCGGCGCAGCGCACGGCGTAACCGTCCATCATCGCCTTGTCGTAGGGCGGCATGTCCAGATCGCTGACAACATCGCCGCCGAGCACGAGTCCGAGCGCGGCCGTGGTCAGCGCCATCGGTTCGGGCGGCAACGGCCGAACGTGCCGCAGAACAATCGCCTGCGCGTCGGCGACGCTGAGCGTTTGGGCGCTCTTGACGGGAATGACTTCAGACACGGCCACCTCGACGGAAATGCCTTCGCAAAGCCACCGATTTGAGATTGTACCATCCGGCGCGGGAATTGAACCAGCCGGACTCGACGGGGCCAGGAGATCGTGCTTCCAAAGTCAGGGTTGCTGCCAGGTGACATCGCCGAGCACGTCTCGTTCGTAGATGCGCATCGCATCCGGGATTTGAGTGCGCAAGGGCTGCTGGCTCGCGACGGCGAGCGTCTGAATGATCCGTTGGGCAATTTGAACTTAGGCCGCTCTGGCGGGCGCGGCGCTCACGGCCGCCTTGCCCGTCAGGGTTTCTGGCCGCGCCGATCCAGGCGCTCGAGCGCCTCCCTGGCTTCCTGCGCGGTCCACCAGCTGCGCGAATCCTTCGCCAGTGCCTCGAGGAGCTTGTGGGCCTCAGGTGTGCCGGCCTGCTCCAGAACGCGCACCGCCCGCCTGTCGCGCTGCTGCCCCAGAGTTAGCGGCCGGCCCTCGCCGAGGAGTTTCAGCAGCCGCTCCGCGCGGCGACGGAGCTCCGCCGATGGGGCGGCAGCCAACGCTGCCCGCAACGCCGGCTCCGCCTGCCGCCCACGTCGCTCCAGCTCCTTCATGGCTGCCTCGCGCTTCGCGAACTCCTCGGCGTCCAGCTCGGCGACGAGCTGTTGCAGCTTCTTCTCGTCCGGGCCTGGCTCGTTCGGCTTCATATGTTCCCGCAGGAACGGCACCGACCGCGCCGGGTCGGCCCGCAGCAGCCGTGCCGCGGCGTACGCCCTGGCGCCCTCGTCGCTAGCCAGGTCAGTCCAAAGCGCGTCGAGCTGTCTTTCGGTTAGCTTGAGTTCCCTGGGCAGCGGTTCGGGGTCGGGAAGCCGCCACAGGCGCATGGTCCTGTCGTCTCCGCCGGAGAGGGCGTAGCGTCCATCAGGCGAGAGCGCTACAGACAACACCCTCCCCGTATGCCAGAAGAAGCACTGCAATTCCCTGCCGGCATCCAGGTCCCAGAGTCGGACCGTCTGGTCAAACGCCGCGGTGACCAGACGGCGGCCATCTGCAGATAGAGCGAGCGCGTGCATTTCCCTGGGAGCCTTGATCTCTACGGTTTGCTTGCCGCTCTCCAGGTCCCATAGGCGAATGGTCCCGTCGAAGGCGCAAGAAACAGCCCATTGGCCGTCCGGCAAGAAGGCAACCCCATGCACATGGCCTGCGTGGCCCTCCAAGGTTTTCAGAAGCGCACCGGTTTCGAGGTTCCAGAGGAAGATGCGCTGGTCCGGGTGGTGGCCGCCGGAGAGTGCCCGGCCGCCGTCCGGGGAAAAAGCCACGCGCGGGACAGCGGTGTTGTGTCCCCCCAGTTTGAGGAGCTCCTTACCACTCTCCAGATCCCAGAGCCGCACGGTCTTGTCCGCGCTGCCGCCAAGTGCCCGCTTGCCGTCGGGGAGAAGACGATATCATTGACGGGCGTGCTGTGCCCTTCCAGACGCTTCAGCTCCTTGCCGGTCTCCGCATTCCAAAGGCGCACGGTATTGTCCGCACTGCACGACAGAACCCGTTTCCCATCCGGGGAGAAGGCCAACGCGTGCACATTATTTCTGTGACCATCCAGGCTGCGCAGTTTGGCGCCCGTCCTCACGTCCCAGAGCCGAATGGTAGAGGCATTTTCCCCCCCCGCGGTACCGGAGACAGCGAGGCGGCCGTCCGGGGAAAAAGCCACGGCCAAGACAGGTGCCTCATGCCCCTCGAAGCGGCGCACCTCGCCGACGGGTTCCGGCTTCTCCTTGAGCTGCCGCATGCGCTCGCGAATCGCCAAGGCAGCATCAAGGTCGCCGGACTTGGTGTATTCCTTCTTCAGGTTTTCCAGGTCGGCGATGAGCTTGTCATGGCGCGCGTTGACCTCTGTGTCCGCCTTGTTGCGGATAGCCTCGGCCTCGGCTTCAAACTGTTTGATCCGTTTGACGGCATCACTGGGCAGGTCGTCGGCGCGCATCGCCGGCAACGCAGCCGATGCACACAGGACGGCAAGGACCGGGAGAAGACGGTAAATGCTCATAGAATCCTCCCATTCTTTAGCAAAAAGCGATGGGGGACAGTTCATTCGGCGAAGCGACACCATCCCCATCTACGAATCACAGGGTAATGACGCGACGCTCCGCACTCCGCAGCTCGACCTCCGTCAAGCCGGCGATCTCGTTCGGCTTCTTCAAGAGCGAGTCGTCGAACGTGCGGTTCACCTCGTGCAAGAGCCAGCGATCCCCACGGCGCTGGAACGTCCCACGCGCGACGGTAAGGAGCTTTTTCCCCTATGGATCCAAGCGGGAAGGACCGGGATTCTCTGCGCGAAATCCACGAGAATTATCGTTCTGTCGCTTTGAGAAGGCCGCGTAATAAGCCCGGCCGACGGCGGTTCGCCATTCGGGCTCCGACGAGGCGGCCGCGAGATGATGGGACAGAGGCAGAAAATCTGCGCCCGTCATGGTCTCAGACCATCCGAAGGCAGAATAGATGAGCGTGTGTGGCTCGCCGCATTGGATCGGCCTCCTCTTGCTGCTTCCAAGGCGAAGGGAGAAGCAGTCCATGACGCAACCATCACGCGGCGCTGTCCGGCCCCGTCGGGACCGGCGCATGCTCCTGGTAGTACGCCCTGCATTCGCGCTCACGGCCGCGCACCACGCGGAGGCCACGCAGCTCGCCGCGCGTCTCCGTCACCACCGTGCGCTGACTGGAGTTGAATCCGTCGTGGAACGAAACCACCACCCAATCGTGCGTCTTGTTCAGCCGGTGAGCGAGGGCGGTGTTGGAGAACAACGCCCGGAAGCGCCAGCCGTCGCGGTCGGTGACGAACAGCGGCAGCCACGGCTCATGCTCCGGATTGAAGCGTCGCGGCGTCACCATCCGCAACGTATCGCCGCCGGCCTGTCGCCGATACTCCTCGTCGATGGCCAAGAGAGCCGTCACAGACGGCTCGCCGTGGATCGGCTCCGGCAGACGACTGCGGCGCAGCCGTCCGGCCAGAGCGTCGATCAGGCCGCGCAGTCGTTTCGGCCCGACGCCGGCCCGCGCCAGCCGGCCGTCGTGGGCGGCGCGCTCCATCTCTTCCAGCGTCGAGATGCCATGTTCCTCGTGCAGCACGTGCGCCAATTGCCGGCCGACGCCCGGCAGACTGGTCAGCAGACGCTCCGGATCGACGTGCCCGCAATCCGGCCGCAGCGTGCGAAACGCGCCGGTGCGCACCAGGCCCTCGATGGTGTACGCCAGGCTGGCACCAATACCCGGCAGCTCCTCCAGGCCCGCCCGACCCTTCTCCTTCACCACGTCGGCCAGCGAACGCTCCTGGGCCAGCACCGTCGCCGCGCCCCGGCGGTAGGCGCGCACCCGGTAGACGTTCGAGTCCTCGCCTTCCAGATAAATCGCGTAATCGTTCAGCTTGCGTGCGATCGTTTGATTGTCCATGAGGCACCCATATCAAGGATCTCTTCTCCTCTTTTATTATACGCATGTACAGATAAAACAGAATGTCAGAAGGGGTCGAAAAATCCCCAATTTAGCGAACAATCCCTAAAAAAACACGAGCGGTGGCACGAACGCCCCGCACCTGACGGCGGGAGCCATCGTGATTTCAATCGTCATTCCGGTTTACAACGAGAGCGACAGCCTCCTGGCGCTGCACGCCGAGATCGCCGGAGTGGCGCGGGCGGCGCAGCTCGATCTGGAAGTGCTGTTCGTGGACGACGGCAGCCGCGACGGTTCCTGGCAGCTCATCGCGGAACTGGCGCGCGTGCATGGACAAGTCCACGGCATTCGCTTTCGCCGCAATTTCGGCAAGGCAGCGGCGTTGTCGGCGGGATTTCGCGCGGCGCGCGGCGACGTCATCCTCACCCTCGACGCCGATCTGCAAGACGATCCCGCTGAGATCCCGCGCTTCCTGGCGATGCTGGACGAGGGCAAGGAGGGCGAGCGGCTCGATGTTGTCAGCGGATGGAAGCGTGTGCGACTCGATCCCTGGCACAAGGTATTTCCCAGCCGCGTCTTCAACTTCATGGTCAGCTTCTTGACCGGCGTCCGTCTGCACGATCACAACTGCGGTATGAAGTGCTATCGCGCCGAGGTGTTCCGCGAAGTCCGACTGTACGGCGAACTGCATCGCTTCATCCCGGTGCTGGCGGCGGCGCGCGGCTTCCGCGTCGGCGAGATCGAGATCAATCACCGGCCGCGCCGCTTCGGTCACTCCAAGTACGGCGTGCGCCGCTTCGTCAAGGGCTTCCTCGATCTGCTGACGGTCAAGTTTCTGACGGGGTTCGGCCAGCGACCGCAGCACATGCTCGGCGGCCTTGGCCTGGTCAGTTTCCTGCTCGGCAGCCTCGGCCTGCTTTACCTCGGCGTCACCTGGCTCGTCCGGCTGTGGTATCCCGATGCGTTTCTTCCGTTGCACGAACGACCGTTGCTCATCTACGCCCTCGCCGCCCTGCTGCTCGGCGCTCAGATGATGTCGATCGGCTTTTTGGCCGAGTTGGTGATCGCGTACACCAGCCGCGATGAGGACACATACAGCATAGCGGACAAAACCTCCCCACCAAATCCATGAATACTCCCGACGCCGCGAGTCCTCCCCTGGCCCGAATGGTGTGCGTGCTGCTGATCGTGACGGCGGCGGCGATGGCCGTCGGCCGCGTTTTGTCGGCGCAGCTGGTCTACGAACCGGGGCTGTCGGAGAGTTGGCCGAACGATCCCGATCATCCGCGCCGCAAATGGCCGGCGACGGCGCCGCGCGCCATGCCGACGTTCAGCTCCAACGATCGCTCGCGCTGGGCCGCTGTCCGCGCCCTGGTCGATCAGGGAACGTGGGTGATCGGCCGGCGCGACAAACAGAGCGGCAAGGATTCCGGCATCATCTTCGAGGACGGCTGGCAGAGCGTGGACAAAATGCTCAATCCCGACACGCTGGAATTCTACTCGACCAAGCCGCCGCTCTTGACCTTTCTCGTCGCGGGCGAATATTGGCTGCTGAAACAGACATTCGGCTGGTCGCTCGATGACGAGACCCCGGAGGGTGGGCGCGACCAAGGCTTCGCCGTGGTCCGCGTCTGTCTGCTCACGTTCAATGTGCTGCCGTTCGTCGTCTATCTGATCTTGCTGGCCCGATTGGCGGAGCGTTTCGGAGTCACGGATTGGGGCCGCGTCTTCGTCGTGGCGGCGGCGAGCTTCGGCACCCTGATGACGCCGTTTCTCATCACGCTCAACAATCACACCCTCGCCGCGTGCAGCGTCGTCGTCGCGGTGTATGCGGCCGTGCGGATTCTATCGTCCTCGTCCGGGGCGAATTGGACATGGTTCCTCGTGGCCGGCTTCTTCGCGGGGTTCACCTTCACCAACGAGTTGCCGGCCGCCGCCTTCACGATCGGACTCGGCTTGCTTCTGCTGCTGCGCTTCGTCAAGCGGACCCTGCTTGCCTACGCTCCGGCGGTCCTCGTGCCCGTGGCGGCGCTGGGACTGCTCAACTGGGAGGTGATGGGCAATCCGCTCGACATCGGCTACAGCAAATTCGGCACGGAATGGTACGAATATGAGGGTAGTCACTGGAAGCCGCGCCCCGATCAATCTCAGCGCGGCATCGACTGGGCCAAGAACAAGGAGAACAAGGGAGCGTATGCGTTCCATCTCCTGCTGGGCCATCACGGCTGGTTCGCGCTGACGCCGGTGTATTTGCTGGCGCTGTGGGGGATGGGATTAGGTGTGTGGCGTTTGGGGCGAGCGCCTGACCAGCCCGGAGCGCCAGTGACGGGTCAAACGAACCCGTCGCTGGCGCTCCGGGCTGGTAACGCCTCCTCGCGCCTATGGGCGGAGTTGGCCGTTTCGACCTTACTGCTGTCGCTGGTCGTGATCGCGTACTACATTTTCAAGAGCAACAACTACGGCGGCTGGAGCAACGGGCCGCGCTGGCTGATGTGGCTGACGCCGCTGTGGCTCTTGACCATGCTGCCCATTGCGGACCGGCTCGGACAGCGGCGCTGGGGCCGAATCCTTTGTCTCGCCCTGCTGGCTTGCTCCGTGCTGTCGGCCCATTACTGGGACTGGAATCCCTGGCGTCATCCGTGGATCTATAATTGGATGGACGCGCGCGGATGGATCCCCTACTGAGCAAACTCGATCCATCATCCCACGAGAGATTATGTCCTCGAACGAACAACCTCTGGACAACGGTTCCATCACGCCTCCGCCGGCGGACTACCAAAAGCCATCGCCCGTCGAGGACGAACCTCGCCCCACGCCTCCGGGCTGGCGGCCGGAGGTGGATCTGCCGCCGAGGCCGATCGCCCAGAAACCTCCCCGGCCACACCCCAATTTCTGGTGGTCGATCTTGTGGTGCTTCCTGTTCCTCTTCGTCACGCAGATCCCCGGCGGCGTCGTCGCCGCGATCGCGATTGTCGTGCTGATGATGGTCAGGCCCGATATGCTCCCGCAGGGAACGCTGAGCGACCAGGCCGCCCTGTTCAAATCGGAGCCGGTGGCGGCGATCCTGGCTGTCGTTTTCTTGATTACCGAAGTATTAGTTGTTGCATTCTCGTGGCTCGCCCTCCGTCTCGTCGTCGGCCGCGATTGGGTGCGGCGCGTTGCCCTGCGGCCGCCCGGCGCCGCGCACACGCTGCTGGCCCTGGCCAGTTTCCCGGCGATGGTGCTGTTGGGCAATGTCTCCTACGAACTGCTGCGCAAATCGCAGTGGGCGCCCAGCATGTCTGACACTGGCCTGCTCGATGTGATCGACTTCTGGGTAGCGGTCTTCGTGGTTCTCGGCGCCGCCATCCTGGCCGCGCTGCTAATCGGCGGTCGCGAGTGGACGCGGCGGCTGGCATCACGTCCAACCCGGCCGGTTGACGTCCTCGTCGTCGCCACGGTCCTCCTTGTTCTGCTGCCGCTTATTGTCCTGGTCTACGAGGGATTGCGCCGGGCCTTGCCGATGTCGCCGGGCCTGGCGACGACGAAGTTCGGCGGCATGGAAGAAATGGTGGAAGTGTCCAAGAAATGGCCGTTGGCCTTCGCTGTCTTCGTCGTTGGGCTGGGACCGGGCATCGGCGAGGAATTGTGGTGTCGTGGCTTCCTCGGTCGCGGCCTGGTCGGCAGCTATGGCGCGGTGCTCGGCGTCGCCGCCGCCTCGTTCTTCTTCGGACTCATCCACGTAGACCCGTGCCAGGGAACGATGGCGATGGTCATGGGCTTGTGGCTGCACTTCGTCTATTTGACGTCGCGGTCCCTGTGGTTGCCGATGCTGTTGCACTTCAGCAACAACACCCTGGGCGTCATCGCCCCTCGCTTTAAGCAGCTGGCTTTCCTGGACGCCAAGCCGGCGGAAATCCCGCCGCTCGTCTACCTATCAGCTGGCCTGCTGCTGGCCGCGGCGGCGTACGCCCTTTATCAGAGCCGGACGCGGCTGGAGCCGGAGGGACCGCAGCAACCCTTGCTGTGGCGGCCGGCTTATCCAGGTGTCGAGTATCCTCCGCCCGACAGCGGAGCGCGCGTGGCCCATCCGGCGCTGTCGCTGCCCGCTCTGATTGCGTCCCTGGGAGGCTTTCTTCTGTTCGTGGCCGCCTGTGTGATGTGGGTCACGGGGTAAAATCCCGCGATTGACACGAGGAAGGAATCTTTCATAGACTACGCCCCTACTGGAACGCAGGTGAAGAGGCCAATCGCCGCCGGAACCGCACCTTGAAGCCGCCAATCGACGAAACCCCAACGGACCACGGAGGCAGGAAGCGCCGTGGCCGGCGGCGCCGTTTTGCCCGTGGAGATGCTAACTCCACGACCGGAAAGGAGCCTCACGGATGAGATTTTCTCCCGTCACCCTCGGCGGGCTGACCTGGATCGTGCTGCTGATCGGGGCCGCCGACGCGCGGGCGGAGCTGATCCAGTGGACCTACAACTGGTCGCGCAGTCCCACCCAGGTCCACGCCGACAGTCCAGGCACCGGCTACATCTCTCTGACCGATGAAGCAACGAAGTCGGCGGCCGGCACTTCCAACCTCGTCGCCACCAACTTGCAGGCGCACAGCACGGCCACGACCAGCCATCCCGACGTGTTCACCAATAAAACCTACACGCTGAGCCTGTCGTTGCAGGACCAGGCGTCGGGCAAGTCCGGCACCCTCGCGTTCACCGGCGAGTTCAACGGCACGCTGACGGCCAACAGTTCCAACATCAAGAACACCTTCACCGGCGCGACGACGCAAACGCTGACACTGGGCGATCACCTGTACACGGTGACGATCGGCCCCTACGCCGCGCCCGGCCCGACGGGAGCGGTCAATTCGGGAAGCATCGCCGCCCGCGCCGAGGTCACGGTGTCCACGATCTTCCACACACCGGAGCCGAACAGCTGTGTGCTGGCGCTTCTGGGCGGCGCATGCGCGGCGCTGGTCCGTCCCCGGCGTCGTCGCGGATAATCGCAATCTTCGAGCCGCGATGTGCCGCAAAGCCTACAGCGTAAGCGAGAGAGCGGTCCTCGCTTACGCTGCCGAAACCTCCCTGGCGTGCAGGGAGGCATCGTGAGAGAATGATGCCAGATGAGCTACCTCATCTGGAAGCTCCACGATGAGTAAGAAACGCATTTTCCTCGTTTGTTTGCTCCTGTGGCTCGTGGTCTACGTCGGTTCCTACTACGTCCTCTCGCGGCGTGGTTTCGCCCAGTCGCGGCAGTGGAACATGCGCGGGTTCTACTTCTTCACGCCCGAAAACAGCAAGGAGTGGCGCCGCCGGAATTACTTCTGCGTCACCGTGTACCGTCCGCTCATCGAACTCGATTGCTTGCTGGGAACGGGGATGCCCGCGGGGTGCGAGCCTCTTTGGGGCTTGAGCAAATAGACTGATACGAGCAACTTCGACAAGCCCGGAGCGCCAGAACCTTTTGCATTTGTGGCGTAAGTCCTTGTTTTTTCACGATCCGGACACCGTTGATCAAGAGTTTGGCCCACACCCAGGTGCGAACCCGATGCAGACGTCTCACCCAGGCCGGCAGCGGA
>DATBGU010000136.1:0-21897 GCA_036557825.1 Gemmataceae bacterium
GCGGCTCCGGCGCCCGGCGAGGCCGGCACCTGCGAAACGGCCGGCGTACTCGGCCCGATGGTCAACCTCATCGCCAGCTTGCAGGCGACCGAGGCGTTCAAGATCCTGACCGGCCGCCGCGATCGCATCAACCGCGAACTGCTGTACTTCGACATCTGGGACAACGTGCAGCGCCGCATCAAGATCGCGCCGCTGTTGGGCAAGGTCGATTGTCCCTGTTGCCGGCGCCGCCGCTTCGAGTGGCTGGAGGGCGTCCATGGTTCACAGACGACGAGCCTGTGCGGCCGCAATGCAGTGCAGGTGTCGCACCGCACGCCGGCGAAGCTCAACTTCGAGGCGATGGCGTCTCACCTGGAGAAAATGGGCGCGGTGAGTTACAACCGCTTCCTGCTGAAGTTCAACGTGGACGATTACGAGTTCACGGTGTTTCCCGACGGCCGGGCCATCATCAAGGGCACCGCCGACGAGGACAAGGCGCGAACGCTGTACGCGAAGTACATCGGGCATTGACAGGTCGCCTGTGCGCACTGATCGAGTAGTGGAGGTTCGTCATGTCCTCGATTGCTGCCATTTCGCCGAAACCCGCAGTCATACCTGTGCCCCTCAAGCCCGTATATCGCTTTACGGTTGAGCAATACCATCGCATGATCGACCAAGGGATTTTCACCGAGAACGACCGGGTGGAACTGCTGGAAGGGTGGATCAGGCCCAAGATGACACACAATCCTCCGCACGATTGTTCTGTCTTGTTGGGGCAAACCGAACTGCTCGCCCGCCTGTCGCCCGATTGGATCGTGCGCGTGCAGTCATCCATCACAACGCGCGACAGCGAGCCGGAGCCGGATCTGGTGGTTGCTCGCGGGCCGGCTCGGCGTTATGCGCGTGCGCATCCGAAACGGAGCGACATCGCCTTGCTTATCGAAGTGGCGGACACGACGCTGGAGGACGATCGCACGGAAAAAGCGCGCCTCTACGCACGCGCACGCATCGCCCTGTACTGGATCATCAACCTCATCGACTCGCAGGTCGAAGTGTACCGCGAACCGAAATCAGGGAGGTCGCCTGCTTATCGCCAACGCAGCGATTACGGGATAAAGGATTCCGTGCCTCTTCTTATCGAAGGGCGGAACTTTGGCCCGATCCCTGTCCGGGACTTGTTGCCGTGATTGTCCAAGAAAGCGATGCTCCATGATTTACCTCGATAACGCCGCGACCAGTTTTCCCAAGCCGGAAGCCGTCTATCACGCCCTCGATCGCTTCGCCCGTCACAGCCTCGCCAACCCCGGCCGCGCCGGACACAAAATGGCGCTGGCCGCCGAACACGCCCTCGACGAGGGGCGCCATGTCCTCAACCAGTTCTTCCACGGCAAGGAACCGGAACGCTTCGTCTTCACCCTCAACTGCACCGACGCTCTGAACATGGCCTTCAAGGGCGTGCTGGCCGAGGGCGATCATGTCATCACGACAAACCTCGAACACAACAGCGTCAGCCGGCCGCTGCGCGCGATGGAACTGGCCGGACGCATCACGCTGACGCGCCTCGCGGCAGACGGTGGCGGCACCATTGATCCCGACGACATCCGCCGGGCGATCGCGAAGCAAACGCGCCTCATTGCCCTGACGCACGGCAGCAACGTCCTCGGCACCGTGCAGCCGGTCGCTGAGATCGGCCGCATCGCGCGCGAACACGATCTGCTTTTCCTAGTGGACGCGGCTCAGACGGCTGGGGTCGTGCCCATCGACATCCAGGAGATGAACATCGACCTGCTGGCCGCGCCCGGTCACAAGTCACTGCTGGGTCCGACCGGGACGGGCTTCCTCTATGCGGCTCCGCGGACGCGTGTGGCGGCGTGGCGCGAGGGCGGCACAGGCGGCGATTCGTCCAGCGAAACGCAGCCGCGCGAGTTTCCCTACATTCTCGAAGGCGGCACGCCCAACGTCCTCGGCGTCGCCGGACTCGTGGAGGGGATTCGTTACGTCCAAGAGCAGGGACTTGAGCGCATTCACGCCCATGAAGTCGAGTTGGTCGAGCGGTTGTGGCGGAGGCTGGAGGAGATGAAGGGATACGAAGTGTTCGGCCACCGCGATCACAAGCGGCGCGTCGGCACGTTCAGTTTCCGCAATGCGTCACTGGCAGCCGCGGAACTGGGAGGCATCCTCGATCAAGCGTTCGACGTGGCCGTGCGACCGGGCTTGCACTGCGCCCCCTACATCCACCGCGCCCTGAACACGGCGCCCGAAGGGACTGTCCGTATCAGCCCTGGGCCGTTCAGCACAGTCGAAGATATCGACCACCTTGCCGCGGCGCTCACCGAGATCGCTCTCTAACGAGAAGTCGAAACCCCGTTCGGGTTCCATGCCTCGGCGGGTGGCAGTAACGGCCGCCAGCAACGCCAGCGACTCCAAATTCGAGCAGGCATTCCTCCCCGATCGTGCGCCAGTCGGTGAACGCAACGGCGGTAGGAGCGAAGCAGCGCCAACCGATCGTCTTTCAACGGAGCCAACGTCCGCGCCGCCTCGCAGAGACACTGCCGCGCGTGAGCGAAGGCCGCCCCGCGCTCGCGCGGCGACGCCTGCCGCACCTCCAAAATCGCCTCGATCATGCAATGCACATATTGGTGTGTCTTGTCGAACGCGGATACATCAAGCCCCTTCATGCGTTCCAGCGCACCGTCGCTGTCGCCGATCAGCGCCGCGTCGAAAGCCAGCCAGGTGCGGTGATAGGGCGTCGTGTAATCGGGCTTCAATTCCAGGGCCTGCCGGCTGACGGCGTTGGCCTGGGCATCGTCGCCGATGCCGCGCAACGAGAGGACGAGATTGATGAGCATCCACGACTGTGCCTCCGCCCGTTGCGTCCAATCCTTCATCCACTCCACCGCGCTGGGATAATCCTCCAAGGTGGCGAAGCAATACCCGACGTCGCCCCAGTCCTGGTTGTCCTCGCGCAGGGCCGATCCGTGCCGGCGGATACACTCGCGCAGACGATCGCGCTCCTTATTCTTGGCGAGCGCCTTGGCGAATTGGACGACCACGGCGCGGCCAACGGCGCCTCGCTTCAGCAGCGCGTCGAAATGCCGCGCGCAGCTCCAATCCTTGCGCGCCGCATGTCGGTCGATCCACACCGCGCCGACGTGCGGATTCACCTCCGGCAGATCCAGGGAATCTCGGAGTGCCTGTTCGGCATCCTTCGCCCAGCCGGCTTTGTCCAGCGCGGTGACGGCAACCTCCAGCGGCCAGGTTCCCTCGGTTTTGTTGACACAAAGGGAATGCAATGCCTCAATGCCCTTGGCCCGGTCGCCCCGACGCGCCGCAAGCTGCGCCCTGCGCGCCACGACGAGTTCGTGCGATGCGTGCTCTTTCATCACGTCGAGCGTGCGGGCGGCGTCGTCCAGCTCGTTGTCGGTCATCTGCTCGTCAAAAAGCACCAGGCCGGCGTAGCGATACGACGGGTCCAACTCAAGGGCGTGGCGGAAATCGCCCTTGGCCCCGTTCCGGTCGCCGCCACGTCGCCGGGCATCGCCACGGTAGCCGTAAGAAAAGGCATTCTTCGGCGCCAACCGCACTAGGTTTTCCGAGGCGTCCAGGTAGTCCGTGTTGGCGTTCTCCTCGCGCGTCCACTCGGTCAGATTATCCCAGCCCCAATAGAAATCGCGGTCGTCGGCCAGGATGGATTTCATGCGCTTGATGGCTTCGCCTCGGTCCCCGCGCTCCGCCTCCACCCAGGCAGCGCGGCCGCGCAGGATCAGCGGCGTCTCTCCATTCCAGACCGATCCTTCGCACACCTGCAAGGCTTCCGCATGGCGGCCGACCTTTGTCAGCGTGTACGCCTTCAAATCGTAAGCGTCTTCCAAGTGCGGGTTGAGGGCGATGGCCCGGTCCAGGGCGGCGACATGCTCCTCCCACTCCGACGCGTCATCGAGCGCCTGACCGAGCATAAGCCAGGAGCGCGCCTCGCTGGACCGCTCCTCCGTCAATCGGCGCGCGAAGGCGATGACAACGTCGCGCTGGCCGACCTGGCGCGTCCACTCGCGCAGCGAGTCCCAACCCCACCCGTAGCCCGGATCGCATTGCAGCGCCTGCTGCACGCGCTCCAGGGCGGCGTCTTTCTCGTCGAGCCGCCATAGGGCATGGGCGAGGTAGCCGTGGGCGATGGCGTTCTCCGGGTCCAGCCGTACCATGTTCTCGGCGGCGTGCCGATACTCGGCGTCCGCGCCGGTCGCCCGCGCCCACTCGGTCAAATTCTCCCAGCCCCAGGAGTAATTGGGATCCTCCGCGAGCGCCGCGCGCATGTGCTCCATCGCCTCGGGGAGTTGGCCGCGCTCGGACTCCACCCAGGCCGCACGGCCGCGCAGCAGCAGCGGCATCTCACCGTCCCACACGGGCGACTGGAACGCTTGCATCGCGTCCGAGTATCGCTTCGCCCGCGCCAGGATCATGGCCTTGAGGTCGTATGCCTCGATGCAGCGCGGGTTGATCGCGATGGTTCGGTCCAGCGCCGCGAGTTGTTCTTCCAGATCGGATGGCTGTCCCAGCATGCGCGCCAGCATGAGCCAGGATCGCGCCTCCTCCGGCCGGCGCTCGGTCAACTCGCGGGCGAATTGGACCGCCATCTCCGGTCGCAGAAGGGTACGCGCCCAATCGCGCAGGGCGTTCCAGGCCCATTCATAACCGGGATCGAGGAGCAGTGCTTGATGCAGGTGCCGCAGGGCGGTTTCTCGATCGCCCTTGCGCCACAGCGCGTCCGCCAGACAGCCGTGATTGACCGCTTCCAGCGGCGCTCGCGCCACCGCGCGCTGGAACAGTTCCAATGCTTCGTCGGGGCGGCCGTCGCGCTCGTAAACCTCGGCGAGCCGCCGCAGGGCCATGCCCCAGCTGGGACGGATCTGCAAGGCGTGCTGGAGAGCGTCGATCTCGCCCTCGTGGTTCTCGCACGATCGGCAAACGATGGCGCAGTCAAACCACAACTGCGGCAAGAGCGGGAAACGCTCGACCGCCCGGAGCGACAGTTCGGAGGCGTCGCCGGCGCGGTCCATCTCGACGAGTTGACGAATCACCGCCGACCAGGCGTGCCACAAGTCGGGACGGGCGTCGAGCGCGATGCGCAGCGAGAGCAGCAATTCGTCCTGCTCCAGAACGTGACGCGCGTGGGACTGATAGGCCAGCAAGCCGTCGCCGAACATTGTCTGGCGCACCAGCTCGGTTTCGATGAACGCCAGCGCCTCCCGGCGCTCGGCTTGGTTCTCGCTCGTCTCCATGAGCCGGCCGATGGCGTAGTCGGTATCGACCGACAAACGGATGGCCTCGCGGTAGGCCCCCCGCGCTTCGCCGCGGTTGCCGACTCGTTCGTACAGTCCGCCGCGGCAGCAGTAGTACGAAGGGCTGGTCGGCTCCAGACTGAAGGCGACGTCCAACTCCTCAAACGCCTCGTCCAGTCGTCCCTGATCGTTCAGGCACAAGGCCAACTCGCGGTGCGCCCAACCGTCGGCCGGATGGATGGCGATCAAATGCCGCACGACCGGCTCCATGGCGCTGGGGCCTTCCTCGCGCAGCCAACCGATCCGCAATTGATGCAGGGCATAATTATGGGGGAAGCGGGAGCAAGCGCCTTCCAGGTGCGCCAGGGCGGCGGCGCGATTCTCGGTTTCGGCGAGGAGCTGCGCGAGGGCGCGGTTGGCGTCCAGCGCCAGCGGTTCGAGATCGACCACTTCCTTCCACAGCCGCCGCGCTTCGGCGAGATCGCCGCGCGCCTCGGCCAACTCGGCGGCGACGCGCAGCCACGACGAGCGCTGGCTGTGTCCTTCGGCGCCGCGGAGCAATTCGGCGGCCCGTTGGAAATCGCCGTGCTTGCTCCGCGTCTGGGCGACGAACAGCAGCAGGTCGCCGTCGTCGGGCCGCATTCGCAAGGCACGGTCCAGCACGTCCAGCGCCTCGGCCGAACGCTCGAACTGCGTGTACGCCCAGTACAGGGTGCGGGCCGGCTGACCGGAGCGCGCCCCGAAGCGCTCGAACCGCTTCTGCAAGAATCGCAGCGTTCGCTCCGTCTCCTTGAAGTGGCGAGCAGCGGTAAACCAGCTGCGCGCCAGCCCCTCGTCCTTGTCGCCGAGACAGGCCGCGAAGCCGTACATTTCCAGAGCCTCTCCGAAGCGCCGCTGGTCCCAGAGCATGTTGCCGAGGATGGCCAGCGCCCCTTCATCGTAGGGCCGAAAACGGAACACCCGGTTGAGCAGGCGGATGGCCGTCGGATGTTCGCGCGCATCCGCCGACAGTTCCTGAGCGTACTGTCGCCAGAACAGCGCGTCGGCGTCCTTTCGACCGCACATCTTCTGCAAAAGGGCCAACCGTTCGTCGCGACGCGCCATCTCGCGCAGAGCGGAGATCTTGCTGAGTGTCAACAAGGCGTCATCGGGGAACAGTTTCAACAACTCCTCGAGAGCGGCCAGCAGTTCTGCGGAATCGCTGTCGTACATCGCCAGGATGCGCCGCGCTTGCAGGGTGAGGCGCCGATCGGGCGCGGCGGCGCGCATGTTCTGATAGATGGCAACGGCACGATCGCGGTCGTGGTCCTGCAAGGCCCGCTGAAGCTGATACATCTGGTCGTACAATCCGGCTTCAGGTAGATCGAGATCGTACAGCAGATCGGCATGTTCCTTCGGCACCATCGCCATGCCGCGCGGCCCGACGGAGCGGTAATGCTCCAGCATGGTGTCGGCCAAAAACTCGGTCCAGTGTCGAAGCGTCGGATCGCGGATGATGAGCGTGCGCCGGCAGGTGTCGTAGCCGATGCACGCCTGCAAGTGCGCGTTGCCGGGATCCACCGTCGTGAGCGTGAAGGGAACGCCGCGGTCAAGGAGGGCGCGGGCGCTGTCCCAGGTGACGGCGAACTCGCGGCAGAACCAGCCGTTTTGTTCCGCCCAGGCGCGCTCGCGGTGGTCGGGCGTGCCGTCGTAACAGATGGCGGCGGCCACCTCCAGATGCTCGGCCGGCATCTTCCAAAAACGACTCAGCGACGCCAGCACCGCCGGGGCGCAGGTCTGATGGTGCTGGCGAACGAAGCCGACTTCCAGCACGACGCGCTTGCCCTCGAACGGCGTCCGCGCCAACTCCTCGGCAATTTTCTCGAAGAACGGGCCTTTGACTTGACGGGCGAACTCGGCGGCCTGCGTGAGATTGCCGCAGTAATAGGCGGTGTCCGAGCGCCGCGCGGCCAGCCATTCGGCCATCGCCTTCTCCATGAGCGGAGATAGTTCGGCGAAGCGTTCGTAACTGCGCAGGGCGTCGCGATGATTGCCCAGCTCCGATTGCAGCGTGGCGAGTTGGGCAAGGAGCAAGCCGCTTTCGATTCGCTCGACTCCTTCGGTCAGCAATTCCAGGGCTTCGCGGTCGCGGTCGAGCAGTTCCAGCGTGTGGGCGGCGGTCTGCACGGCGGGACGATACCACGGCCGCAGTTCCAGGGCGCGCCGTGTGGCGGCCAGCGCTTCCTCGTAGCGGTCCTCCAATTCCAGCAAGAAAGCGCGTTCCAGGCAGGTCCACGGTTGATTGGGGGAGATCTCCTCGGCCCGGCGAAGATACAGTTCCGCGGCGTCGAAGTCGCGGAAGCGCCCAAGGACGCAGGCGTGGAAGGCCAGCCAGTCCGAGCGGACGTTGGCGGGTGCCTCGAGGGGTAGATCGCCGAGGCGGCGGAGGAAGCGCCAGGCGGCCAGTGAGCCGCGACGGTCCTGCAAGGCGCGGGCGTGATAGTAACACGCTTCGGGGTGGGTGCGGTCCTGACGCCAGGCGAGCAAGTGCATGCGGTGCGTCATCCGCGGCGCGCCGAGATGGACGGCCAGCCGGCCGGCGAGCAGCCGCGCATCGGTATCTGACCAGGCCGGCAGTGGTCCGATCGTCTCGCCCAGTCGATACGCTTGCAGGTACAGCCCGCGCTGATACAAATCCATGACCCGGCTTAGATCAGACGGACTCACGACGATGGGGGCGAGAGTTTCGGTCATCATTTCGCTGAGTTTCAGGTTGCCGAACTTTGGAGGCCACTCGACCTCTCACGATACCATGCCGGCGGCGCGGGACATAGGTTAGCCGACGACGCCGATATAGTCGCGAGACGGCACTGTAATCGACACGGGCAAAGCGTGGAAGGTTCTCGGCGCAACGCAAAGGCACGACGTCCACCGTGGATGGAGTCGTGCCTTTTCTTCGAGCAGCGAACGAATCGCTCGGCGTCATACAACGGTGTGCGACGAGGGACGCGCGGCGGACGCCAACATTCGGACGATTGGAGGCGGGCCTTCCATTCGGCGAGCGCCAGACGCTTTCCTGCCGGCCATCGTCCCGCCCACGCTCATTCCAATCTGACCGATGACCAGCATCAGACAGGGGATGCCCACTCGATCCCAGTTCTGGCTGGCGTAAATGAAAACGTAACACGGTACGAACATCACCATGGCGACAGTCCCCAGGCCGTCCTCCGCCGCGATCACCAGGAGCCAGATCCAGCCGCCCATCGCGAGAATGCTGGCAAAACCGGCAATCGGATGGGTGATGAACGCCCCCAAGACCATGAGAAGTCCTATCGGGACGAGGATAATCAGCAGAACCAGCGGCAGGCTAATCGAATCGAGAAAAGAGGCTCCGCCGGAAGAGCGGGGGCGCCGGCGGCGCTTGCGCCGGCGGGGACGGTCGCCGTCGTCTCCGCCGACCACCTCCAGCTCGTCCACTTCCTCCTCTTCGTCGCGTCGTCGCGGCCGGCGTTCGTCGGGGGCGCGATCGGTGATGGCCTCGCGCCGCGCGCCGCGCGGCTCCTGCGGCACGGCGATGACATCGAGGATTTCCTCTTCCTCCGCGACGGCCACCGGTTTCTTCGGCGCCGGAACGCGCGACCACTTCTTGCAAATAGGACAGAGGAACTTTCCAACCTCATCCGTCTCCAGAAGTGTTTGACAGTGGGGGCAACGAAATTTCATAGGAGGGCGACCCTCAAAGGAAAGGAGCGCATCGCTCACTCGACGGTATGATTCGATCCGAAGGAATGGGAGTTAGTTTAGCAGGCGGCCCCCGTCGGGAGGCAAGCCCAAAATCCGCGCCGGCGGTCATCGGCTTTCCGAAGCAGAACCTTCCGGGACGAGCTTCGCGAACAATTCTCCCAACGCGGATTCGTAGTGTTTCCAGCGCGCCACCGAGCGCGTGTAAACGGGTTGACGCACTTGCGTCACGCTGGCGGTCCGCACCGGCCGCTTGCTTTCGTGGAAGGCCAGGCAGCTCGGCTCCCAATCCAGGCCGCACCACGCGACCAACCGGCGGGCGACGCCCTCCAGATCCGCAACCGTGTCCTCATAGTTGATGTCGAGCAACCCGACCGGCAACGTCTTCCGCCAATGCTCCATCACGCGCCGATATTCGCTGAAGCGCGAGGCGATGTGATCGGGATCGTTCGCCCAGCGGATCTGGCGGAAGTTCGTCATCCAGCACGAAACGGCGATGTCGCGCGGGTCGCGCCGGCAATGAATGAACTTCGCCTTGGGGAACAACACGGCGAGCATTCCCAGATACATGTAGTTATCCGGCATTTTATCCACAACGCGCGCGGCCGAATCGTTCAGGGCGCGCAGGCGTTCCAGGTGCCGCTGCCCAAGCGTGCGCGTCGATTCGCCGTCGAGTCGTGCCAGACAATCCATCGCGGAATCGTTGCGGTTCATCAGCGCCGGCAGCGACTCGAAGCCTTCTCGCGTCAGCCGCAACTCGCCGGCGCCGAACACTTGCGAATGGCTGGCGAGGATCTGTTCCACCAGTGTCGTCCCGGAACGCGGCAGGCCGACGATGAACACCGGCCGCTCGCTCTCCAAGCCGACGCCGCGCAGACGCTCGAAGAACACGGGCGTGCAAACCGCGATCGTGTCGGAAACGAATTGCGCGTGGCTGGCAGCATCGTAGTCGTGGCCGCGTTTGCGGCGAGCGGAGAGGCTCAGCGCGTTGGCCTGAGCGAGGCTCGCGGCGGCCTCGGCGTATTCTCCGCGGGCGTCGAGCACCTGGGCCAATCCGAAGTGCAGGATCGCACGCTTGCCCTCCAGCAGATCCGGGTCGGCGAGCAAGTTTCGCAGCACGGTCAGGTCTTCGTCCGGGAACTTGCCGCGCAACAGCGTCGCCAGCTGCGCCAAGGCACCCGCGTGCGAGGGATCGTAGCGCAGCGCGGCGCGGAAGCATTTCTGCGCCCCTTCGAGGTCGCTCAGTTCCTCCAGCAGCGAACCGAGATTGCCGTGAGCCGGGGCGAGGTGCGCCTTCAGTCGCAGGGCCGTCTCGTAATGCGTCTTCGCCTCCTCATCGCGTCCTTGCTCGTGACGGACGAAGCCGATGCCGTTGTGCGCCTCGGCATAGTTGGGGTCCAGCCGAAGGGCGATCTCATAGCGCGCGATGGCTTCGTCGTACAGATCCTTTTCACCCAGGCAACTGGCGAGGTTACTGTGGATGCGCGGCGAATTCGGATCGTGCTTGAGCGCCTCCTGATACCAGGCCAGTGATTCGTCGAGCTTGCCCTCCTCTTGCAGCGCCTGGGCCATGTTGTTGTAAACCATGCCGATGTTCGGGCGCAGACGCAGCGCCTCGGCGTAATGGGCCTTGGCCTCGTCCAGTTTCCCCAGTTCGCGGAGAACATTTCCAAGGTTGCTCAGCGCCTCGGCGAATTGAGGACGCAGCCGCACCGCCTCGCGGCAATGAGTCAGCGCCGTCTTGAAGTCATTGCGTTCGCACAGGAACTGACCGAGATTGCTCTGCGCCTCGGCCATTTGCGGATCGCAGCGAACCGCTTCGCGGAACTCGGCAAGGGCCGCGTCGTCGTCGCCCTGGTTGCGCAGGGCGTTGCCGAGATTGTTGTGCGCCATGGCGAAATTCGGTCGCACCCGGAGGGCGGCGCGGAACTGCTCCGCCGCTCCCGCCGAGTCGCCCTCGGCGAGAAGCGCGAGGCCGAGATTATTGGAGGCTTCGGGATAATTCGGCTGGAGTTGCAGGGCGGTGCGGCAGGCGTCGATGGCCCGGCCGATCTGGCCCAGGGCGCGCCACACCTCGCCGAGGTTGGCGTGGTAGGCGGCCGACGCCGGATGCAGGACAATGGCCCGTTGGATCAGTTCCGCCGCTTGTTGGTGCTGTCCAAACTGGTGGGCGACGACGCCGAGCAGGTGCAGAGCGTCGGCCTGATTGGGGTTCCGCGCGAGGATGTCCTGGTACAGCCGGGCGGCTTCTTGCAGATTGCCCAACTGATGATGGCGGAGAGCGGATTGAAGAGGATCTTCCATGGCTCGTGCGTCGGCTATCGGTCCTCGGCATTCGGCCGGAAACCCGTTGGGCCGAACGCCGAGGAACGTCCGCAGTACATCCTATCAAATCCCCTGCACGATTTGAGGCTTGTAGGTGATGGGTACGTGGCTGGTGTCGCTGAACTCCAGGACCGCGATGAGGAAGTGCAGCCAACCCGCCTTCCACGAACCGTTCGGGGGCACGATGTTGATGTACGGATTGCCGAGGTAAGTGCCGTCGGCGTTCGTCAGCGTCACACCCGCCGGCAGTCCGGTCAGCACCAGGGCGATCGGGCCAGCGAGCGTCGCTCCGCTGTTGTTGATGAACAGGAGCGGCTGGAGGAACGCGCCGGGTCCGTCGAAGATGTTGGGCAGGATGGGGCCTTTGACGGTCGTGACTTTCGCCGTGATGTCCGTGGTGGACGAACCGGACACCGTGGTGGTAAGGGTCACGCCGCGCGTGGCGGTGAGATTATTGCTGGGGGCGATGGCGGCGGTGTTGCTGAGGACGGTATTGGCGGGTGTGCTCCCGCTGACTCGAACGGTCAGGGTCAGCGTGGCCGACTGTCCCGCGCCGAGCGCGATCGTCGCCGAGAAGGTGTTGTTGTTGCCCGCGTTGGGCGCCGTCACCGTCCAACCCGGCGCACTGCTCGAATCGTAGATCGTATTGGTCGGGACCGGGTCGGAGAGGGTGACATTGATCGCGGTCGATTCGTTGTTGGTGACGGTGAACGTATAGGTGATGTCCTGGTCGGCCAGAACGGTCGAAGCGGCGCTTCCGGTCAGCATCAACTGGGATTCGTTGGCCCCGATGTCGATGGTGCCGTTGACGACGCGGGGGAGACCACGCTGATCCGTGGCGCTGTCCGCGGAGGAGAAGCCCTCGGCGGTGGCGATTGTCGAGGCGGCCGTTGCGTCCCCCTTGCCGAGGGCCGGACTCGTCCATGCGAGCGGCAGAGTGAGTGTCGGGCCGGCGTAATTGCCAACCACCTGCGCCGTGCCCCCCTGGTTGGTCACGGGAGCGGGAGCGAACAGCGTATTGACCAGGGAAGCGTCGGCGAGGACTTGATCGCCGTTGGTGCCGTTGATCAGGTTGTTCGTGTCGCCGGAGCCGTTGGCGGTGTCCAGGGCGCCGACGAGGTCGGAATCGCTCGACGAGGCGCTGCCGAACAGATCGGAAAAGAATGTTCGCGTGGTATTGGCCGTGGAGGAGCTGAACACCCCATCGAGCGCGATGATGGTGTTTTGCAGTGTAAGCGTGTTGCCGGAAGCGTTGTAAACGCCCGCTCCTTGTCCTTGGGCCGAGCCGGCGTCGGTGAAGGACTTGAGGAAGTTCCAGGCGATGGTGTCGTTGATGAGACTGAGGCTTCCGCCAGTGGCGTAGAGTGCGCCACCCTGGCCCTTGCCGAGCGCGCCCGGCGCTCCCGCCGCGCCGCTGCCAGACGTCGCAATCCCGGCCGAGCCCGACGAGCCGGCCACGAGGAGATTGTCGTTAAAAGTGGAATTGAGTACCGCCACCGTGCCGGAAGTGGCGAAGAGGCCAGCGCCCTGCTCGGTGCTGCCCGCGCCGCCGTTGCCGCCTTTCCCTCCTTGGATGGCGTTGCCGCCCGTGCCGCCGCCCCCGCCGGTAAGCGAGTTGTTGAACAGGGTGGAGTTGAGGAGGGTGACTGTGTTGCCGGAGACGTACAGTCCGCCGCCCTGCTCGCTGCCGCCGCTGCCGCCGCTGCCGCCATTCCCGCCGAGCGGACCTGATCCACCGAGGCCTCCCGCTCCGGCGTTGTGTGCTCCGTTCAGCGAGTTGTTGATGACGGAGGAATTGGTGAGCGCGAGCGCTTCGCCGAACACGGCCAGGCCGCCGCCCAGACGGTTTCCAACATTGCCTCCCTCGCCGCCCTGTCCTCCGACCGAGCCGGCCCCCGTTCCCAAACCACCCAATCCGCCGTTGCCGCCGTCGCCGGCGGTGCCCGTATTGCCGTCGATGGTCGCGGTGTTCAAGGAAACCGTGAGGCTGCTGCCGGCGTTGGCGTAGACGCCGCCGCCTTGGACCGCTCCGCCGAGTCCGCCCGCGCCGCCGACGCCGCCGTTGCCGCTGCCGCCCGTTCCGCCGTTGCCGCCTACTCCGCCGTTGAGCGTGTTCCCGAGGATTGTCGCGGAGGACTTCACGGTCAGAGGAGCATTGAGGACATACACGCCGCCGCCGTCGGCATCGCCGCCGGCCCCCCCGGCGCCGCCGGGCGCGCCGGCCGCGCCCGTCAGCAAGGCCGTGCCGCCGGCGCCGCCTTTCCCACCTCCGCCTCCAGTCGCCGTGTTCGCGAAAATGCCGGTGCCGCTCCCCGTCACCGTCACGGACCCGCCGTTGGCGAACACACCGCCGCCCTGAGCCAATCCTCCTCCTCCTCCGGCGCCTCCTTGCATTCCAGTGGTTCCCGCGCCGCCGTCTCCCCCGATTCCGCCCACCAGCGTGATGCCGTGGATCGCGGCGCCACTTTCGATTAGGAGGGTGGTCTGCGAAGCGTAAACGCCGCCGCCCTGCGCGTTGCCGCCGGCGCCGCCTGCACCGCCGGGCGCGGCCGCGGCCGCGCCATCTCCAGCCTTGGCCCTGGCTATCATCTCTCCTCCGGAGATGGTCAGCGTCGCGCCGGCGGCGTAGATGCCGCCACCCTGAGCATTGCCGCCGTTGCCGCCGCTGACGCCGTTGCCTCCGAAGGCCGTGTCGGCGGAGATATGGCAATTCGTCAAGTTGACCGTGCCGCCGGAAACAAACAGGCCGCCGCCCTGGGCGCTCTGGCCGTTGCCGGCGACAGCCTTGTTGGTCCGGACGATGACATTGCTCATCGTCACGTTGCCGCCGTTGCTCAACACGCCGCCGCCCTCGGCCGTAGTGCTGCCTGCCGCCGCGCCCGACGTGCCGTCGTCCTGGGCGTTGCCGCCCTCGATTACCAGGTTCTTGAAGAGGACCGTCGTTCCGGGATTGACGATCTGGAAGACGCGATCGGCGATGGTCTGGTCAAGGATGGTCGCGGGGGTGCCGTCCGTGTTGGTTGCGCCCTGAATGACGAGCGTATGATTGGTGTTGGTGATGTTCAGATCGCCCTGGGTGCCGGTGCTGTCGTGGCCGCTGGTGTTGGCGATGCTGAGCGTGTAGGTGCCGGCCGCGAGCTGGATGGTGTCCGTTGCCGTGCCTGTATCGGCGTTGGCCGCGAGGATGGCGTCGCGCAGCGTGTTTATCTGCGCGCCGCCGGAGACGCCGTCGGTGAAGACTGTCGGCGTGTACGTCGTGAGGACGATGCGGTCTTCAAGGTAGTCCAGGGTGGGGACGATTCGTCGCGGAGCAAAGCGCGAATGTCTCACCGGAGAGGAACGGAAATTGCCACGTACTAATCGGCGCAAGGAGGCTGGCCACATAGAGGGGAGTCTCGCGAGTCTTCGTTGACCCAAAACCAAAACCCGGCGGCAACACTGCCGGCGGATGGCAACGCTCTTGTTGTCGGCACGGACCTTTCGACGCCTCGCCGCTCGGCGCGCAAGAATTACCGCCCCCATCGGTTTCGCACCGATGAAGTTCGATTATCCGCTGCATCCCGTGCGATAACCGAGGTCGAAAAGTCCGTTTACGAGGATTGACGCGGTGCGGTGGGCGCGGAGGCAGTCACTTGCGGCGAGATCGTTTGGGCAGGACAGTTCGGAGGGCGACCTGCGAATCACTCCGTTGGCGAGAATAGCACCGGCGTCGTGGAGGGGGAGTATAAGATCCAAAGGCGCGGTTGTCAACCATTTCGCGCAATTTCCCCTTCTCGCGAATCTGCTAGCATTATCCTGTCGCCTTGAGCGGGGAGGAATGCCGGATCGTGTTCGCCATCTTCGAGTCCAACGGCAGCTGGCTTTGGGACGTCGCCGGGCTGCTCCTGATCCCGGCGCTGATCGCCCTGAACGGCCTTTTCGTCGCCGCCGAGTTCTCCCTGGTTTCGGTCCGCAAGACGCGAATCGAAGAGTTGGTCAAGCGCGGCGTGAAAGCGGCGAGTTCGGTCGAATCGGCGTTACATCGGTTGGACCGCTCGATCGCGGCGACGCAGCTGGGCATCACCCTGGCCAGCATCGGTCTGGGCTTCGTCGGCGAACCGGCCCTGGCGGCGCTCCTGAAACCGGCGACGCGCTTCCTGCCGGAAACCTGGCGCGGCGTGGCTGCCGATTCGGTCGCCACGGCGGTGGCCTTTCTGCTCATTACGTACATGCACGTCGTCTTCGGCGAACTGATCCCCAAGGCGCTGGCCATCGAGAAGGCCGACCGCACCGCATTGTGGTTGTCGGGGCCGCTCAATCTGTTCGCGCGGCTGAGTCGCCCGTTCGTCATCACCATGAGCGGCACGGCCAACTTCATCCTGCGCTGCTTCGGCTCCAAGGCCGCCTCCGGCGAGGAAATGGTGCATTCGGTTGAGGAGTTGCTTCTACTGATCGAGGACACCGAGGAGGCGGGCATTCTCGATCCCGACCAGGCGGAGTTCGTGCAAAACGTCTTCCGCCTGTCGAACAAGCGCGTCCGCGATTGCATGGTTCCGCTGGACAAGATGGCCGCCCTGGAGCTGAGCACGCCGCCCGACAAGGTGCTGGAGGCGGTGCGCACGGGCGCGCATACCCGCATGCCCGTCTACGAGGGGCAGATCGACAACATCGTCGGCATCGTCAACACCAAGGATCTTTTTTTTCTGTTCAGCCTCAAGGGCGTGGTGATCCTGCAAGACGCCCTGTATCCGCCGTTGTTCCTCAAGCCGGAGGAGAGCATGGCCAACGCTCTACGGCTGTTCCGCAGCGCGCGCCGCCCGATGGCCCTGGTCCGCGGCGCCGAGAACCGGATTCTCGGTCTCATCACCTTGGAAGATGTGTTGGAGGAGATCGTCGGCGACATCGAGGACGAGCACGACCGGCCGACGCCGAAGCTGCCGCGCGGCCGACGGTTCGGCGCGGCGGCGCAAGCACCGCGCCTGCCGCCGGAGAACCGCCGCTAATTCCTCAGCAAGCGCCAGAAGAGAACCACCCCGATCAGGCCGACGATGGCGTCGGCGCCCCAGACCAGCGGGATGATGTTGAATCGCCCTTCCTTGGCCATACCGGTGCCGCACAGCAGCAGCGGATAATAGACAAAAACGATCGGTAGAAAGCAGGTGATGAAGGCGCTCAGATAATCGCTGCTGCTGAACCAGATGCCGACCGGACAGCCTACCAGAATGAAGAACAGGCAGCCGAGGCTGAGCGCGGGCCGCATTTGCAATTCGACATCCAGGGCGACGATCTGCTGGCGCGTCTGGTTCACTTGCTCGCGCAGCGACTCCAGGATCTTCGGCAGATTGTCGGGAACGCCGATGAGCAAGTCGTTCGAGGTGGCGAAAGAGATCTTGGCCTGGATCTCCGCCATTTTCTTTTGCAGCTCCACCCGCTCATCGAGGATCTCTTGCCAGGTCAGATCGCGCGGGCGGCGCTGGGCCTGCTTGCCGAAGTCCGAGGGAAGGTCAATGGTGATCGGTTTCGACTCGAAGAATCCGGAATCGGTGCCGCCGGCCACGACTCCTTTTTTCATGGTGATGATCACCTGCCCCTTACGCGGCAGGACGCGTAGTTCCGCCTCGCGGGCGTGGGCCACGTAATCGATCATCCCGTTGGAGTCCTTGTGCTTGAAGACCGGCGAGATCAGCTTTCTGCCCTTCACTCCCTGTACGTACATCTGGTACGGAAACGACGAGTATTTGATTTCCCCATGTTTTCGCAGCAGCGAGTACAATAGTTCCTCGGCGTCGTTGAACACCATGGCGCGCAGCAGGTGGTGCGTGTAGGGGATGATGCGATAATAGAGTCCCATCGTCGCGGCGCTCATCACCAGGCCGAGGATGATGCCGGGACGCACGACCTGGACGGCGTTGATGCCGGCCGATTTGATGGCGAGAATTTCGTTGTCGGCGGCGAGCCGGCCGTAGACGACGCAGGTGGCGAATAGCGTGGTGGCGGGGATGGTGTACGGCAGGGTGCTGGGAACCAACAGCGGGATGGCGGCGAGGATCTGCGTCGGCCCCAGTCCTTGCTGCGAGGCCTCGGCGATGATGCCGGCCATCAGCAGGATGCCCGTGATCCCCACCAGCGACATCACGAAGACCTTGGTGAGTTCCCACAGGATCATCCGTTGCAGGATGGAACCAAACACGACAACCTCCGTTCTCGGCCGGGCCATGCCGCAACCGCGCGTCTTCGTACTATCGGTCCGCCGAGATGCAGGACTTTACCGGTAAAGAAGAACTAACCACAGAGTCACAGAGAACACAGAGAAGAAAACACAGAGAAAACGAAAGAGTGAAAAGGCAATCCATCTCCGTGAGTTGAATTTCTTTTCAATTGTTTTTTCCTCTCTGTGTTGTCTTTTCTCTGTGTTCTCTGCGACTCTGTGGTTAGTTTTTTTTGCCCAAATCACGAGCTTCCCCTCAGCGCCTTCTTGATCGGATCGACGACGCCGGGCATCAGCTCCTTCTCGAAGTGCGGAGCGTTGATCTTGCCGCGTACCTTGATCTTGAACAACTGATCGCTCAGTGCCTGCGAGAGGTCGCTGATGCCGGGCGGCAGCATTTGCGGCATTCGTCCCCAGTCGGCGCTGAAATCGAGATTGAGATTGCTGCCGTCGAGCCGCGCCGTGCCCTGGCCGCGCAGACTGATGGCGTTGCCGTACAGATCCAAACTGTGGACGAGCATCGTCGGACCCTCGATGGCGAAGATCATGCGCGCCTGCTCGAACGCGGTGCGGTCCGGCAGACGCAGACCGAACGCCTTGAGCAGATCCAGCAGCAGCGGCAAACGGTACAGCTTACCGTTGGCGACCTCGATGCGGCCGTTGCCCTTGAGGCCGCTCAGGTCGGTGCCGTCGCCGACCAGGTACAGCGAGGCGCGCGCCGGACCTTGAATCTGCGCGTCGGCACCGAGTTTGTTGTGCTTGCCGAACTGTTCGAGCTGAACGTGCAGGGCGTCGAGCTTCACCTCGTAGTGCAGCGTCGGGCCGAACACGAAGCGGCCCTCGCCGCCGGCGAAACCGCCGAAGAGGTTGGCCTTGAGGTCGTACAGGCGCAGAATGTCGGGCGTCTCCGGCGCGATCTCGATGCGCCCTTGCAGGTTGGTGAACGGCTGACCGAGGATGGTGGCGCGGTCGAGCACGGCATAGCCGCTGACGCCTTCGAGCTGCTGGCCGTTGTGATGGCCGTGACACCAGATCGTGCCCTCGACGCCGCCGATTTCCACGCCGGCCTGGAAGAGTTGGTTGTGCAAAAAGGCGCCGCCGTCCCACCAGATTTTCATCGGCTGCCCCGCCACCGCCGGCGCGTCGAGGACGATCGAAGTTTCGACATCGATGGGATTCCGGAGTTGTAACGGCTCAAGACCGCGGCGCATCATCGGGTGCAGGGCGCGCAGAAACGCCTCGTCGGCGACGAGGCGCGTGCCGCGAATGCCCTTGAACCAGGCCTGAAATCCGCCCGGCTGTCTCAGCACGATGATGGCGTCCTTCAATCCCAGCGCGCTGTCTCCGTGTTTGGCGCTGACGTCCTTGACGTAGACTCGGCCGTGCCCGTAGCGGACGCGGGCGCTGACATCGGTCATGGGGTAAGGGAAGAATTCCGGCTGCATGGAGCAGCCGTTGACATCGACGGCCACGTCGATGTCTTGCGGTTGGTCGGGACGGTCCTCGACGATGGCCTCGAAGCTGAGTCGGCCGCGCAGCGCGAGCATCGACCAGGCGTTGCGCAGGGCGGCGCGTGCCGGCACTTCGGGCGGCGACAAGGCCTGCTCGAACTCCTTGTCCAGCAAAACGCCGCGGCCGGTGATGGCCACCTTCACGCATTCGCGCTGCGGCGTTCGGCTCTCCGGCGGGGCGGCCTCGTCTCCGCGCGTCGGCACCAAACCGGCCGGCGCGACGATTTTCTCGTGGAACGACCCCGCGTTGACGCGGATCTCGCCACCCTTGTGCCGCCCTCGAAAGTCGCGGCATTCCCAGTGGTCCGGCTGGATGTCCAGCACACCCGTCACGTTCTCAAGAGGATACGGGAAAAGATCGTAGCGCAGGGAGGTGTCGTGGAATGTGATGAGGTAGCGATTGGCGAACTCTTCCTGCCCTCGTTCGCGGCGAATGAAAACCTTGAGATTGACCAATCCCGCCGGCTGGATCAGGCCCAGCGGTTGATCCGCCAGCCCCAGTTCTCGGCTGTGCGACGGCAGAAACGTCCGCGCCGTTTCTTGACTCCTGACCGGCAACGCCTTGACGAGTTGATGATCCACCGGCACATCGTCGGCGGCGACAACCAGGTCCACCTCGCTGGCCTTGTCTCCGCGGATAGCGCCCTTCAACGTCACCGGCCGACCTGATCCTCGCCCCGTCAGATCGATCTTGATAACGTCCTCGTCGGCGCTGCCCAGATCGACAACGACCTCGCCGGTCACGTCGTTTATCGGATAGCGAAAATGCTCGAACACGGCGGACATGCCTTCGGGATGGATCTTCCAGATCTTGCGCCGTTGCCTGGCGTCGAAGCGGTCGAACTCGTAGGTCAACGACGCGGGTCCGGTCGGCTGATACATCCGCTGAATGTTCTTGCAGTTGGGCGGCAGGCGATCGAAAAACTCCGGCGTCACGACCAAGTGGTCCACCTTGGCCGTGAGTTTTCTCACCACCTCCTCGATGGAGGTCGGCGGATGACCCGGCCAGGTCATATCCCACAAGTCTATCTTGATCGACGCGCCGTCGGAGCGGGCCGTGAGGTTGGCGTGCGGCATACGCCCGTTGATGCAGCGCAGCGATGCCTCGATCTCCTGCAGAGGGACCGGCAAAGAGTCATGACACCATGCGCCGTTGTGAAGCCGGCAATCGACGTCGTACGACCACGGCTCGGCCGCGCCCGGACGATGGGCCAGCATCGCTTGAATCGCGCCGGTGCCGCTGAGTTGGCGAACGTGCCCGGCGAGGTCTGGGCAGAAAGCGGCGATCCGCTGTACCAGCGCCGGACCCACCGGGACCGCCGGCACTTCGACGACGGCGCTGACCGCCTCGCTGGGCCGATGATAGCGAGCGTGGATTTGCACCGCGCCGACCACGTCCGACTGGCCCGATCCCTCCACAACCAGGGTGGAGAGTTGATCGTTCGTGATCGTCAAGTTGACGTCTTTGATTTCCATCAGGACGGCACCGGCCAAGGCGGAACGGTCCTCGATAAGGATGGTCCCGCGACGGACGATCACGGTCGGCACGCGCTCCTTGAGGTCCGGCGGCGCCAGAATCTCCGCGAGGTTGAGTTTGCCGTCGCGCTCGCGCACGATGCGGAAGCGCGGCTGATCCAACTCGATCTTGCGCACCGCCAGCGTGCCGTCGAGCAGGTGCTCCTTATCGTGATAGATGATCGCGGAAGGGACGTAGAGGAAATCGCCGCGGTCGAGGTCGTCGCGGCGTGCCATGCGAACGTCGCGGACGGCGATGCCGCCAAGCAAACGGAGGCGAGCGGAGTCCAGACTGACGCTGGCTCCCGCAAACTGCTGGGACAGTTTGGCGAGCACTTGTCGGCGGACGGCCGTGGGGTTGGTCCAGGCCTCGTACAGAAAGACGCCCAGGACCGCGACGCCCAGGGCGGAGAAGACCAGACTTCGGACGAGCCACTTCCGCCAGGCCATGGGATACCTGTTTGGGGTGGTGCCAGCCATTCAAAGCGGGCGGATAGTACGCAATGACCTTCGCCGCGTCAACGCGGACTGGATTGTCTTGCCGCGCGGACCTCATCTTCTCCTCGTTCCCGCGCGGAGCGTGGGAACGGGACATGCAGCGCAGGCTAGGTGCCTCGTGGGGTATGGCGTAGAATAAGCGGAGTTGCGAAGACGACGACCCAGACGCAACCGAGGAGGTTTTCGACCGTGGACATTCCGCAGGTAGCTCCGCTTCGCCAGACCGCGCCGCAACCCGCCGTGGCCGATGTCGCCGGTGAGGTTCGCCGGCAGTGGCGCGATTCGCGCGTGGCCGGCCGCATTCGCCGCGGCAGCCGCGTGGCTGTCGGCGTCGGCAGCCGCGGCATCGCCAACCTATCCACGATCGTTCGTGCCACCCTCGACAGCCTGCGCGACCTTGGCGCCCAACCGTTCATCGTGGCGGCGATGGGCAGTCACGGCGGCGCCGCGGCGGCCGGTCAGCGCGAATTGCTCGCCGAGTACGGCATCAGCGAACAAGCCCTGGGCGTGTCGGTCAAGACAGACATGACCGCTGTGCGCATCGGCACCAACAGCTGGGGCGAGCCGGTCTGGTGGGACAAGAACGCGCTGGAGGCCGACGCGGTGGTGACGGTGTCGCGCGTCAAGCCGCACACGGACTTCCGCGGCCGCTTCGAGAGCGGCATCGCCAAGATGCTGGTGATCGGCCTGGGCAAGCGCGACGGGGCGTCGCAGCACCACCGCTGGGGCGTGCGCGGCCTGCGCGAGATGCTGCCGGAGACGGCCAAGGTCGTCGTCGAGAAGACGCCGTTCGTCGGCGGGTTGGCGGTGCTGGAGAACGCGGCGGAGCGGACGGCGCGATTGCAGCTGGTGGACCGCGACGAGGTGTTCGCGGTCGAACCCGGCC
>DATBGU010000137.1:0-16035 GCA_036557825.1 Gemmataceae bacterium
GCGTTGCAACGCTGGTCGTTCCATGTTGCCGCCGGTGAATCCTCCGTCGTCATAGCGCGCGGGCAGGCAAGTCCAGCCTTCGTGGGCTTGGCTGCGGATGAAGGCTTCGGCGGACTCGCGTTGGGCGTCCAGCGAGTTGAATTCCTGCTCGAGTCCTTCCTCGGTGGACTTGCGCGTGTAGACGGCGCAGCGCACCAGCGGCAGCGTGGCCGCCGCTTTCTTGCTGGGATTCATGCGGTCTCCTTGTGGTTGTTGAGGGTGTTTCGGAAGAAGAGGAAGCCGTTGGTGTGCGTGCCGGTGATGACCTTGGCCACGGCGCTGAGCGAGGGATAGACCCTGCCGGCGTAAGCGAAGCCTTCGTTGAGCACCTGCACCTGCAGGATCTGCCCCTTGTAAGGACGGGTGAGGATGGTGCCCGGCGGCGGCAGGCGCGGATCGACGGACGCCGGCACGGTGACTGACTCGGGCAGGATCGCAGGTGCGGTTTTGCAGCGTGGGGGGTTGAGGCGGAGGTCGGCGTCGCGGGCCAGTTCCTCCGCACGCCGGCGGGCGCGTTCGGACAGGTCGCCTTCGGCCAGCGCTTGCAGGCGCCAGGCGATGCGTTTGGTCAGCCAGGTGCGGTTGCCGGCAGCGGTGGCCTCGCCGAAGAGTTCGGCGTAGCGCTGCCGCAGTTGCGCGATGCTCAGGCGTTGCAGGGCAGCGACCTCGTTGAGAATGTTCAGTTCCACGGGGGCTCCTTTGTCGGGGTCTGGATACGGTCAACCCGTGTGGACAGTGAGCCTCAAGTCGCCGAGAAGCTCAAGGCCATAAGAGACAAAATTTGGAGATTTTTGGAGCGGAAAGTTGGGCCGGAGGTCGTCGTAGTGGTTGCGGAATCCTCGGGAGGTGGGGGCCAGGAGGAGCCCGGCGTCTGAAGAACGAGTTGCGAGCGGGAGAGTCAAGCCTTGAGCGGAGATACTCGCTCCGCGATCTCTCACCCACACGGAAGGCCCTCTCCTCGAACCGCGGTTGCTTCCAGACTGCTGGCGGAATCGTCTACCGGAACAGTAGGGAATTGGATGGAAACCAAACGAGCACTTGCAGGCAGTTCAATCTCAAGCATGAATTCCGTGAAGGCGTAAGCGACACTTTCACGACAATGGTTGCTCAGCTTGGACAAGACCTCCAAGCGCTGAATCCGCTCGCCCTTCTTGATCGCCTGCGGTCGCTTCGGCTGGACTTATCCGATCTTGACCTGCTCCCCCCTCACGAAGTAATTCCTTGCGGATCCATCGGGGCAACGGTATATTCCCCGGTTACCTTCCTTTCGGTTTGCGTTCTCCGGGATAGAGAGCAAAACCGAAGGAGGTCAAGAAAAGGAGACTGCCATGCCCGAGGCAAGGTGCCAGAGTTTGCACCAACCGGCACGATGGTTGCTTGTTCCCATCATGGTCTGCCTCTCGTTGGGGTGGATTTCGGCAGGATCGTCTGAACCGTATCCACACCTACGGATGGGCAATCCCAGCGGGGCTAAGTCAGACGAGACCGACAAGGACAACTTCCTGATGAAGAAGGACTACTTTGCCCTGTCGTACAATAACAAGAAGGGCACCCCCAACTGGGTGAGCTGGCGGCTGACGAAGGCTGACTTGGGGAAGGCACCCCGCAAGCCCTTCCACCCCGACAGCGACCTCCCTGAGGGGTTCAAGCGCATCACGCCCTCAGACTACACCGGCTCAGGGTTCGACCGGGGCCACATGTGCCCCCACAGCGACCGGGCCAAGACCAACGAAAGTAGTTTTGCTACTTTCGTTATGACGAATATGGTCCCCCAATCGCCTCAGAACAACCAGAAGGCCTGGGACCAGTTAGAGAATTATTGCCGGGATCTGGTGTTAAACCAAGGAAAGGTTTGCTACATCGTGGACGGCCCGGAGGGGAAGGGCGGGGTTGGAAGGAGTGGCTTCCGGACTACTACCCCGAACGGAAAAGTCACCGTCCCTGCGAAGACGTGGAAGGTAGTCATGGTATTGGACGAGGACATGGCCGACCCGGCGATGATGACCAAGGATACCCACATCCGGCTAATCGGCGTGGTCGTACCCAACGATGACAGGGTGGGGTTCGAGTGGGCCGGATTCAGGACGCCCGTGAAGAAGATCGAGGAGTTGACGGGGTACAAGTTCTTCGATAAGGTCCCCGAAAAGCTGATCGAACCCCTCAAGGAAGAACATGACGAGGTGCCGATCCCGCCGCCCGTGCCGATCCACCACAGCGGTGAATAGGGCGAACGAGAAACACGGGAACTCTTTCGGATGAGGGAGAAATGTCCTCCGCCATCGTTAATGAACTCCGGAAGGCGACAGACGGTTTGCTTTTCGCGAGTGAATCGGATGAACCCTTCCAGGCATTCTCATGGAAGAACGGAAGCGGCTCCCTCCCCCAACGACTTCTGGACCTGAGCGGGCACAAGCGCGGTACGAGAATCGAGGAAGTCACGCTCGATGATTTCTTTGCCGACCTAACCGCAGACCAAGACTGGTACGGCCAGACCGAGAAAGAAACAGCCGAAAAGTACAGGCGACTCCTCCAAACCGTGAAGACTCTTCTTTCTGACATCCGGGTGTTCCGGGTCGGCCAGGTCAACATAGACATTTACATTGCCGGGAGAACGTCATCAGGGGACTGGGCGGGGATCAAGACGCAGGCGGTGGAGACGTAAACCGACTGAGCTTGCCGAGGTGTGTCAGGGCTCATGCTGCGCTATAACCGGCGTCCCAGCCAGTGCCGCTTGTGACTATCTTTCAGGGCCTCCCCTGGAAGAGACGCTCGAAGGTATCGTGGGAGGGGATGCCATTGGGCAGGGTCAGGAACTTGGCCAGCCAGTGGCGGCGTCGTTTGCCGAAGACTTCGATTTGGGGGAAGTTGTTGGCCCCAGCGATGACGGCACAGATGGCGATGACGAGGATGTCGGTCAAGAGGTGTCGTTTGCGTCGGTTGAGGCGAGGGTCCTTGAGAGAGGCGAAGTGCTTACGGATAGATAAGGGTGAGGTAGCCATCGTTCTCCTCCGTGACAGGGGGGATCCGGGGAGAATCGTAGGTCTGACCCCTTGACGAAATCAATCGGTTGCCAACAATTCGGGGGGACTTTGATGCGGTTTGCCCTGAGATCTCCCCCAGACCTTCCCCAGAGCGACCCTTGACAACACGCCCGCGCGGGTGATAATGGGTCCGATTTCTGACAGAGGAAATCCTTCTCTTTATATAGAAGCCGATTCCCACAGACGGGAAAGCAGACATCCGAACGGAGGTCCTTATGGCGCAGAAGCTCCTCCTGCTGTTGATATTGCTCTGCTGGGTCGGTCGGGCTGACGGCCGGCCGGCGCAGGTTATCATCATCCGCCACGCCGAGAAGCCAGACGAGGGCAACCATCTCTCACTCAAAGGCCGAGAGAGGGCGGCCGCCCTCGTTCCGTACTTCCAAGGCAGGCCCGAAGTCTTGAAGTACAAGACCCCGGTCGCGATCTATGCCCAGGGTGCCAAGAACGAGGACTCCTCCCATCGACCCGTCGAGACGGTAAAAGGACTCACGCGGGCGCTGAAACTCGAGATCATCGACAAGTACACCCACGACGAATATCCGAAAATGGTGGCCGAAATCCTGGCCACCAAGGAGTACGACGGGCGGATGGTGCTGATCTGCTGGGAACACAAAGTAATTCCGGACATGGCCAAAGAATTTGGTGTAAAAAACGCGCCCGGCAAATGGCATGGCGACATCTATGACCGTACCTGGGTCATCACGTTTCCTCCCGAGGGAAAACCTTCGTTTGAAAACCTTCCCCAGAAGCTGATGTTCGGCGACTCGGCCCACTGACTCACCGGCGAAATCATCCTTGTGGATGGCACGTGGGATGAATCTGTTCACACCCCGATGAATGAGACGACCCATGAGAAAACTCATCGCTGTGGCCCTGTTGTTGGCGGCGTCGGCGCCGGTCCACGCCTGGAACAACAAGGGACACATGGTCACCGCCCGACTGGCCTGGAAAAAGCTCACCGACAAGCAGCGGACAAGGACCGTGAAAGTCCTCGAGAATCACCCTCATTATGATGAGTTCCTCGCGGCGGATCGACCGGATGGATTCGCCGAGGACGAATGGGTGTTCCTCCGGGCCGCCACCTGGCCGGACTGGGTCCGCAACCACCACACGAGCGACTTTCACCACGGAGCGTGGCACTATATCAACTACCCGTTCGTGCCGCCCGGCTCGCACGTCAATTCCGCCGACCATCAACCGGCCGCCAATGAGGAAAATATCGTGACGCGGCTGCCGTATGCAATCGCCAAGCTCAAAAACGGCAACAACGAGGATCGGGCGGTGTTTCTTTGCTGGGTGCTGCATCTGGTCGGCGACATTCATCAGCCGCTGCACTGCACGGCTCTCTTCAGCGAGCGGTTTCCGCATGGGGATCAAGGCGGCAATTTGGCCCTCATCCGCATTCACTCCAGCCCGTTGAAGTTGCACGCCTTCTGGGACGGCCTGTTGGGCAAATCGGTTTCGCCATCCTCGATTGGTCGCGATGTGAAGAAGATCGAAGACATGCTGGAAGATGAACCCGACCTGATCAAGGGGGATATCGAATCTCACAAAACCATCGAGTCCTGGGCGCAGGAGAGCCTGGAAATGGCGAAGAAAGCAGCCTATCTGAACGGCAAACTGAAAGTGGCGAACGCCAAGGACGATGACGATGAGGACGACGTGCCGATGGCTCCCGCAAGCTATGCCCGAAACGCCGGGCGGGTCGCGCGGATTCAGGTTGGCAAAGCCGGTCAGAGGCTCGCCGATTTGCTCGCCAAGAGCCTCGGTGAGTAGGCAACGGTCCGTGGCAACGCGTCCGGTCGCACGGAGCCCCCGACTCCAGGAGGGGAGCGAATAAGCGAGCCGGAGACGGCCAGTCTGGGAGGACGAGTCGAAAGCGTCTTCGCGGATGGTCTTGCAGGAAACGAGACTCCCAATCGATCACGCCAACCAGTTGGAAGCCAGGCGGCCACTGCAACAAACTCTAAGAGCGAGGATAATCGTGGCTAACGATGTGCCCGACGCGCGCGGATCTCTTCAGTTTGAAATTACGCCAAGCGGCGATCTGCAAAACAGCGCGACGAACGTGCGGTTGCTGAGCCAGCTTTGGGCGGATCGTGCGCTCATCAACGGTGACGATCTCGGACCCGGCGATCCAGGCGATTTCGACTACGGAGCCTGGCATATTTCCTGTCACTTGTTGGGCGCGGGCGGGGTTCGGCGCGCGAGGGACGGACGCCTGATATGGCTGGAAATCGGCCATGCCAGCCAGCGCGATGAATACTACGCCACCATCACCGTCCGCGACGCCGCTGGCGTGAAAACCGTTGCCCTCGACTCGGCCGAAGGCCGCACACTCCTCGACCAATCCATGCTTCTGGGTTTCGTGGAGGGCAACTCGACCGGGCGCACCTCGGCTCGCCATGTGTACGACGAGCCAGACCGCTTCAATCTGTGGCGGCGACAAGATTTCGACGAGCCGGTGACCTCGCCGCTTGAAGGTGGAAAGGTCTGGGAACATTGGTGTACTCTTCGCGACCTGCGTCCTTCCAACCGGATCGGTCTCTCGGCCCTGACGGCCTACGTGTCCCTCGCTGCCGCGCTAGGCGACAAGTTCTGTGCGGCGGTCGCCCGTGGGCGGCGGGATTATGGCCATCCCAAGCAACTTTGCGCTTTCGTTCACACCGGGTTCGTCGGGAAGGAGGCGGCGACGTGGGATCTGACGCCGACTCCAATCCCCGCTGCATTGGAACCGCGACTCTTGGAGGCGGACCCAGAACACGTTCTTGCCGCGATTGAGCAGTTCGACTGGGCGAAGGATCCCAAGTACTTCATGTTCGCGCGCAAGATCAAGTCGTGGAGTAGCGCCAAACAGGTGAAGGACGATTTGAAGCAGTTCAAACCTCCCCGCTGAATCCCCGGTGAACCGATGACCGCTTCTTCTGGACGGCTGGATCAGTTGGAAACCGCCATCGAGAAGGCCGCGGCCAACCGCGACCCATCCGGCGTTGCGGAGGGCTGGCGCAAAGTCCTCGATTACTTCTTTGAAATCAGCAGAGACCGCGTGGACCCCGAACCGGGCAAGGACGAGCCGGAATACCAGCGGCTCTGGGATCTCGCCCGGCGCGCCATGTCCAACCTCGGTGGGCAGGCGGCGCCCGCCCTGGAGACGCTCGCCGACTACAACGCCGAACTTTACGGACCAATGCTCGGCGTCAGTGACTCAGGGCTGGCAACCGCCGCTATCCGCAAAGGCGCGTTGGCCGCCCCCAAGGGGGAGTCTTTGGTCCACCCAACCCCGCTGACGCTGGGCATCGCGCACGACGCGGAACGACTCGGTGCGGTCGGCGAGGTCGTGGTCGGGCCCGATGAGTTCGCCACCATCCGCCTCGCCGCCCACGGCCGAGTGCTGACGACCACGAATGTCGGCACCAAGGTAAACGTCCGAACGTTTATGAAACAGCCGGTTACTATTGTCGGCAACGGCGGCGCGGAGCAGGCCATCAACCGGTTGAAGGAACTCTTCAAGCCCTTTGTGAAGACCGCCAGCGGCAAGCCGCGAGCCTTGACGGTGTTGATTAGCTTCGCCCCGAACATGACGATGCAGCAGCGGCGACACATGCTCGCTCAGCTCAGCAAAGCCGTCGCCGCGGGAGACTTCTGCAAACCAAAGTGGCATTGCCTTGGGGTGCTGGTGAATTCGGGGCGGGGGAAGGATCGCGTAGCCCGCGCGGAAAAGGGGATCGACTTGGCGGCAGCCGCAAACCTCACGGAAGTCGCGCTCGTCGGCCTTGATGACGACCGCTTCGACCCGGATGAACTGGATGGCCTGTTGAAATACGCCGGCACAAAGAAAGTTCATCTTCGCTCGCCCAACCGGGTAGACCCACAGACGACCGCCCGCCATGTCTGGGCCGGACTGGCGGTGGCGCGGAACATGGGGCTGGAACTGGGCAAGTACGGCCTGTCGCCGCTCAGCTTCGAGGATCAGAAAGAAGTCATCGCCCGCATTCAGTACTGGTTCCCGCACTGGTGCGCGGCGCCGGTCTACTACCTCGACTACCCGCTCATTACGGCGAAGGGGGTTTACCACGAGCCAAGTCTAGGCAACGGGATTCGACTCTGGCTGGAGATGGTGGCGAAACTCGGCGTCCGTGTGGTGCTGATCGACACGGCGAAAAAGGCAGAGGGTCGGCATTTGCTGAAAGAATCTGCCGAAGATAAACGTGGGTTCTTAACCGCTCCGGACATTGGCGAATTGACCGCGTTCGCCGCCGAATTAGGGGTGAAGACTCTGTGGGCCGGCGGTATTTCGCTGCCGCAGGCGTATGCCTGCGGGAAGCTCCGCGTGTTTGGGATTTATGTGACCAGCGCGGCTGCCGGCCTGATGCCGCTGACGCGGAAAGCGCGCATCGACCCATTCCTAACCGGCTTGCGCGTGCCGCAGAAGGAAGCCATTACGCGGGTGAAACTCCTGCTCGAGGCCGGCTTCCTTGTCGGTTGCGGTCGGGCCGATCTGGAATCCGCCGCCAAGGCTCTGATCGCGGCGATCGCGGCCAAGAACGAGGCAGAGGCGGCGCGTCTGCAAACGGCGCTTCACCCGCGCGTGGTTGAAGCCTGGCGCGACCATTTTGCTAATAACGTGCCCGCGGGAGGCCACCCATGAATTCGCCATCGCCGCTCAACCCGCCCAATCTGCTTCGCGATGCCCGCGTGTATCTCTCGGGGCCGATGGATTTCGTCGCCGACCGCGAGGTCGAGAAGAAGTTCGGCTGGCGGAACCGGGTTGGCCAGGTGCTCACCGCGCTTGGCGTGACCGTGTTCGACCCGTGGTTCAAGCCCGAAATCCGCGGGGTGCAGGGTTATGGCCGCGAGGACGAAGGGACCTCCAGCGCGCGAGCCGGATGGACCTTCGAGGATAGCAAGGACGCCGCCGCCCGCCGAGCAAAGTGTGTCGAGGCTTTCTGGCCTGCCCTGCACGTCGACCTGCGCATGGTGGACACCTCGGACTTCGTTATTGCCTACTGTCCGACGAACATTTACAGCGTCGGCACGCCGCACGAGATCATCATGGCACGGCAACAGAGAAAACCGGTGCTGTTCGTCAGTCCCCCGGTCATTTTCCCGGCCGTCACGGAGCTGCGCCGACACCTCGCGCTGCAAGGAGACATGGTCGGCGCAGCGTTGCTGGACGAACTCGAACGGCAGGTACCGATCAAACCGAACGTCGAGGGGACGCCAAGCCAGTGGTACATGCCGCTCATCGGTGGGGAACATTTCTTCGATGGGTTCGGGTTCCATCTCTACCGCGAGAAGTTCGGCTGGCCCCTCACGCCGCTCGATCAGAGGGAACAGGCACGGCAAGTCAAAAAGCCGCTGATCCCGTTCCTCGCTCGGCTCAACGACCGCATCCCACAAAAGTGGGACCGGCACAAAAACGACTACGGACCCAACGACGATTGGTTGCTCTGGGCACTGAAGAAGGAGGACAGCGGTGCTTCCCTTCACAGCATGCACTCGGCGTGACCCTTAGAGCGTTCGGAAAGAATGAACGAGAACGCTAGATCGGCGGTTGGGCGGCTGCTCAGGTTCTTCGACCGGACGACCGACTGAAGCGGAGATGAGGCAATCCCGAACGAGCGTAATCCGGTGTTCTTGGGCCAAAGAGGTATTTGCCATGAGCAACGTCGTGATCCAGGTTAATGGAAGCAGCACTGGCAGCGGATTCCTCATTGCGCCAGATGGTGCAAGAACCTTCTCCGTGCAGCTTAAATTGACTTGGGCGTTTGCCCTCGTGTACTCCGCGACGGGTGCCTGGCCCAGGACTGCTTTCAGGTCACTTTCCTGCTGCTGGCGCGCAAGGCCGGCTGTCTCGGCCGACGGGGGCAACCCGAACCGCCTGCTCGAGGCCTTCCTTACCGAGCCGCTCGGCGCGGCGGGCTGGTGAGAGCGACGGCCGCTATTTCCCTAGCTGGAACAGGGGGTCCAGCCAAGCGTGGATCAGGTCCGTCAGATCGGTGGAGGTGGCCACGAGGACGCCGAGCAGCGGCAGGGTGTAGGTGCAGATATTGGCGAGGAAATCCCAGCGGAAATCGAGCTTGTTGGGCCTCGTGCCCGAGATGCGACTGACCACCTCGTCACGCTCGATCTGAATGAAGATGGTGACGGTGATAAACGCCGCGGCCAGGATCAACGCCCCGGAGAACATCATCCATAATCTCTGCGGATGAAAGGGATAGGAAGTGGCCGCGAAGAGCATGAACAGAGGGCTGACGGTCAAGAATACGAGCAGGTTCCGCAGCTGCACGAAGAACTGACTCAGATAGGCGACCACCTCGACGGCGACAAACTCTTCCGCCAGCACAAGCCATTCGCGCAGCGGCACATCGACGCTGGCCGGTGCGGGCGGCAGGGGGGGCTGCGCTGGACTCGCCTCGCTCTCGACGGAGGAGACGGGTCCGCCGAACGTCGCGTTCACGGGCAAATTACTCCACAAGCGTCCCAGCACGACCAGGCAACTCCGGGCGGTATCGCGCAACTGTGCTTGCGCGTCCTCGCCGCGCCGGGGGAGATCGGCGGACTCGGAGGGGTAGCCCAGTTTGCGTTCCAGATAGGCCAGTTGCGCGTCCCTCACGCCGAGGGCCTGCCGGAGTTGGTCGCGCACTTCGCCATATCTCGCCAGCAGCAGGTGCCGCTGCTCCCAGCGGACCGGTAGGTGCGGTTCGCGGCCCGATCTCTCCGCGGAAAGATAGGGTCCGAACAGGCGCGTAACGCTCGGCGGGATACGGCTGAAGGCGCCCTTCAAGCGCAGCGGGGCGATGGCCTGCAAGAGTTCGTGGATGCTCCGCCACAGGCGGAAAACCTGCATCAGCGCATACACTAGAACCAGGCAAAACAGCGCCAGCCCCAGAAAGAGGAACGTATCGTACCAGACCCCCTCCTCGGTCGGGACATAATTGTCGGTGAAGCGGTAGAGCACGAACAGCAGCAGCAGCCAAATGAGCGCCGACGCGCGTGTGGCCCCGACTTGATGGGGGGCGCGGAGGAATTGGTCGAGCAGAGTGTGCCGCGCATGGATGCGGCCGAAGGGACCGGTTGTTTCGTTTCCGGGGAAGGGAATGGCGACCGAGTGGCGGTCCAGCAGATACAGGCGCTTCAGCTGGCAGACGCTCCAGGCCACAAACGCCCAGCCCAGAAAGACGACCGGTACGACGGGGCTGATGCCGCCGGCCAGGTTGGTGGCCCGCTCGTAGAAGAACAGGTTTCGTTGCGCCGACCGGGCAATTTCCATCATGCGCACATGGGTGAGCAAGTGGACCAGGGCCACGGCCGTGAGGAGTAGGCTCGCCCAGTGAACGAGACTGAGACTGTGCACGAATTGTCGAAAGGTCCGGTACGGCGGTGCTGGCAACGGTGTCCGGAACGAGCCGCACCTCTTCCAGAGCACCAGGGCGGGGAACGCCGCGATCAGGAGCACGGTCGCCAGGGGCATGAGCCAGCCTGTCCAGCCCAGCTGGACATAATCGCAGCCGTACAACCGGCACGCGGCGGGGATGTCGCACACCAGAGCGAGGTAGGCGAACAGGACGAGGACAGCGAGGAAACATCTCCAGACATAAGCGCGCTGGGCGTGCTGCAAGTCCGCAGACCGGGGCCACAGCAAGCCAATCAGTCCCGAGTGGTACTCATCGTCCGCGGTCACGCCCTGGCGGTGCCGCCACAGCACGAACACGAAGGCCGCCAGCACGACCGCCACGAACAGCGCGACAGCCAGACGGGCGGCGATCCAGATGGCGTCGTGCTGAAGCGAAAACGACGGCTTCCCTGTTGGAGCGACCCCCTCGACCGCGAAGACGTACTCCTCATCTCCCTTCTCATCCGCGTCGTCCATCGCGTGGATGGGCCAGATATCAAGCGGCTGCGGTCCGTTCTGGCCGATGATGCTGATCCACACCGGCGGCCGCCCTCGGTCCTGCTCCGTCAGCCCGTTGAGGGGTGGACCATACTCGAGTAGGTCCTGGAGTCCCCGCGGATTGTTCCAGTTCAGCAGAGCGATCGCGGCGTTGTAGAAGCCGTACTCGACTTCGCTGGGGAAGAACAGGCGCTTCTCCCCCGCCCGAACCGGGAAACTCCAGAGTTGATTCATCGGGCACAGCGGATAGGTTGAAGCGATCAACGAGCCTTTCAAGTGGTAACTGTAATCGGGATGGCTCAGCAGCAGGTCGTTGCCGGTGAACAGCAGGCGAGTCTCCGGACAAAACTGGCGAACGAGAGTAGCCAGGAAGATCTTGTCACGGACGTCGGTGGCGACGATGACCACGTAGCGGTAGTGCTCACGGGCGAGGGTGGACAGCATGGTGGCAAGGATGCGTTCGCTGGTCACCGCGGTCATGGCGGGGGCCAGCGTCGGCTCGGTCTCGCATACATCCGGACCGGTGTCGAAGGGGATGTGGATCTTGCCGCCGAGGGTGGGCAACTGCAGCGTGTTCCATGTCGCATCGGTGCCCGCCACGTAGGAGCTGCGTGTTTCCGAGATGTGCAGTGGAAAGGGGAAGACGATCAGGTTGGATTCGCCGTACCGCTTTAACTTCCCCTTGAAGGATCTTCCAAAGCCCGTATTCGACTCGCACAGACAGGCGACCTTGACGGGAGTACCGAGCCACTGGTCCGACTGCTTCGTGTACTGCAGATAGCGCAGCAACCGATCAAGTTTGACATTCTCCGGGATCGCGGTCGCCTGAAACGTAACCGTCGCCCCCACGCAGCGCTGGAGGAAACCACTCCGATCTATGGCTGTGGCCAAGCCCGAGATGATGCGGAAGTGCGGCGACGGGTGTCGTTTGCAGGCCCCGGCCCACTGAGCGATGGCCTGTTCCAGGGAGTTTTGCGACCCAGAATAACTGGGTCCCAGCAGCAGAATCGGCTCGCAGGGCGGGCTGACGGAAGCGATGAACTGGAGGCTGGTAGTGAACGCTTGCTTGTGGATTCCGGCCGTCGCCGTCTCGCCGACGAGGAACACCAGCAGGAGTCGCTTCGCGGACCTGTTGTGAAACAGTAGGACACCCGGCTGCCGTTCGTAGATCGGCAGGGGGGGACTCTTCGCTTCCGACGCGGCGGGAGGGCCTGTTTCGGCCGGTGTGCTCGCTTGCCTCCAGGGGAAAGAATGGCGATCGAGCACGTATCCGCGTGTCTCGACGGCGCGTTGCAGGGCGTCCACCAGGGAGTCGAAGCGGTAACCCGTATTGGATTCACGCGGATCGGGCATCAGTGCGATGAGGCTGTGCATCTCCCAGCCCTCGACAAGGGGGAACCCCTCCCACGGCTGCTCGCCCGCGGCATAACGCCGCCAGGCGTCGTCGGTATCGACGAAGTTGATCAGGGGCCGCCAGAACTCGCGGCCAGTCGGTGAGGGAACATCCACGCGTGGGCTGCGGGCCTCTTTGGCCGGTTGCACCGGCGGGCGCTCCTTGCTGCTTGGGGACGCTTCCGGGCGGGGCGCGGGGGAACCGGACGGCATGGACTTGATGCCTAAGAAGGTCAGGATGGCGGCGAACAACACCATCAGGGGGGCGCGGTCACGCATGGCGACACTCCGATGCTGTCTTCAGCCCCGACGCGGCTGCGCAACCACGCGTGCCGACGTCGGACGGCGTCCGGTGAGGTCAGGACGGAATATCGCCGTAGAGAGGGGCGCTCTCCGCCACGAAGCTCACCTTGGGGTCTTAGTTGGACAGTGTGGACCACGACATCCTCGGACGAGCGACTGGCCCGCCGAGGAGCGGATGGGTGCGGTTTCCGATGGGACGTGCGGCACCCCACCCCCCGCGCAGAGGGATTTGAAATACCCTCTAACCGATCTTTCCCAGATGAATCCCTCCGGGCATCGATCTCAACAATGACAGGCCGATTTTACTCCACCGGTAAACGGCTGCAACGATTTTCCCCAGCGACGTCGTACCGTCGTACACGCTGATGTAGGAAGTGAGCAGCCGATGCAGAAGCTGCTCGATCCAAACAATGACATGATCCAGCAACTCGCGGCGGATGGAGCCACTCAGACGTTCCAAGAAGGGATTTTGCCTGGGCGAGCGTGGGACTTCAGCACTTTCGCCACGCCCAAGCTCACCAGAGAGCGACGCACCTCGCTTCCGTAGATGCCATCGCGGTCGAGAATCAGGTAACGCGGCACCGTCTCGCTCGGGAGCCCGGTCGCTCGGACAGCAAACGCTCTCGCCACAGGAGTTGACATAACAGGCGGTGAGTGGTCCGCGCGGCAAAAGTGTGCTTTCCGCTCTCCAAGCCATTGCAACGAGATTGGCGACCTCGGCGGCGCAACACCGGGGCAGGGTGACGCTCCACCCACCTCGCCCGTGAGTGTGAACGATGGTGATCAATACCTCGATCGATGTGACGAATGGCACTAGCTTAAGCGTTTCTTCAACGGTTGCTTATCTGAACACCCAGCGTTTCGGCTACGGTGAGCACTGTCGCGAGCGGGCTCGTCCAGCCGGGTCAGGTCGCCCTCGCAAATACAGTCGTGGCCCCACGACACTAGCCGTGGAAGAAGCGGCCCAACTGATGGCCGTGCAGCACGAAGTCGGTCGAGTCCAAGTCCAGGACCAGGCGTGCGGGAGGGATCAGGTATTGCTGCACGAATGCCTCGACGAAGAAGGCTTGCATGGCGTCCAGATGAGCGACGATCTTTTTGTAGCGGCTGGTGGCGTTGGCTCGGACGGGAGTGAGTTCGAGGCGATTGAGCGTGCTCTTGCCGGCCAGAGCCTTGCCACGATCGCGTGCCCGAGCACGCTGGCATCCCGTCGGGTCTTTCTTACCGACCAGGACGGCCAGCAAGGGATCGTGGCGGAGTCGGTCGTGGTCGTTAAGGTCTTCGTAGCCCAAGCAGAGGGCGAAGATGCGTTGCTTGAGCAACTCGGGAAGCGTGTGTTCGACCAAGTCGGCATGTCGATGATCGGTGAAACAGCTAGCGAACTGATCGATGAAGTGGAACTTGGCTTCGACCTCGCGCAGCAAGAGGCCGCCGGCATCGGAGGTGACGGGACCTCCGTTGAAGCGCGCGACAACGTGGCGACGGCCGAGGTCTTGGAAGAGCAGTTCCGTGTCGTTACAGTGTGTCATGGCGTGGTGGTCTCCGAAGTTGGTAGCAAGAGGTTGTTGCTATTCTCTTTATGCCAACTGCGGAACCATCGCGCCAGTCCTCTGGTGAGAAATAGCGGCTAGCGCCGCAGCGTTGGGGAATTACTCCCTCCAGTTCCTTCAGGCGTTGCTGCACCCGCTCGAGGTCGGCGAGCAGGTGGTCCATCTCCAGGCGGTCGATCTCGGGTAGGCCGACTTGCTTGAGCCAGGCGATGGCCGCCTTGGTGGGCAGTCGCTTGGTGGGCATCTCCCATTGCGAGTTGTGCCGCCGGAGCATGTGCCGGATCTGGTTGACGAGGCGCGTCCGGGCCTGGCCGGCATCCTTACGCAGCGTGGTCAGGCGCCGATTCTCCTGGTCGCTGCTGCTGGCGATGTCCACTTGGCGCACGCCGCGGACGGGCTTGCCTTGGAGCAGGCGGTCGAGATTGACCCACAGCAGCTCGCTCAAGGCAGCGGCGTCCCACCGATCGGTCTCGCGCTGCTTGCCGTCGTCGGGCTGGATCAGGATCACCTGGTGGCAGCGGTAGTCGCGCAGCATACGGATGAGCCAGCCGTTGAAGCCGCAGACCTCCAGCACGGCCACGAAGGACTCGCCGTCGTGCAGGCGCTCGCGGGTGAGGCGCTGGAAGAAGGCGTGGACCTTCTCGGGCTGGGTGGACACCTGGCGTGCCTGTAAGACCTCACCGCCTTCATCGCGGAGCGAGATCGTGATCTGGCGTGCGTGTTGATCGATACCAAGGTACAACATGTTTGTGGTTCTCCTGTTGGGGCGGTCGGGTAAATGGTCAGCTACTTCACCTTACCAACCCGATGGGAGAACCACTTTTGCCCGACGAGGCCACTCTTTCATAGATACCAGAGCACGCAACGGGGAAGGTGTCGCGAAGGGCATTTGCCGGCGAAGGGGGAAGGCCGCCCAATCAGCCGGGAAGCCGGACGCTCCGCTACAAGTAACGGTTCGGTCAGTGGACGCCGCTGCCATTATCCTTGTTGTTCTCGTCGATGGGAGTCCCTTGCGGGCGTTCCCCCTTGGCGGGGCTGCTCCCTGCTGTAACTGGCTCACCAGCCACGGGCGAAAGATATCCGCCTCCCGCTCCTTGCCAGCTAGTGGGCTCGGTCGAACATCAGCAGGGCCATCAGTAAGGCGTGGTGCTGGCCGACCCGGTCGCCCGCGAGATCGAACTGGCGGTGGAGGTGGTCGATCAACGCCACGCTGCGCCGGGACGTCTCCTAGCCCTTGAAGCCGACCTTTCCACACCGAGGGCCGCCGACCGCCCGCGCGCGGTGCACCTTGAGATCGCAAGCGACCCGGAACGCGATGCGGTGCAACCAGCTGCCGACCGCGTCCTGCTATTGAATCGAGATGGCCTTCCGGTCGAGCACCAGGAACGTGGCCTGGCAGGTGTCTTCGGCGTCGTGCAGGTTTTGCAGCACGCGGCAGCACACGCCCAGGACTATCGTCCCGTGCCGCCGGACCAGCGCCGCGAAGGCCCCTCGTCCTGGCAGGCGCGGAAACGGTCGAGCAACTTCCAATCGGACAGATCCTGAAAGGCTTGTTCGACCAGGAGTTTGCGAAAGTCGTTCAGGAGCCGCACCGGTTGCCCACGCGTCATTGGCTTCCTCCCAAGGGCACTACCTGAAGTGGTGGTGCGACCTCCGGTTTCGGCGGCGTTTTTTTCTAGGACAGCAAAGTTGACTGGACGGTGACCCTGGCTCTGGGTTAGGGTTTAAACTTTCGCAATCCCGGAGAGAGCTATGGCCAGGACGGCAGCACGACCCCAACCCACTCGCAGCCAACACCTCCAACCTTGGTTTGCCC
>DATBGU010000138.1:0-15915 GCA_036557825.1 Gemmataceae bacterium
GCGTTGCAACGCTGGTCGTTCCATGTTGCCGCCGGTGAATCCTCCGTCGTCATAGCGCGCGGGCAGGCAAGTCCAGCCTTCGTGGGCTTGGCTGCGGATGAAGGCTTCGGCGGACTCGCGTTGGGCGTCCAGCGAGTTGAACTCTTGCTCCAGTCCTTCCTCGGTGGACTTGCGCGTGTAGATGGCGCAGCGTACCAGCGGCAATGTGGCTGCGGCTTTCTTGCGGGGATGGTTCATGCGATCTCCTTGTTGTGGTTGAGGCAGTTGCGGAAGAACAAGAACCCATTGCAGTGGGAACCGGTGACCGTTTTGGCCACGGCGCTGAGGGAGGGATAGACGTGACCGGCGTAGGCGAAGCCGTCGGTGAGCACTTGCACCTGCACCAGCTGTCCCTTGTAGGGGCGGATGAGGATGGTGCCTGGCGGCGGCAGACGCGGATCGGCTGCGGACGGCGTCGCTGCGACGACGGCTTGCGGCTGGGCTGGCGCGCAGGTTTTGGGGCGTGGCGGATTGAGGCGTAAGTCGGCGTCGCGGGCCAGTTCAGCGGCGCGTCGGCGAGCGCGTTCGGAGAGATCGCCTTCGGCCAGGGCTTGCAGACGCCAGGCGATGCGTTTGACGAGCCAGGTGCGGTTGCTGGCGGCGGTGGCCTCGCCGAAGAGTTCGCTGAAGCGTTGCCGCAGTTGGGCGATGCTCAGGCGTTGCAGCAGGGCCACCTCGTTGACGATGTTCAGTTCCACAGGGTTCTCCTTGGTCGGGGTGTGCAAACGGTCAACCCCTGTGGACACTGAGCCTCGTTTCACCGCGAAACGCAAGGCCATCAGAGATAAAAAAGAGAGATTTATTCTGGCGGGTAGCTCGATGGGATGGCGAGGGATTCTGGCGGTGTAGCCCCGCCGAGAGCGTGGAGGTGGGACGAATTGGCCCAACGGGTTCTCGCCTCGGCGTGGTGTCCGCGGCCGGAAGGCCCAGAGGACGACGAGGGTGTTTGCGGTGTTCGTCGCGAGCCCTGCTCGGCGTAACCGACGCTGCGATCTTCCGGTGCTCTCGGCTGGTGAACGCTTGCTGCGGAGATTTCGCCCCTGGGCCGGTGTCGAGCGTTCCCTGGGCACCGGTTCGCTCACTAATCGTCTTCGGGGCGGCTATCACCATTGTGGTGCGGCGGGAGCGAGCACGGGCCGAACAATCCGCAGCAGACCGGCCGCTCGAATGATGTCTCTTTGCGCTTCAACGCCTCTCCCCGAGTGATCCGGTTTCGGGGCTTGAGTATTCGGCGAACGAGATGGTGGAGGCGAACATGAGCCATTCAACCGACACTCCCAGCACGGATGACCCGTACCACCTGAGCCGCTTCGTGAGCGCGCAGCAGGACGACTTCCATCAAGCAATGGCGGAAATCAGCGACGGCAAGAAACGCACGCATTGGATGTGGTACATCTTTCCGCAGATCGACGGGCTGGCCTTCAGTTCGACCGCGAAATACTACGCGATCAAGAGTATCGCAGAGGCCCAGGCGTATCTCGATCACCCCGTCCTCGGACCAAGACTGCGCCAGTGCGCGGAGGAGGTTGTCCGTGTCGAGAGCCGATCCGCGAGGGCAATCTTCGGTTCTCCCGACGACTTGAAGCTGAGGTCGTGTGCAACTCTGTTTGCGTGCGTCTTGCCGCCGGGATCGGTGTTTGACCGCTTGCTCGAAAAATACTATCGTGGCGAGCGTGACCGAAAAACGCTTCAGCTACTGGGCATCGACCCAGAGGCCGGCGAGGTCGGGGGCGAGGTTGAGAACGAGTAATGGGGAATCCGCTGCTTGATCTGCGTGACCTCGATCATTGGGTCAATACGGTGGAGACGGACCCGCCAGACCCTCGCCCCAGCAGACCGGCAACGCGAATAGAGCCTTGTCGTGCTTCAGCGTCTCTCTCCGCGTGAGCCAACTGTTGAGTTGGGGCGTTCGGCGGCTGCTGACTTTGGTAATCGCAGGGGGCCAGGCATGCGACTCCGACCGACGCCGCCGGCGCTACCGGCGGCCCTGCTGAACCGGCTCGGCGTGCCGGAGGACGTGTTCGGCCCGAACCGACGGTTCCGGACCGCGTCCACCGTCGTGGGAGGCACCTTGATCCTCTTGGGGTTGGGCTTCTTCTTAGTCGGGACGGGCGCCATCTCAGCCGGCGGGGAGTCCAGCGCGCGGGTGTACCTGCTCCTGGGCGGTGGGCTGATGACCTGCGGGGTGGTAGCCGTGGTCTTCCCGCGGCAGGTTCCGCCGAGGTGGGTGTTCGTCTGCCCGCGGGGCTTGGTCCGGGCTCGCGGTGCGGACTGGGAGGCCGTCGAGTGGTCCGAGGTGGTCCGGGTCGAGGACGCCACCCTATCCACGGGGGTGGTGACGAGCCGGCAGTGCCGGGTGGTCCTGGCCGGCGGGGGCGAGTGGGGGTTCCTGGCCGACTACGTAGGCGACTACCAGCGGCTGACCGGGGTCCTGCGGCGGAAAATGAACGAGCGGAACCCGCCCCGCGTGGGCACCGCCGAACCCGGCGATGCACCTGACCGGCCATGCGACTAACGGTGTGTCGTGCTTCAACGTCTGGCCGACGGATGCGGCGGTCGCGCTGAAATCTCCTGCCCGGCAGAGCTGCGAGGCTGACCGGCGCCCCGTGCTATACTGACCCGTGCTATGCCAGGTTGACGCGCCCCAGTCAGGCGAACAACAAGCTCCCCGCAGGATCGTTGCCCCCGAAACTGGTGTTCTGATGGCTGACGAGAAGCAACATGCGCCCCTGACGCGCGGGCGACTGTATGCCATCTTCAGCAGTATCTACCTGCTAATAGCGGCCGCCCTTTTGGGGGTTATTCGGGACGACCAGACTAACCCGCGTGTGGCGGGGTACCTCATCCTGTTTGGCGCGGCAGTGGCCTCATCCATCACTTTCTCCATCCTTGGGATACGGGAGCGGGGACGGCGGACGCGAGAGAGGAGTGATCCCGCTGAACGAGATGCCGCACCGGACCGGCCGCGTGAATAACGGTTCGCTCTGTCCAGGAGAATAGACAAGTGGAGGCAATTATGCCACTCCAGACGGCGGCCAACCTCAGACTTCGATACCGTTCGCCTTCAAGAAATCGTGGATAAAGGCATTGTCGTCCTCTCGATCTCTTCGCGCCTTCTGATCGAATCCGCAGGTGCAAGGCGTCCAAGGGTTCCAAGTGGATGCCGTGCGAACATCGCACCAAGGCTCGTGAAAAAACGGTAGACGAACATTCCTCGGAACCGCGATCCACGCTTCGGGGTTGGCGGCAATGCGGGCGCGGAAGGAGGCATTCTCGGCGCCGGAGCATCCAAAGCATTCCTCGGCATCTTCGTCGTTCTCGAAAACGAAGAGAATTGCCCCGCTCTTTCGATTGAGGTAGCCCGTTTCGCCTTCGTGATGAGGACTGGTGATAGCGGCGTACATCAGACCGGAGTCAACGGCCAATTTCACCATGTGACTCTCTCCGTCTCTTCCGTGCCCCTGGTTGCGGCCAGCGCCCCATGTCGAGTGTCCGGCCGAAAAAGAAGGACCACCCAGCGCAACGCAAGGCAAACCTCATGCCAATCGGAAAACTGCCATTTTTCCACTGAAAACAGGAGCTTTTCGCCATTGATACTCGCCGAAGTTGATTTAGCCCATTCAAAACGAGACAGGTATAGTGCGCGATTTTGCGTAGCCGCCAGATTTTCTTTCGCTCCCGCGTGTTCTTCTCCGCCGATTCGGCCGGCGCGTCCTCTCCCTGCAACGTCGACTCCATCGCGCTTTCGAGATGCCTCATCCGTCTCCCAGGATCGCTCCGATCACGTCCATAGGGAATCGCTCAACTCCGCCTCCGGCCGTCGGGCACTCCAAGCCTGCGCCGCCGCGCTTTGACTGCGCTCAACGACCGCCGCGTCCTCCGCACCGCCTCTTGCGTCGGCAACGTCCGTACCATTTCATCCTCCTCCGCAGTCTAAGGGATCGTGCCGGGAACCAGCGTCCCACGCGCTCGGTGCGCCTCGCTCATTCTCCGTCTGGCTTCCTTTGTGTGATGCGATCCTCGGCGAGCGGCGTGCATCGCTTCCAGGACGTGCGGCGGCCGGGGCTTGCCGCGACGGGCCTCGGATATCTAACGGCAGCGCTCCGGGTCGCGGGCCTTGAGGACGCCAAGGGCGCGCATCCCCTCTCCGGTCTGTTCGATGGTTTCACGGTGCAGCCGGCTGGTGCCCTCCGTGGCTCTGCCGACGCTCAACAGCCTGCGCCACTTCCTCACGGTCTGCGGATCAACGCCCCACCAGTGCGCGACGGCCTGATTGGATTCGCGGCGGATGGCCTTGGCCAGCCCCTTGTAGACGATCAGTGAATGTCGGCCAGGGCCGTGTTTCCCCACGGGCCAGGGAATCGGCGCGTCGGTCATGCCCGTAATGACCCTCTCGCCCCGTACCTCGCACAACACCATGCGACCGATGCGTAACCGTGGCCTTCGGTACTTGCCGAGCAGGTGGAAGCGTTCGGCGTCATCCATCGGCAGGGAACCTCCCCGGCGCTCCCGTCGGCCGAGCCGGTGCCGACGTGCCGACGGCTTCGGCCTGCATCGTCGCCCGATACCAAGCTTCGGCTTGGCTTCGGCCGCGTGCCTCGATACAGTTCTCGCCGTTCGTGCCAGTGACTAACCATACCAGCGCATGATCTGGACCGATGGCAGTCTCGCCGATTGACCAGCAGGCGCGGTGCAGTCGGTCGCGGCACTCGTCAACGCTGGGATAAGAGGGCATGGGGTCGCCTCCGGGCTGTGATCCGGTCCCGTGTTGCAATGGCAACGCCGCACGCTCCGGCGAGCCGTTCTTGTTCATGGGGCGATTCTACCTCGCTGCGACTCAGGTTGCGATGTCGGCGGTTGGTAGATTTTCCTTGCATCCACTCTCACACCGAGTACACTCACCCACTAACCGGTGGAGGCATCTAAGCAGAGGATGTGTGGGAGGATGCTAAAAGGACTTTTGCTCCGACGGTAGAAGCCGGCCGAGGCCAATGGCGTCCTTATCGGCCGGCTGCTTTTCTCGCGCCGTCGTCTCATCCCGAAACCTATCCGAATGGTGCCTTCCGCCATCGGTCAGTAGCTTCCGGCCGATGGCGGGTTCGTTTTTCCCGCCCTCAAGAATAAGAAACCCCGATCTCTGGCTCATCAATTTCTACTAATTTGGTAGACTTTTCCGATTGCCTTTGGTATGTTCCCCACGTCGCCCTCTCAATGCCGAGAAGGAAGATCACACCATGTTCCAGGGACCGAAGACAGGAGATCGTGTGCGTCTGGCCACGCGGGACTTTGAGCCGGATTACCAGCGGGGCGAAGCGGGGACCGTGTTCAGTGGCCCTCATCCCATCCCTAGCGGCGGATTCTACTGCGTCGTGACGATGGACAAGGACGGCCCCGGCGCGGCGGTAATCGTCTTCAACTCGAGCGAAATCGAGCTTGACGCTGCCTGAAAAGTGGCCGGTTCCCGGTCGGCTTGGCACACATAAAAAGGGCCGGCTCCCGAAAGAAACCGGCCCCGGTCCCGTCTTGCTCAATCAGAGACGCTTAATTACGATAATTCACCTTTTTTCATCCGACAAGGCCGGATGATTCCATTCCCACAAGAATTGCCCTCGCGGACCTACGGTGTCAAGGACGATAGCGAATCGAGGTTGCGGCCGGTGTCCGTGGCGTGTAGCTTGCAAAAGAAAGCCCTCCATTCGCCGGCCCCTCCCCGTCATCGCATGACAGGGGAGCGGGCCGGAGTGGTTGTCCCTCTCCCCTCTTCGCGTCCCCCGATCACCGACGAACCGCAACCCATCGCCGCGAACCGGCCCGCCGCGGACCTGCGCCCGGCGATGCTGGGAGCCGGTTGCGTGTTCACGTATCCTCTAGCGTCCGTGCCGATTGCTCCATATAGAATCGACAAGTTGACAAGCCGGTCCTCAAAACGCGGGGGCGCATCTATGAAACGAAAAATGCTCGGCCTGGCGTATGTCGGCCTCGTCGGAACCGCGTTCGTTACCTTCGTGGAGGAGTCGATCGCGGGGGATGAGGTATGGGCGGCGGTGAAAGCCAAGCGGCGAGCGGTCAATGTTGCGATGTTGGCTGACAGGGCGTGTCGATGGCGGGGAGCATCCTTCGCTGTCTGCGTACCGGCCTGGATCGTCTGGCGCCTCGTCCGCACCGAGGCGGCGGCGGTATGCCTTTTCCTTTGTATCGCGCTCCCCTTGCTCTCGATGGTGATGCAGGCTGTATTCCGGTGACTAACCCCGTAACGCGCGTAAAGAGGGCCGGCTCTCTTCGGGGCGGCGTCCCGATACATCCCATCGTCGTCCAATCACCGGAACACTTTTCACACTAACCCGCCCCTTCACGCCGGCAAGTGCGAGACCGTTACTTCTCCACAAGGATTACCCTCGCAGACCCGCGGTGTCGAGATCGCTGTCCGGCCTCAGTTGTCGTTCGGCAAGGGAACCGGCACAACTGCCCGCCGGGGTCGCCACGGGCGGGCCACCGGGCCGCGCACACTGTTGGGTTCGGCGGTGATGCCGAAGACAACCTTGTCTGCTTCGACCGCCAGGATGGTCAGACGGACGTGGCCTTGGATCACGAGTTCTTCGCCTACCCGCAGCAGATGGTCCTGCATGGCTGTCCTCCGTGTAGTCCGGACGAGTTGGTCCGCTCGTGAATTGGTGCTTCGTGAGCAGTCCCGTCTCGTCCGGTCGCCAGCGGCAGGCACACACACCGTGCCATTCTTTGCACGTCGGGTGCCTGTAAATGTGCAGAATCTCAATGCCCATCATAAGTAAAGCAAAGAGAAGAGAAGGGGGTGAGTTTAACGAAGGGCGTGCCGCACTGTCAATAGACGAGGAAGGGCGGCGGCATTTCACCATTTTGGCAGGAAGGAGGCGTTCGCGCCAGGGGATTCGGTGCTGCTGAGGCTCGCCCGGCCCCCCTCAGCATCGCCAGCCACAGCTGACAGTCAATGGCGCGATGCTCGCCTACAATGGGAACGGCGTCATCCCGGTTGCAAGCGTCGTCGGCAGGGTCAGGAATCTTCTTGCATCCGCCTTTCCACCGAGTACATTCCTCCAACCGGCGAAGCGTCAGTTCCTTCATGTGGACTGGCGAAAGACTTCCCTGAGTTTCACGCCGGATTCTTCCTCACTCCCATCCCCGGAATCGTCTTGCATTTTCCTCCTGCCGGAATAGAGTCACCCCTCAGCTGCGGACGCGTGTCACCCACGGCGTGGGGTGGCTTGGGCGCTGCCACCGACCACGCGCCCGCTCGTCCCATCTACGCATCCCCATCCGCAACGCCTACGCTCGCGGTGGCGGCGTCCTCAAGCTGCCATACGGGTGAACTGTTGAGTTGACGTAACCCCGCCTGGTTTCGGAATTTGCCCTTGCCACTCCTCTCCCGGATTCCGTACAACCTTCTCTCAGGCGAGGGCGCGGAACGGAAGCCAAGGGTGCCCGGCCACGCTTTCCGCCATCTCCGGGGGGCTTCTCAACGGCGAGTGAAACTCCCCTCCTTGTGTTCGTCCGCACTGTTTGGAAAGGAGTCTTGCTGTGCTGGTCCTGACTCGCCGACCCCATGAAAAGATCGTGCTGCCTGGCCTCCACGTCACCCTCCAAGTGGTGGCGGTCAAGGGAGGCGTCGTCCGCATCGGCATTGAAGCGCCGCCGGACGTTCGCGTGCTGCGTGAGGAATTAGTTGACCAGCCCAGGGCGACGGCGGAACACAGCCGCAACGCCCACCAACAACTTTGCTCCGCGTGAATCCCACGCGGTCAAGCTGATCGGGTGGGGCGAGTATGCTGCTCGCCACTCCAGGGAGGGAGGGAGCCACCAAGAAAGAATTCGACGATCGGTTTGAGGGCCGGGTGCCTGTCGCCCGGCCCGTTGCTTTCCGCTTTCCAGATCGAACTTCCCTGCATCCCCGCCGCGATCTTGCGCAATGGGGTGCGACTCGGCGGGTGATCCGTCCGCGTCGGTTTATCCCACCGACCGCCGACAACAGAGAGTGACGGCATTGCCACGTTCGTTGTAGCGTAGCCAACTCAGGTAGTGCCGCATAAGCAACAGGCCACGCCCGCAAGGCCGCTCCAGGTTCTCCGCTGCTAACGGATCGGCCACGCTACCGGGGTCAAATCCCGGCCCCTGATCCTCGACCGTGACCAGTGCTTGCTTCGGCGTGACCTGATAGTGGACGCGGACAACGAGTCTGGTGTCTCCCCGGTGGCCATGCTTGATGGCATTGACGAGAGCCTCTTCCAGAGCCAGCCGCATCCCGAACAAATTCTTGTCGCTGAAGCCGTACTCGGTCATCGCTGCCACCACCGGCTCGATGATCCGGGGCAGTTCGGTCGTGGAGCCAACGGTGAGACAGACGAGTTGGCCGAAGGACGTGTGCTGCGACACGCTGAGCCGTCTCCGTGAAGGGGACTCGCAGGCGACGGGGGTGCATGGTCCATAGATTTGAGTCAAGAGGTTACTCCTTCTCCAGATCGCCGGGAGATCAGGCATTTCAGGAGCGGTCTGTCCGCACGCGCAGGTGACTGTAACCGCTGCACGCAGACCTTCTCGCGCGGCCGGTTTCGCGTCTGCTCGGCAACCCTCCCGGAACTTGGTCATCTTTGGGGAAAGAAAAAGCCCTGGGGAGCACCCAGGGCTGTCATTGCCCTCCCGGACACCAGCGCTTGGCCCGTCATCTCACTCAACAGAAGAGGCCCAGGGGATTACCTTCTCACCCTGGGCCATCATTGCCCCTACCACCGCTCTTCAAAGACACAACTTATCCTTTTAGGCTAGCAAAGAGACGGACATACGTCCACAAGAAAACGCCGTATGGTCGAGGTCGAGGTGGGCGGCGGGCCCCGGAAGGCGATAAGCAGCAGATACGGCTTTCTGTTCACTGTTAACCGAGGGAAACAGTGTCCACATTCCCGGCTCCCTCCAGAGGCCACAACGAGTGCAATCCCAGAAATGGAAGTTCAACTTACTGAGTTATTTGCGGCAGCGAACGAACCTGATTTGCCGAGGCCGCCAGGCAAGGCACGCCAATTGCTTGAAAGGTGTTTGTGACGCTCTCACCAACGGCCAGGACCATCGTTTCACCCAGGTTGAACAAGCCCCGCTACCGGGGTTGTCCAACTTGCGGCTAGCGGCGCTGGGGGACACCAAGCGCAATTATCCATCCCGGCTTTTTTCAAGCGAAGCGTTCTCAGTGACGGCGGGGGCAATGGCGCTCTCGCCTGCTCACTTTCATATTTCCGTGGCGAGAGATTTATGACCTCGTGTGGTGGTTCTCTCCCCGTGGAGAGGCGTCGGCCGCCTCGGCGTGCTTGCGCCAAAGACTCGCTCGGTTCACTGTGGGGAGGTACTGCAACGAATGCCCGCGAAAGAAACAGTGGTGCTGGTCGAGCATTCGACCCTGGAAAAGCTTGCGCTAATGGAAATACGTGGACGTGTCATCTTGGTCTTCTCTCGCCTCGACTTCATCTCCAGCACGGGGCTGGGAATTGTGATTTCCCTGCACAAGCGACTGCAAACGGAGGGCGGGGAATTGGTCCTGCGCGACATGAACCCGGAGATTCTGGAGGTGTTCCAAATCACGAAGCTCCACACATTCTTGAAGATTGAGTTCCCAGGACAATAGCCTGATGTTAACACGAAGACGTTGGAAACCCCTGGATTTCCAGGGGTTATTGCATTTTCCACTACGCCAGTTGCACCCAGAAAACCCTGTCAGCGGATGTAGTCGGGTGTAGTTTTCGGACAAGGGTTGTCCGTGATTCGGCTTGGAAACTTCTTGCGTCCGCTCGCCCACCGGGTACACTCATCCAGCCGGCGGGCGTGAGTTCCTTCAGTCGTGGGGGGATGGCAGCCTTCCCATAACGCTCCGCCGGCTTCTGCCTGCGGACGGCCGGCACGTGTCGCCCGCGGTGAGGGGTGGATTGGATGCCGCCATCTAACACGCGCCGCCTTCCCCCTTCGATTCCACACCCATCCGCAACGCCTAGGATCATCGTGGCTATGTCAGCGGGCGGCAGAATCTTCTTGCATTTTTCTCCTATCGGGATAGACTTTATCTTTGCCCTGCACGCCTAACGAAGGGCGGCAGGATCAGTCCATGCTGGACCACTTCTTCGGGCCGCTCGCTGCGGCCGCGTTCCGTGTTCTCATTCCCGTGCCGATCAGCCGCGGGTAGACCTCAGCCGGCAGAGGACATTCCACCATCCTTGGAGATGGGGGATGGTGGACAGGTAAAACTCCTCCCGGCTTTTTCTTCAGGGTCCGTCCGCCCCCCGACGATGCGAGGCCGGAAGACCACGCTGGGAGGGCGCGATGCGACAGGGCATTGAGATACGGGCGAGCGGGATATTCGACCTGCTGCCCGAAGGGGACAAGCGGCAACGTCTGGAGCGTATCCGCATCGAGCGGGGCGATGTCATCGAGGGCGAGGTTCGCTGCTACGTCACCGCCGATTTGGTCGAAGTGGCCGACATTAACCTGGCGGATGGGAGCGGAGTGTTGGAGGGCGTACCCTGCCACTACTTCCGTTTTCTCGACCGAGTTCGCTAGGGTTTCGTTTCACCTAAACTGCACGAACACGACCTCGGCGGGCGGCAGAATCTTCTTGCGTGTGCTCTCCAATCGGGTCCATTCAGCCGGCGGAGCATGGCTTCCTTCTGTGGTTGAAAGAAAGCCTTTCCCAACACGCTCCGCCGGCTTCTTTCCGCAGTGGCCGCAGCAGCCCACTCACCCAGTCACCGGCACGCCGGTGACGGTTTCAGGATTTCCGTCGGGACGGACCCCCACCGTTAACACCAACAACACTGCCACGTTCAGTCTCCAAGGCGAGCCGCGCAACGGTCCTGGGGCCACCGCGCATCGCCCTCAACGGAAAAGAGGAGAGGCAACTGGCAGCCTGTTGGGGCGGGCTGATGCCATGAAGAAGGTGGTCGTTCTCCGAGGAAGGCTTTCCGATGATCCAGCCGATTTCTCCTGCAAGCCGAGGTGTCTCCCGTGACGAGGAGTTGGACGTGGTGGAACTGCTGCATGAGATGATCGAGCGTCTGGCGGCGGACTTCGCGTTCGAGCCTGTCCAGTTGGCGGGCAGGGCACACCTCAACCGAACCACCGAGCCGGTGCTCCGCTTCCTCATCTGGCTGGAGAGGACGCCCGAAGCACAGGATGCCTTGCGGTTGGCCTTCCGACGACGGGCGGCAAGGACGGCGCCCCGGTGAGGTCAGGCGTCGGTCTCGATCTCGTCGGCCCCGAAGATAATGGAGGTACGGCTGGGACCGTCCTTGTCCATCGCCACAACGTAAGACTTCTGATCGTCTGCGGTGTGCCTGGCCGGCCCTTCCAGCACGGTGCCCTTGTCGCCCACTTGATAGTCTCGACTGGGGCGGCAGACGCGCACTCGGTCCCCCAATTTCAGATTCGGATTCATGCCCGTTCTCCCGATGGTGGCAAGAAGCAGGGTTTCGCTAACGTTAGTTCTTCAGGCTTTGGCAGGTGGGAGCGGTCCCTTACATCGACATGCCCACAAAAGGAACAAAGAAAGGCGATCACTTCGACTCCGGGAAAGGCAACTTCGTGCGCCTCAAGAGTATGACTATTCTGGGATGAACAGCTACAGAAAGCAGGTAAGGTTGCTTCCCTCCACCTGCCGAGTTTATTCGCGTACTCAGGATCGAGTGTCATCGGTTCGGACTCCGAGCGGGATTCGCCTGTCCTTCGTCCTGCGGGGAGTGAGAACCGCAGGACGGAGGACAGGCCAGCTACGGCGTCGTTGCAGTGCTTGAGGTTAGGTGAGAAATGTCTGGCTGCCTTTTTGTTATTTGGTAGCAAACCACGTGCCCTTTTCTCATAATCCGCCCAACTCCGGCAGCTGGCGACGGAGGGCGGCACGTCTTCGGGGAGGGTATCGCCACGGTGGCGGCAGAGCATGGGTCAACCTTCTTACTGGCGACGATGTTGCAGAAATCGGGAACATCTTCGACGAGGCGGGCCTCTACCTTTTGGACCGTGGCGTCCGGTCGCTGTCTTCACCTTCCACTAGCCCGTTCTCGTGCGCCGCAGGTGGGCATAAGGCGGGAGGGTCATCAGGCGCTGATCTTCCACCGGCCCGCCCACGGTGAAATGATAGAGATCCTGAAACTCGTCCCCGGTTAGTCCCAGCACCTCGTGAAACGTGTCATCAAAATAGCAGCCGATGCCCGTGGAACGCACGCCCGCGGCCTCGGCTTCCAGGTACAGCACGTGGCCAAGAACCCCCGCCTCCCAGAACAACCTGCGATACCACCAGGCACCCTTGTGGCGGATCGTCTGACTGAAGTCGGCAATCATGCCCAGACTGAAGGCGCCCTCCGCGGCGATCTCTTGATGGCAGCTGACAATCTGGGCGGTGCGTCGCAGGTCGCCCGGCGTCAAACAATACAGCCGCAGATGCTCGGGGCAATGCGCTGGCTGTTCCCAGAGAAATTCAGGCCGCAAAGCAGCCCGCAGTCGATCGTGAATCCTCGGGTCGCGTTCCAGCACATACAGTCCCGAGGCTAGGCCAGCGACGCGGTGCACGAAAATGCCCGCGTGAAGTTGCGGCGACCAGAACAGTGCATCCCAGGGAGGCACTCCCGGGCGGGGCAGCAGGTGATTGAGCATTCGGTAGAAGGTTCCAGCGGCGATCGAGGTCTGCCCGTCGAGAGCCAGGCAGCTGCGGCGCTGGCGAATCAAGGTTGCCGCTGGGGTGCGGCAGGGGCAGGACAGCGGCGGCAAGGGGGTATAGTCGCCGCGTCCCAAGCCATCTGTCGCCGGCTTCCAGGTGGCCTGGGCGACTTCATCGATCACCTCCCAGTCCACATGGGAGGGACTAAGCGGGTTGGCCTGGCCGGCCCAGTGGCCCGCACGGACTGTTTCCATGGGCAGCATCTGTGGCGGTGAGGCCACCGGCTTGACGGATACCAGGATCAGACCATCCGGATGTTCGCGGTCACGCCGATCAACTTCGGCAAAATCCGCAGCTCGGTCGAGTCCCAGCATGGCCGCGACTTCATCATCCGAAGGCGTATCGAGCAGCAGCGCCGACCAGCCCAGGGCGGCCGCTGCATAGCGCACCGCGGCGAGGGCGTGGCCGGCGTCGTGCTGGCAGTAGCGAAAGGCCCGCTCGCCATATTTCCAAGCCTCGCGCCAGTGAATCGACGACAGCCCCACCAAGAAAGAGTCCGCCGGCAACGCACAGGCGAACTCGGCTGCCGCGTTCCCCTCCAGCAAGCAGCGCCGCTCCAGGCAATGGTCGCGGCTGACATAGTGATAGACTCCGGCCTCGAAGTGTCGCAGAGGTGGCAGGATGGCGTAACCTTCGGTGGGATGCAAGTTGCCGCTGCTGGGATTGCAGCGCAGGGCCCAGCGGTTGCCGCGGAACTCCTTCCAGGCGGACAGGCCAAAGGCCAACTCGAAGAGAATCGAGCTATTCTGGAGGTCTAGCGGCCGGGCCGGCACGGCGAAGGGGGCATACAAATCGGCGAAGGCCGTAGTCAAGCTGTCCGCCGCCAGCGGCAATTCAACCCGAAGGGCCCCTTTGAACGTGCGAAAGGGGTTCGGTTGATTGGCCCAGTCGAGATAGCCCAGCGACCGCGCATAGCGGTCCAGGTGGTGCTTGGTTTGCTGATGATAGGAGAGGGCGCGGGAGATCGAGTCGTTCACGCCCCTGGTTTCAGAAACGGCGTCGTGGCGCAGGCTCGGCAACAGACGGGATGTGAGAGGAAGGGGTTCGGGGTCCGACAAAGGTGCATCCTCGCCAACCAACCAAGTCGAACGGAAGGACCAAAGGACATGATAGCAAGTCCTGGATGAATGCACTATCGTCGGTAGAAACTCGATGGACTTTCCTGGATCAGGCCACCTTGGACAAAGCCGCAGGTCTCCTCGGGCCGCCAAGGGGCGTCGCACGGCTAGGCTTCGCGCCGTGCAGGATAGAGCATCCTGGCCTTGATGCTGCGAATGGTCGGCTAGTCGGCACGGAGGCGGTCAACGGATCGCCGACGTTGGCCCCTGTCGCGTCCGATACGCCCGGCCGGCCCTGTCCCCAAGGACACGAAGCCCCGCGATCGTGGGGCCTCGTGGGCGAAACGGGCTGCGGCCCAGGCTAGGCCGCCCCGTTGCGGGTGAACTTGCCGCGATCGGCCTTCTGGAAACGACTATCCGCTCCCTTGGCGGTTATCTCGCGCGCGATGGCGGAGTACAACGTCGCCGCTGGCGTCTTGCCGCCGGGGGTGGTCCAGTAGCCTTTGGCCGCCATCTGCGTGATCATCTCCGGACACGTCATGGCCTGGCCGGTTTCGCCCAGGACTTTGGCAGCGGCGGCCAGGGCACTGAGCTTCTTCGCCTGGCCGTCGTCCGCGGCCTGTTTCGGCTTTCGCGTCCGCGGCTGCTTCAATACAGCGGAGGGCGTCTCCAACGGCTCCGCGGTCTGCTCGGGCGGCGTTGGCGCCTCCTGGGACGACTCCGAGTGCGGGGCCTCCTCGGCCTGCGTGTCCGTGGTCGGGGCCTGTTCACGCGCGACGTCCTCCGGCATGGCGTTCGGTTCGGCGGCAGGCGGTTCCGACGGCTGCTCGGCAGGAGCCGACGTAGTCGTGGTGCGTTCGACCACTGGCTCCGCTACGGGCTGCTCGGAGGTGACCGTCGTGGCGTATTCGTCCTCGTCACTGTTCGCGGCGAGGATCTCGATGGGCCGGCCGGCCAGCGCGTCGCGGCGCCAGGTGACTTGCTCGCCGTCGTCCCATTGGATCTTCACCGAGACGGCGTTGGCCCACACGATGCGCCCTTCGACGCGATCGTCGGTGCAGCGCACGCGGCTGCCGATCTTGAGTGTCTGCGGACTCGTGTTGGGGGTTGTGTGGATGTTCTTCTTGCTGCTCATGGTCCGTCTCCTTGTAAGCGACACCTCGGTGTCCGGGCCGCGCACCACAGCGCTGCCCTGTCAGGGTCAGGGCAGTTACCTCATCTCGGCGAGGCAGCTCAAGCTAATTCGGAGAGGAATTCACAGTTTGTATTGGGTCGGCCCGGCAGCCCGCCCCCGCTTCTCCTCCTGAGTGCGCGGACCTGCGCTAGCGCGATGGAGAAGCTCTGGGTCCCGCTCTCCAGAGCAGCGTCACGCGATTGATTGATACAGGTGGGCGGGAGGACAACGGCAGACGAAACGCGGACGACCAGTTGTTGATGGCTTTGACCTGCGGCGTCACGGTGGAAAATTCCGCTCGTGATGTGGAGATCAGTCCCAGAACCGCGTACTGCCGTTTGACTAATCCGACCTTCCGCCAGCGTTTGCAGACGCTGCGCGGCGATAGGGTGTTGCGGACGGCCGACACGCGGACGGCGGCAGCCACAGAAGCGGTACGAACGCTGCTGGAACTGCTGAAGAATCCCGCGTCGCCATCGGTGCGTTTGGGGGCGGCGCGAACGGTGTTGGAGATCGGTATGAAGGTACTCAAGATGGCCGATCTGGAAGCACGACTGGCTGAGTTGGATCAACGGATGTGTGCAACCACCTTGTGAAACAACCGATGCCTCGCTGCCGTCTCGTCCGCGCGGGCGGCTAATGCGAATGTGGACAACGCAACGACCCCGCCCGTTTGTGGAGGGGTTTTCCTTGTGCCGACCGCATCTCTTGCCGCACGACGCTTGGCAGGCCTCCGAACCGATATTACGATGCACGGTAGGGCCAGAGTGTCCCTTCCATCGCTCTCGCTGTCCCTGTTCTACAACAGTCAAGGCCATTTTTTCTAGGGATGCCAGAACCCTCTTTTCGCACTCTCCTCGGAGATCTTCCGCGGAGTGAAGATCGATGCCTGCTCACCAACCGTTCGCCATCACCACCTGGTTCGCTCG
>DATBGU010000139.1:0-35967 GCA_036557825.1 Gemmataceae bacterium
CGACTCGGCGCTGACGAATCTCACCTATGAGCAGGCCCAGCAAGTGTTGTGGAACGCCTTCGACGAGCGCTATCGTCCCGAGATGCGTCAGATGGAGCGCAGCCTGCTCTTGAATCAGCTCGATTCGACGTGGAAGAACCACCTGTACACGATGGATTATCTGCGTTCGGGAATCGGCCTACGCGGCTGGGGTCAGGAAGATCCCAAGACGGTGTACAAGCAGGAGGGCATGAAGGAATTCAAGGCCATGTGGGAGGGCATCGACGACAAGGTGACGGACGCGGTTTTCCGCATGGAGGAGACGGAGGCGTTTCAGGAATCGCTGTGGACGATCGGTGCCACCATCCACGAATCGGCCCCGCGCGCGTCGGTGCAGGCGGCCCAGGAAGCGGCGACCTCCACGAATGCGGGCGGCGAGATCAAGAAGGTCGAGACCATCCGCAATCGCGGCGAGAAGGTCGGCCGCAACGATCCCTGTCCGTGCGGCAGCGGCAAGAAGTACAAGAACTGCCACATGCGGCAGGCAGTCTAATAATTAACCACAGAGTCACAGAGAGCACAGAGAAAAAAACACAGAAAAGAAAAGATAGAGAAGAAAATAAGGACCATCAGCATCCCTTTCTTTTATTGTTTTTTTTCTGTGTTTTCTTCTCTGTGCTCTCTGTGACTCTGTGGTTAGCTCTTCTTGGGAAAGGATTCCCATGTCCTGGATTCTCGATTATATCTACCTCTTTTTTCTCTTGCTCTTGTCTCCCTGGCTCCTCTATCGCGCGCTGCGCACCGGCCGCTATCGGCGCGGCCTGCGCGCCAAGCTGCTCGGTCTGCGTCAAGCGCTGCCGCCGGGCGCCGTCTGGTTCCACGGCGTCAGCGTCGGCGAGATCCACCTGCTGCGTCAGGTCGTCGCCGCCTTGCGCAAGCGCTATCCTAACCTGCCGTGCGTCCTTTCGACGACCACCGACAGCGGACTCGACGAGGCCCGCCGCTGCTTCCCCGATCTGTTCGTGTTTCCGTTCCCGTTCGATTTTTCGTGGGCGGTGCGACGCTCGCTGCGGGCGGTGTGCCCGCGTCTGATCGTCTTGGCCGAGGCGGAGCTGTGGCCGAATTTCCTGATAGCGGCGCGGCGTCAGTCCGTGCCGCTCGCCGTCATCAACGGCCGTATGAGTCCGCGCAGTCTGAAACGGTATCGGTGGGTGAAGCCGTTGTCGCGCTGGTTGTTCGGTCATCTCGATTTGCTGTTGATGCAGACGGAGCAATACGCCCGCGACGTGCGCCTGCTCGATGTTCCCACGCATCGCGTCGCCGTGACAGGCAACGTCAAGTTCGACGGCGTGCTGCTCGACCGCCGCAATCCGCGCACGCACTTCCTGCGCGACACCCTGGAGGTGAAGGACGGCGAGTTGATCTGGATCGCCGGCAGTACGCAAGCGCCGGAGGAAGAGATCGTATTGCGAATCTGGCAAGGTCTGCGAACCTATCATCCCGCGCTTCGCCTGTTCCTCGTGCCGCGCCACCAGGACCGCTTCGACGAAGTGGCCCAGATGCTGGAGCGCTCCGGGGTGGACTTCGCGCGTCGATCGAGCTGCGCGGACCTGGGGCAGCCGGTGGTGCTGGTGGACACAACCGGCGAGTTGGGCGCGTTGTGGGGCCTGGCGGACGTGGCGTTCGTCGGCGGCAGTCTCGACGGCCGGCGCGGCGGTCAGAACATGATCGAGCCGGCCGCCTTCGGCGCCGCCGTGGTGTTCGGTCCGCACGTATGGAACTTCTCCGACACGGCGGCGCGTCTGATCGACGCCCACGCCGCCTGCCAGGTCGCCGACGCCGGACAACTGGAAACGGTGATGCGTCTGCTGCTGGAAGACGCGGACGAGCGCCGCCGCCTGGGAACCGCCGCCCGCGAGTTCGTCCTTCGCCAGCAGGGAGCGACGGAGCAGACGGTCGCATTACTGGGTCAATTGATGGGAGCGCGGCAGTCATTGGCAGCGTAAAGCGAGCGTGACGGCGAGGCTCCTGCGATGCCGACGACGGTTCAGCTGCATAGGTGGACAAGCGGGCCGGGGCGAGTTACCTTGCAAGCAGGGAGCGGTATACAGCCCAGGCTGAACGGGAGATGACGGTGGCCCAGGTGAGTCGTCGGGCTGCACGGACCCAAGACCGATGGTGGAGTTCTTGAAGAGCTGGGCGAGCGATCGGACATTGCAACTTTTCACCTGTACGTGCCGCTGCCTGTAAAATGGGTTCCACAACTCTTCGGTGGCGCATGCCCCTTCGTTCTCGGAGGCACAGATGAATAGCGCCCCCACTGCGGCGGAAGGCACGGCGGTCGCTGTGACCGATGCCGCTGTCGAGAAGCTAAACGAAGTGGCCGCCGCCGCGGGCTACTGGAACCCCGACCTGGCTCCGGTACCCCCGTCCGCGCGCAGGTGGACCCTCAAGGACATCGCCGTGCTCTGGGTTTCGCTGTCCGCCTGCATCCCGACCTACATGCTTGCCTCGTCCCTCATCGAGGAGGGCATGAGCTGGTGGCAGGCGGTGACGACCATCTTCCTGGGCAACCTCATCGTCCTGGTGCCGATGGTCCTCAACGCCCACGCCGGCACGCGTTACGGCATCCCCTTTCCCGTCTACTGTCGCGCCGCCTTCGGCGTCCGCGGCGCCAACGTCCCGGCCTTGCTCCGCGCCCTGGTCGCCTGCGGCTGGTTCGGCATTCAGGCCTGGATCGGCGGCTGGGCCATCTACAAGGTGTTCGAGGTCTATGTCCCCACCTGGCAGTCCCTTCCCCGGCTGCCGTTCGTCGGTATCACCCTCCCCCAGTTGGCTTGCTTCCTGGCCTTCTGGGGGCTCAACCTGCTGATCATCTGGCGGGGGATCGACTCGGTCCGTGTCCTGCTGAATGTCAAGGCGCCCGTGCTAATCGTGCTAGGTCTGGCCCTGCTCGCGTGGGCTTACCAAGCTGCCGGCGGCTTTGGCCCCATCCTATCACAGTCCTCGCAGTTCGACCCGGGCGGGACCAAGGCCGGCCGCTTCTGGGCCTTCTTCTTCCCGGCGCTGACGGCCAATGTTGGCTTCTGGGCGACGCTGGCCCTGAACATCCCGGACTTCAGCCGCTACGCCCGCTCCCAGCGCGATCAGATCGTCGGCCAGGCGCTGGGGTTGCCGACGACGATGGGACTGTACTCGTTCATCGGCGTGGCCGTCACCTCGGCGACCATCGTCATCTACGGGCAAGCGGTCTGGGATCCGGTCGTTCTCCTGTCACGCTTGGGCAACCCGGTGCTGCACATCGTGGGGCTTGTCGGCCTTGGCCTGGCAACCCTGGCGACCAACCTGGCGGCCAACGTGGTTGGCCCGGCCAACGACTTCGCCAACCTCTGGCCGCGCCGCATCTCCTTCCGCGCCGGGGCGCTGATCACTGGGGTGGTCGGCATCGTGATCCAGCCGTGGCGGCTGGTGGAGGATCCCTCCGGCTACATTTTCAAGTGGCTCGTCGCTTATTCGGCGCTACTCGGCGCGGTCGGCGGCGTCCTGATCGCGGACTACTTCCTGGTGCGCCGGACGCGGCTCGACCTGCGGGGGCTGTACCAGCGGGGCGGTCCGTACTGGTATCGCGGCGGCTTCCACGCGGCCGGTTTGCTGGCCCTGGCGGCGGGGATCATCCCGTGCGTGCCGGGGTTCCTCGCCACCGTTGGACTGGTCGAGGCGCTGCCGTTCTGGACGGATCTGTACCACTATGCCTGGTTCCTCAGTTTCGGAACCTCCTTCGTGGTGTATGCCGGTCTGACGCTCCGCCGCCCTGGCGAGGAGGAGTCCCCGCGCGATTGCTGACAACCTCCGCGATGGCAAAGAACTCCTTCGCTCTCGCCACGCGGGTTGACCGCAATCAGGGCCAGAGTGGACCATGACGCCTTAAACCTCCTTCCGGCAAGGCAAATGGCGCAAGATGCAGGTCATTGAGACGCGATAATCAGGCTGAGGCGGCGTGGAAGAGTTGGTGCGCGAGGGCATCCATGGCCTGCGGCAGCGGCGGACGGAGGAGCGGCCCGGCCAAGGCGTCGAGGAGGAAACGGAACACCGGATGGTTGGGTGTGTAGCAGCGCCCTCCGCAGATCAGGGCGACGTGGGTGGCCGACTCAACCGTCGTGCGAGCAATGAAGGTCTTGGCGCGGCGCGTGCGTTCCTGGGCTTCGGCGGGTAAGGGCCAACGCTCATCGCGCGCGACCGTCTCGAGATAGCCGGCGGCGGCGTCGAGGCGCAGCGCATGTTCCGCCAGGGTCGAACGCGCCCACGGACCCGCGTCGGGGGCATGGTGCAATCCTTCGCGCAACGACCCCTCGCCGACGCCAAGAAAGACCGCGGCGAACAGCACCGTGGACCAATAGCGGGCATTGACGCCTTCCAGACAGCCGGGATAACCCAGGCAGGATTCGGCGGCGGCGTCTTGCAGCGTCAGTCCTACACTCGCGGTCGGACCCATGCCGGCCGGATTCCAGTGGTCGTCCACCGTCACTCCCTCGGCATGACGCGACACGAAGAAGCCGTCTACATTACTACAATCGTCGGGACATTCCGGCATGCGGCGGGCGGCGCAAAGGAAGTAGTCGCCGTCCGGCCCGAAGGTGGCGAAGGACTTGCGGCCGGTCAGGCGCCAGCGACCATCCGCGGCGCGTTGGGCCGTCGTCCGGGTATTGGCGAGATCTCCCCCCGCGCCTGGTTCGGAGTTGGCCACGGCGAGGATGCGGCCGCGCGCGACTTGCTCGGCAATCCAGCGCTTGCCTTCGTCCAAGGCGGTCCTTACGGCCAGGGAAACGCAGGAGGGGGGAATACGTGTCGTGGCGGCGTTGCCCAGAGGCATGGCTAGCGCGAGAGCTGTGGCCGGGGCGCGCTGAGCCACAAGACGTACGGCGGCGGCCGTTTCCGCGAGCGAAGCGCCCCAGCCTCCCAAGTCCTCAGGAATGGGCGCGGCGAGGATACCGCTGGCCCGCATTTCCTCGATGGTTTGGGGAGGCAAGCGGCGCTGGCCCGCGCGCTGGGCCTGAGCTTCGCGTTCGGCCCAACCGTCGAGCAACGATCTCACGGCGGTTACGGGATCCGACTGCGGCCGACAGACCAGGGCGGCGGGGATGGCGGCGCGCTGCTTCGCCGCCGCCAGGAGCGCTTCCGCCGCTTCGGAAAGGGCCGCCGCTGCTCGGATAGGGGGCGGCGAGTAACTATGCAACGTCAACGACTCCTCAACGGCCCGGACTCGATGGAAGGAACCGGGCGGCAAATAGCTGCGCTGTCCCGGCCGAAGGAGTTCCACTTCATAACGAAAGCGGTCCCCCTCAGGTAGGCAACGCTCTTCCTCGATCGCGCCGGACAGGACGGTGTATACCGCCGCGCTGCCGTCGTGGCCGTGCCAGGCGCACTGCCCGCCCTCCCGCCAGCGGGCCGCTACAACCTCAATCTGTTCGTCGCAACGTAGGCTGATTCGCCGGTAGCCGTCGGGATCAGAGGGCAGAGGGACCGGCGCGAGCGGCTCAGCCGAAAAGCCATCGAGGGCAGCATGGAGTGTGCGGACAACGATTTGGGCATGGGGTGATTCAGAGTTTCGTTGCATGGGGCGTTCTCCTCGTTGAGAAAGTTCAAGAAGCCCCTCTTCTCGCAAAGAGTGCGCCAAGCCGAACTCGTGGCATTTTCGGCACAAAGGGAACCAAACAAAAGAGGGAGACGCTCTGGTTTTGCCCGCTCCCGTGACCTATGCTGGATTATCCATCATATATCACGGCCTCGCGATCGGATTTCACGGGAGACTGGGCGAATGAAGCGAATCACTCTCCTGCTGCTTGACGTATGGCGTGAAGTCTGCCGGCATCTGGAGATCGGCGAATCGGTGTCCCGCGTCGCCCCGTTGCTGGTGCGGTATGTGCCGGTGGATCTCGTCTTGATCCGGCAACTCGATCTGAAACGCTCCTGGGTCGATACGTGCGCCGCCGGCCGAAGCCAGCCAAACGGCAACCCCATGCCGGCTCGAACCGTCTGCTCCGCCGAGCAACTGGAGCGCCTTCTGGCCTGGTGCCAGCTGGGCGAGGTAGTGCATGGCCGGGCAGAGGCGATACGCACCCGCCTGCCGGGATTGGTTCCAGACGAGATCACCGCCGACGTGCTGGCCAGCCCCCTTGCCATCAGCGACGCGCCGGCGGGATTGTTGGTCTTCACCGCCCTCCGGGGCCAGCGATTCGGCGACGAGGGCATCGACCTATTCCGCTCTCTGCGGGAGCCGTTCACCGTGGCGCTGGAGAACGACCGCCGCTTGCGCGAATTGACCACTCTGCGCGAGGCGGTCGAAGCGGACAATCGCGCTCTTCTTTCAAAGCTCGGCCGGCAGGACATTAGCGATTCGATCGTCGGCGCGGAAACCGGTCTGCGGCCGGTGATGGAGCAGATCGACCTCGTCGCTCGCTCGGACGCGCCGGTGCTCGTCCTCGGCGAAACTGGCTCCGGCAAGGAAGTGGTGGCGCGGGCCATTCACAAGCGCTCCCGCCGCAGCTCCGGCCCGTTCCTACGCGTCAACTGCGGGGCGATCCCGCCGGAACTGATCGATTCGGAGCTTTTCGGCCACGAGCGCGGCAGTTTCACCGGCGCGGTGGGCCAGCGCAAGGGCTGGTTTGAGCGCGCCGACGGCGGCACCCTTTTTCTGGATGAATGCGGCGAGTTGCCGCCGCCCGTTCAAGTCCGGCTGCTGCGCATCTTGCAGGACGGTTCCTTCGAGCGCGTGGGCGGCGAGCGCTCTTTGCATGTGGATGTTCGCATCGTGGCCGCGACACACCGCGATTTGCACGCCTTGGTGTCCAGCGGACGCTTCCGCGAAGACCTGTGGTATCGCATCGCCGTCTTCCCCATCCACTTGCCGCCCCTGCGCGCCCGGCGGGAAGACATTTCGGCGCTGGCCGCGCATTTCGCCTTGCGGGCGGCGCAGCGCCTGGGCACGGCCCCCCTGCTACCCTCCGCGGACGACCTCAACTTGCTCTTTGCCTATCCCTGGCCCGGCAACGTGCGCGAACTGGCCGCGGTCATGGAACGGGCCGCCATCCTCGGCGACGGCAAGTGTCTGGAGATCGCCCGTGCGCTGGGCGCGACGACGCCGCAACCGCCGCGCCCCGCCGAGTCGCGCGAGGCTGTCCTGTTGTCCGCGACAGAATGCTGTCTCACGCTCGACGAGGCCATCACGCGCCACATCGAATCCGCTTTGCTTCGCACGCGCGGACGCATCGAAGGGCCAGACGGGGCCGCCCGATTGCTGTCCATCAATCCCCACACACTTCGAGCCAAGATGCGAAAACTCGGCCTGGCCTGGCAGAAGTTTCGTTCTCCTCGCCAATGAGCCGAATCGGATCTGACGCGGCCTCGCCGCCTGAATAGGATAGGTCAACAAGTACAGCCGGCGTCGGCTTCGTCGAAAATATACAGATGCCAGCGGGTAAGGGGTGTACAGAGAGCGACGTGCAATCCATCGCCCTCCCGCAAGCCGAGGGTTCCTTTCGATATGACTTCATCCTGGATCGACTCCCTGTTATCAGCCCGCGTCTACGACCTGGAGCAGCCGCGCTTCGCCGGGATGCCCATCCACGAGTCCCACCGCCCCGGCTACTTCTATGCGCTGCACCGCCGTCACCGCGATACCTACAAGCCACAGAAAAACGGCCCGCGTTCCAGCGCTTCCGGCGTGCTGAACATGATGGAGCATTCCGGAACCCATCTTGATGCCCTTTGCCACCAAGCCAACGAACTGCGGATGTTCGGAGGTCTGCCCGTTGATGCCGAGGAGACGCCGGCGGGCTTCAAACACTTGGGGGTCGAGACGGTGCCCCCGTTGTTATGTCGGGGTGTACTCCTCGACGTTTGCGGCCACAAGGGGCAGTCGGTTTTGCCGACGAAATACGGGATTACCGCTGACGACCTCGCGAGCTGTGCTACCGCGCAAGGGGTCGAGGTGAGGGCGAACGACGTGCTGCTCGTTCGGACCGGCTACGGTGCTCTGTGGGGTGGCGAGGAGCGGGTCTACCTCGACGCCGCCGGGGTGAGCAAATCGGGCACGCTGTGGGCGGCCGACAAGGGTGTCGTTGCGGTAGGAGTGGACAATATGGGCTGGGATGTTCCCGACGAACGCGATCCCGAAACGGGGGCCACGCACTTCGGTCACCTCTACCTGCTGCCCCAGAAGGGCATCTACATCATCGAGAACGTCAACCTCGAAGAGTTGGCACGCGATCGTCGCTGGGAGTTTGCGTTTATCGGTGTGCCCCTCAAGTTGCAGGGAGCCACTGGTTCGCCCCTGCGACCGTTGGCACTGGTATAGGGGCGAATCCCCGGCCCTGATGAGGACTGTCTCGCCTTGGAAGTCGCGGGTGATGATTTTTCGAGCCTCAGCGCCGTGCCCACGTGAGCCGGCGGCTCTCAAGCAACGATGGTCGCAACATCCTGCACAAATTCCTCAAGGACCATGCCCCATGAAACCACTTATCTTGCTGCTGAGCTTAATTCCCGCGCTCCGCCTAGCGGACTCCGGGGCATACGCTCAAACTCCGCCGACCGACTGGATCGACCGCTCCACCGAGCACCGCGTCATTCGGCTGTCGGGGGAGGGCGGCGGGTCGAGCCTTTATTTCCACCAGAACGCTTTCAGCCCGAAGGGGGACAAGCTCATCTTCAACACGAAAACGGGGATCGCCACCATCGACCTGACTCGGCTGGGCAAGGAGCCGGTCAGCGCAGAGGTCGTCGTGCCGAACGCACGTGCCATCGCCACAGCCTGGCGGACGCCGAATGTCTATTACCTCAAGTCCGGCGCGCTGTACGCCACGAACCTCGAGACGAAAAATACCCGCAAGGTGGCCGCAACGCGCGGCACGGTCGTCAACGCCGACGAGACACTCGTCATCGGCGTCGAGTATGATGCGGACGCCGGCGCGAAAGTGAAAGAGCTGGGCCTGCCGATGCAGGTCACGGCCGACCTGGCGCCGCGCGACGAATCGTCGGGCCGACTCAAGCCCGGCGGGCGATCGCTGGCGCTGGTCGTCACCGACATCAAGACCGGGGCGGCCAAGAAGATTCACTACTCGACCGAATGGCTCAACCACTTGCAGGCGTCGCCGGCCGACCCGCACCGCTTGCTCTTTTGTCACGAAGGCAACTGGCACCAAGTGGATCGCATCTGGACGATTGGCACGGACGGCAAAGAGTTGAAGCTCATGCACAAGCGGACCATGCTCTATGAAATCGCGGGGCACGAGTTTTTCAGTCACGATGGCAAGTGGGTCTGGTACGACCTGCAAACGCCACGCTCGAAGAAGTTCTGGCTGGCGGGTGTGAATGTCGAGACCGGCGAGCGCATTCGTTATCCGATCGCCCGCGAGCACTGGTCGGTGCATTACAACATCGCCCGCGACGGCAAGCTGTTCGCCGGCGACGGCGGCGGACCGGGCAGCGTTGCCAATCTCACGCCGTTGCCGGAACGCAAGGCGCTCCATCCGCCGGGCAACGGCCAGTGGATTTATTTGTTTACGCCAACCGACACGCCCTTCGAGACAATCAAGGTCGGCGGGGAGCCGATCAAGATCGGCAAGTTGGATGTCCGCAAACTGGTGGACTTATCGAAGCACGACTACAAGTTAGAGCCGAACGTGACCATTACTCCCGACAAGAAGTGGGTCGTGTTTCGCTCCAACATGCACGGCCCGACACATGTGTATGCGGTGGAGGTGACGAAGCGTAAATAGATTCGGTAGTCCCCCTGATCCGAAAAACGAATCGGAGGACAATGGGGACATCGCGTTTGGTCAGGTGTGCGGCTCATCCGGGCCTGAGTCCCTCTGCCTGCAGTTGGCGAAAGATGTCCACGAGCAGTACAACAGAAAGGTGAGCAACCACCGCGGATTGTGTGAGAGGAGCCACCATGAGAACCGTGCTGATGCTGTGCTTGGTCTTGCTGGTCGCTGGTTGCGGCAAGAAAGAAGCCCTGCACAAAGGCAAGTCCGCGGCCGAGTGGCAGCAGTCGCTGCACGACCCGGATGCTCCGACTCGGCGCGAAGCCGCCAGCGCTCTCGGCGCTTTGAAGGCCAGACAGTACGCCGCGGACCTCACCGCCGCGCTGAAGGATCCGGACGGCGAGGTGCGGGCCAAGGCCGCCGAGGCGATCTGGAGCATCGGCCCGGATGCGAAAGAGTCCGTTCCGGACCTTATTGCTCTGTTGAAGGACAAAAATCCCGGCCTGCGTCTAAACGCGGCCGGCGCCCTGGGGGAGATGGGACCGGATGCCGTGGGCGCCGTTCCCGCTCTGGGTGACAAGCTCAAGGACCGTGACCCGTACGTTCGCGCCCAGGCTGCCAGGTCGCTGGGGAGATTGGGGGCGGAGGCACGATCCACGGTGCCCGCCTTGATCGAGGCGCTGCGCGATCGCCAGAAGAATGTGCGCGTGGCGTCGGCGTATGCTCTCGGCGAGATCGGGCCGGAAGCCCGGTCCGCCGCGCCCGCGCTGCGAGAGGCTTCCCGGACGCGCGACGGCGATATGCGCGTCGCGGTGGCCACAGCGCTGAAAGCGGTGGAGGGCCGACAGTAATAAGGCCGCAGTCGGAAGACCTTAGCACAGCAGCAATGAGCGGCAAGGGCGCTGCGATATCGATTTAACCTGCGAACCGCACAATCGTAGCAGAACTGTCTCATTTGCAACACAAAGCAAGCGACGGCACGCAACTTGCGCCCCATGATCGTGGTGATGCTCTCGGCGAGATCGGGCCGCGCCAGCCTCCCTCACCGCAGCGCGAAGACGATGAGGCGGTCGTTCTGCAACACGCAGCGGAAATGCGCGCGGAGGTAGTGGTGCCATCCGGAGTAATACTCCAACCACCAAAACGCCGGCCAGGCGACAACAAGCGAACGGGCTCCCAGGCGACGAAGTCGCTCCAGCTCGCGGATGGCGGTGTCATCATCCGGGGGCGTCCCCCAATACTCGCCGTCTTTCTCCAAAAACGGCAGCGGATGGCGGTCCGGGGCTGAAACACCGAGCTGCTCTTCATCCACGAAGATATACTTCTCTCCTTTGGGGATAACAGCGGACAAGTGATCGGCGACGGTTTGTAACTGTTGCCTCCATTTCGCCTCTTCCGCGTGCCGCTCCTTGAGGATGTCCGGATGCAAGATACTCAGCCCTTCATCGATCTGTTGCAGTAATTCGCCATCCGCCGGCGAGGGTTGCTGTTGCAGGGCGAGGTAGACTTGCCAGCTCAAGTGCAGCGCTCGCGCCGCTGCCGTAGCGCTGCCGTTGCCGATTGAAGAACGTGTCTCGGAGCGATGATGTTGCAGGCCGGTATCGAGAAAATCGTGGAGCGCTTGCCGGATTTCCAGGCGCTCCGCCAGATGCGGCCTCTCCAGGAAATGGGCGATGCGGACCAGTTCGCGCAAACAATCGCTCAGGAGGTCTTCGTAGCATATCCAAAGCCGTTGTTCGCCGGCCGTATGGATGAGAGGGAGGCGGAGATACGAAAACCAAAGATAGATACTGCGGGCGAGAGACAGGCCATCACGAGATTGAAGGGACTTCGCCACGTCAAGAGGGTTGCGCAAACAGAAGACGTAGCGCATGCCAGGCAAGAGTTGTTGCCAGAACGGAAGCGTTAGGCAGGTACGCGGATCTTTCCAACCCCACAGCGTCTCCCCGCAAAACTCTCGATGAATCAAGGCTTGTGCCGCTTCGCGCAAATCCTTCAGCGCGGGCAGCGTCTGCCAGTGAGAAGAGAAGTCAGGCGGCTCCAAGGCGCCGCCGCCCATCCGGTTCAGAATCCGATCGTTCAAGGCAACGAAAGTCTGATGCTCCCAAAAGCCTTTCGGGTTATCGGCAGCAGGCCGCAGCAGGTGTTCTTCGGGGCCCAGGGAAACCCCACAGAGGTTAAGGGCCCTTGTGATGACCGACGTCCCGCTCCGGTGCATCCCCAGAACACACACAATGATTGGATTGCTCATAGTTCTTCTCGTTGCTCTTCAGAATCAGCCGATGGGGCTGCTCTCCCGCGCTGCCGACTGAAATACTTCCGCATACCCGCAGCGCGCCGCGAGTATTCCACGATAGCAATTCAGACCCCGGATGGCTCGATCGTATCGGAACTGTGATAGCTGCGACCGATAACAACGAACCGATCGGAGTTTCTGTGCCATAACCGGGGTCACGTCTTCGACCCAATCGTACTCTGCCAGTGGCGTCCAGACCTCGTAACCGCGCAGGGACGGTGAGCGGAGAGAGACGTCGCTCAGAGCCGCCTGAACAATGGGCAAGGCGGCCTTATGATCTGGATGCCACTCCCTCGGATGAGGCAGATAAACTATTTGCGGGGACTCTCGACTCAGGATCGGTTGGAGGCGAGCCGCCGCCTCAGCTACTCTGTCGCTTAGAGACCAATCCGGCAGGTGGAAAAAGGTCCAGCTCATGATACCGAGAACTTCCGCCGCCTGTTCCGCCTCGGCCTCCCGAACACGCCATGCTTCCTCCCGAGAGAGATGTTTCAGGCCCAACTCGCCCGATGTCAGGAAGACGACATGCACGGACTGTCCCTTGCGGCGGTGGAGACAGATTGCCCCCCCACAGCCAATCGATTCGTCGTCGGGATGAGGCGCGATCACCATCACGTCCGCCATTACGAAACACCTCCTATCCCAGCCTCCGCCAGCAGGCCGCGGGCGATTTTATCGGCGTCAAGGTGTTCCCGCGCGATGGCCTGCGCGGCGCGCGAATGGAGCGCGTAATCGCGGCGAACGGCCCGGATCGCTTCCGCGGCCTCCGCGGGAGTTTTGACGGCGAACAAGCCCTCTCCCGTTGGAAGCAAGTCTTCAAAGCCGGTCGATTGCAAGACCACCGGACGCCCCGCCGCCAGGTAACACGCGGAGCGATCGCTAAACCAGCCGCAGCGCGTTCCGGCATAGCCGCCCTTGACGCAGCTGAACTCGCCAAGAGAGCCGGCGACGTAATCCCGGTAGTCTTCCGGCGTACACACCACTTCCGGTTTCTCAATCTTCCAGCCTCGACTTTGAAGGAGAGCAAGATCGGGATCCTGGGGGTCGATGTTCAGGACGATCTCGAACGGTTCTCCCGTCAGCAAGGGGAGATCGAGGAACTTGCGGAATTCTTCGGCTTTCGGACCGAGGACCGCCCCGTCATGTTCGAGGTATCCGTAACTCCGCCAGTCGGCGACCGTCGTGAAGCGATCGCGCGCAATCGGTCCGGGTGGAGACCACCAGTCCAGAAGGACCGGGTTCCGGATCGGACGCCAGCAGATGCCCAGCGTGGGCAAGGAACAGCGCGAGGAGCCGATGTTGCCGCCGACGGTGTAGTACAAATCATGCTCCCCGTAGACATCGGCCGCATCACCGCCTTTCGCCCACAGATGCGTATAGCCGGGATCCTGCTCGATCAGAATGCGGGGCCGAATGCGGCCGAGCAGCGGATACGGATCGCGCCGGTAGTGGGCCGCGAGGGTGATGAGGGCGGCGGCCTCCCCGGCGATTTTGCCAACCTCGGCGATGCCAAGCCCGTACAGCGATTCCAGAGGCGATTCAAGGAGCAAGGCCGACTGCTCCGGTCGCCACCAGCGTTCCACCGTCGCGCGGAAATAGCGTACCACGGCCGCCCCGGGACGCTCGCGGAGGAACTCGATAAAGACGACGCGATGCCCCAAGCGTTCCAGGCCGTGCAGCCATTGCAAGGGGTACATCACCAGTCCGCCGCGGCCAACGCTCGCCGGCGCCGCCAGGTCTTCAACCACGATGAGCGTCGCCATTCAGCAACCTCCCCGCGAAACGAGGCGCTCGTACAGAGCGGCGTACTCCCGCGCCATGCGCGCCGCGGAGAACCGCTCCTCGGCCCGTGCTCGGATGCTACGGCGATCCAGGGCAAAGCTGCGAAGTACTTGCTCGGCAAACGCCTCCATTGATGCCGCCGTGTAGCCCGTCACTCCTTCGTCGATGACCTCCGGCACCGCCCCGATCCGCAGGGCGACAACCGGGGTGCCGCACATCATCGCCTCGACCTGTACGAGGCCAAACGGCTCCGGCGCCTGAAGAGGGTAAAGCAGCGCCCGTGCCGCACCGAGGAAGCGGTCCCGCTCCGGACCGCTGAGATAGCCCACGTATTCGATACGGCGGCCGTCCACAAGCGGAGCAATGTGCTGGCGGAAGTAGTCATTTTGCGGGCCCGCCAGGAGCAGGCGCAGACCGAGATTCCGCGCGATTTGGATGGCCTGCAACGGTCCCTTATCGGGGATGAACCGGCCAAGGAAACAAACATAATCTTGCGGTTCCGGGCTAAATGTGAATGCTCCCGTATCAATCCCGTGATGGATCACGGCGGCCGGGCGGAGGCTGGGATAAGCGCTCCACTGCCAACGGGAGACGGCGGTAACAGCGCGGCCAGGGAACAGCGACCGCAGCCTTGCCTCGTCTTCATACGGCGTGACGTGCAGCGTGTGAACCATCGCCGCGCGCGACAGGGCTTGAAGTGGTAAACCCCACAAATAGGCGTGGCTGTGAAGCACGTCGAAATGTTCGGATTGTTCGACGGCGCGGCACAGGTTGATCCACTCGCAGAGCTGCCAGTTGGCGGGGGAGCCATCGCCGGCATACGGACCGGGCAACGTGGGGATCAGCCGCCCACACGGCTCCGAACCGGCGCAGGCGAAGACGGTGACCTCATGCCCGAGGGCGATCAACTCACGACTGAGGAGCCAGACGAGTGTCTCGATACTATCGCCGCCCTCGCGGCGGACAGGGGTGGAGAGCGTTGCAATTTGTCCGATGCGCATGCTTACCCCTCCGTCGCTCGGCGGGCGGACCGCCCCGCCGTGGCCCGCTCCAGGAGAGAGGGCAGGACCACCTCCGCCGCGAAGTGCGCTCGGGCCACGTCCCGCGCCGCCGCCGCGTGCCTCGGATAATCGCCCAGAACGATTTCCAGACCGCCTTGCGCTTCCTCGCGGGTTCGATAGGCCAACAACCCCTCTCCCGTGGGCAGGTGAGCGCTGAAACCCGTATCTTGCACCACTGCCGGCCGGCCGCTCGCCAGGTAGCAAGCAGTGCGGTCGCTGAACCATCCGCTGTTGGTCCGAACGTACGTGTGCTTGGCGACGCTGAATTCGCCCAGCGAGCCGCGGATGTAGTCGCGATACGAAGCGAGATCGTGCGAGACGGCGAAAGCATCCCGGCAGCGCCAACCGTGCGCGCGGAGGTAATCCATCGCGCCGGTGACGGCGAGTTCGATCGGTGCCGTCGTCCGGGAAGGAAGGTCGAGGATGTTGGCGAATTCCTGGTCCTTGTTGCCGCCGATGTCTTCAAAGCTCTTTATCCGCCAGGTCATGATTGTCGTGAAGTAAGGGCGCGGCGGCGCCTCGGTGGGGTGCCATTCCCGTAGACACACCGGCTGCCAAGTGTGCTCCCACACAAACGGGGCGGTCGGCACCGAACAGAGTGGGGTGCCGATGTTGCGCCCGAAGGTGAAGAGCCGGTGGAAACGAGAGAAAAAGTCGGTGTACCAGGGAACGCCCTTGGCCAGTGCCAGCTGGGTGAAGGCCGGATCGCTGTCGATGAACGCCGAGTGGGGGATGGCAGCGTACTCGTCGCGCCAGAACCAGCAGCCGCCCGAGAGGTCGAGAAACAAGTCGGCGTCGGCGCAGACGCGGTGCCAGGACTCTCGGCTGTGACCGTGATATTCGCCCCGATAATCGACATAGCACCAGCGCTCGGCCAGCCCAAACGGTGTAAGAGAGGAACGGATAAAGTTCAGGGCGTAGTTCGGCTCGGTTGCGACGGTGTTGGCCACAGGGTCGAAGTTGCACTCGCCGGTATCCTCCAAATACCAGACGCGGTGCCCCAACTGGCGGAGGCCCAGCAAGTACATCAGCGAGCACCAGGCGACTCCGCCGTAGGGATAGCGGCCGATGATCCCCGCCAGGATAATGTTCATGTCAAGCCTCTGCATCCGGCGAAAAGGCGCCCAGGAGCGCACGCAGGTCGGTGTCCGGCCCCATCGCCAGGCGTGGCAAGCGGTAGGGGTCAGCCGGCGGGATGAGGCTCGGCCCTCCCCCATACAGGCAGGCAGCCCGGTAGCCGGCCGCGCGCAGGACGCGCCGAACCTCCTTGGGATCCTGGCCCCCGTCGCCGTACGGGTAGCAGAAGACCTCGACCGGCCGTCCCAACCCTTCCTCAAGCACGGCTCGGGAGCGGACGATCTCCCGCTCCCATTCCCGCGGCGGCAGATCCGAGAGCGTCCGGTGCGAGCAGCCGTGCGACTGGACCGCGACGCCCGCGCGCTCCAACTCACGCAGCTCGGCCCAGGTGCAAATCTCCTCCTCCGGCTCGACGTCGGCGTCGAAGCTGTTGTGGCGCCCGAGGAAGTCCGTCGGCACGAACAGCACGGCCGGGAAGCCGAATCGGCGCAGCCACGGGACGGCGACGGTGAGGTTCGAGCGATAGCCGTCGTCGAACGTCAGCAGGACCGCCCGCGGCGGTAAGGTCTGCGGCGCCGCCAGGCCGCGCAGGAACGCCGCGAGGTCGAGAACCTGCCAACCAGTCGCACGGAGGAAGCGCAGGTGGCCCGCGAAGGTCTCCTCGGGGACGTAGGACCAGGTTTCCCAGCCGCCGGGGGGCGGAGGCCCGATCTTGTGATAGCCGAGAACGGCCAGCACGCCGGAGCTTGTCTCTTCCGACATGGGATGACCTCACCGTCGTGTTCCACCCGCCGGACGCTTAGGCGAGGGCGCGTTCCAGGAGCCAGGCCGCGACCTTGCGGGCGTCGAAATACTCTTCCGCCAAACCGCGGGCCAGCCGAGACTGGCGCTCGTAGTCGGCCGCGGCCGTCTCCAGGTGGCGGGCCGCCGCCTCCGGCGTGCGAAAGCGGAACAAGCCGCCGGCGTCGGGCAGGAAACGACTCGGTCCGGTATATTGCACCACCGCCGGCTTTCCGGAAGCCAGGTAACAGAGGGTGCGGTCACTGACCCAAGCGTTCTGCATCCGTACCGCGGACGGCTTGGCGCAGCTGAACTCGCCGCGCGAGCCTTGGATGTAGCGCTGATAGTCCCAGGGCGTGGAGGCGACCTCCCACGATTCGCGGACTCGCCAGCCGCGGCGACGCAGGTCGAGCGCGTCGTCCGCGTCGCCGTCCCCCAGGCACAGGGCCAACTCTAGCGGCTGACGGGTGCGCGCGGGCAGGTCGAGGAAGGGTAGGAAACCGCTCCGCTTGTCGTTGACGTACTCCTCATCGCCGTCCTGCACCCATTCCTTGGCGTGCCAGTGGGAGAGGGTGGTGAAGGCCGAGCCTTCCGGGGCCAAGCACGGGGGCCACCAGTCCAGGGCCACACAGGGCGGCACGTAGTCCCAGCGCCGCCCCCCGTCCGCTAACTTGGACCCCGGCTGTCCCACGGTTTCGCCCGTCGTGAAGTAGACGTCGTGCCGGGCGAGATCAACACGGCCTTCCTTGATCCAGAGCTGGAGCAACCACGGGTCAATGTCTACCAGGGCCGAGCGCCGGAACTGCCCGACCACAGCCGCCGGAAGAAAGTATTCAAAGTTGAGCAGCAGATCGGCCTCGGTGGCGGTGCCGAGGTCATGACAGCCGGCCGCGACTTCCGGCGGCACCCGCTCGCCGTCCCAACTCCACAAGGCGAGGTCTTCCGCCAAGCCGTATCTCGCCAACCTCTCCTTGAGTTTGGCCACGGCGGCGCACACCTCCGGCGCCGGCCCTCCAACCCCCTCCGTCCAGATGATCCGGCAACCGAGCGCGCGCAGGCCCAAAGCCCAATTAAGATACACCCAGAAATGCCCACCCCCTTCCAGGTAGGATATCGTGTTGGCGAAGAGGCAAACGCACACGCTCATGGTCTCTCCTCAGCCGGGATCAGGGGCGGCAGCCCGAACTGAACCCCGTGGAGGTGGGCATACAACCCCTGCCGGGCCAGCAGCTCCGCGTGGGTTCCCCTCTCCGCAACTCTCCCCTGGTTCATAACGAGAATCCAGTCCGCATGGCGGATGGTGGACAAGCGATGAGCGATGATGAATGTCGTCCGTCCTTTCATCAGGTGTTGCAACGCCCCCAGCAGCACACCTTCGGTGTCCGCATCGAGGGCGCTGGTAGGTTCGTCGAGCAGGAGGATGGGAGCATCTTTGAGCAGGGCGCGGGCGATGGACAAGCGCTGCCGCTCGCCGCCCGACAGCGTCGCTCCCCGCTCCCCAATCACCGTCTCGTAACCGTGCGGCAGACGATGAATGAAATCGTGAGCGCTCGCGGCCCGCGCGGCAAGCTCGATCTCCGCGCGGGTGGCTCCCGATCGGCCGTAGGCGATGTTGTCGGTGATCGAGAGCGGGAAGAGCAGCGGTTCCTGGAGTACGATGGCGATCTGCCGGCGCAAATCCTTCAGTTGCAGGTCGCGCACATCGCGGCCGTCAATCAGCACGCGACCCTCCCAGGGATCGAAGGAGCGGGCGATCAGATTGACCAGCGTCGTTTTGCCCGCGCCCGTGAAGCCCACGATGGCGACGACCTGTCCGGGGGAGACATCGAGGGAGACAGCGCGAAGGACGGGGCGATCCGGCTCGTACCCAAAAGTTACCCCCTCAAGGCAGACATGCCCGCGCGCCGAGGGCAGCGCCGCCGCGCCGGGCCGGTCTGCCACCTCCGGGTCCGACTCCAATATTTCCAGCACGCGCCGGACGCTCCCCGCCGCTCCTTGGATCGTCGAGGAGGTGTACATCAACGTCTCCAGAGGGCCGTAGAGCGAAACCAGATAGGAGAGAAAAACCAGGACGCTGCCCACGCTGAGCCGTCCATCCAGGACGTGCTGCCCCCCGACCCAGAGGATGCCCGCGGTTCCCAGGGCGATCATCAGTCCCGTGAGGATCTTGAACCGCAGCTGGACGCTGGTGGTGGACAGGGCCGCCCCCAGAGCGGCTCCCGTCGTTGTGGCGAAGCGGCGATCCGCTTCGTCCTCCTGCCCGAACGCCTGAACCACGGGAACGGCAGAAAGATGATGCTCGACGAAATCATAAATCTTCCCCTCGACCTCCTGCTGTTGGTAGCTCCGCTCCAGCATCGGACCCGCGTAGCGGTACAAGGTGAAGGCCATCCCCGGGACGACAGCGAGCGCGAGGAGCGTGAGGAGCGCATCGAGCCGCCACATAATGGCGAACATCGAGAACAGGGTCACGAGAGCGACCCCCAGCGGCAGCAGCGCGTCTCGAACAATGGTCGCCACGCAGCCGCAGTCGGTGGTGATGCGGCGGATGCTGTCACCCACCGGCCGTCGGCTGTGGAAGTGCAGCGACAGCGTCAGCAGATGGCTGTAGAGATCCGAGGCCACGTCGTAGACCATCCGCGGGGCGAAGCGGAGGTTGGCGTAAGCGGCCGCCAATCCCAATGCCCAGCCAAGCAGGAAAATCACCACCGTCGCGGTCACGCACCAGGTAAGCAGTCCGTCCGGCGTGCCCGCGCCCGGCAGCGTCTCGACGATACCGGCCACAATGGGCGGCATTGCCAAATGTTGCAAAACATGGTCAACCAGGATCTTCATCGGCCACGGCTTCAGCACTTCCATGCCCGCCTTCGCCAGCGTGGCCGCCAGCACCAGCGCCAGCCCGCTCTTCCTGCGCAAGGCGTAACCGAGCGCGAAGCGGCAGGCTTCTCTCATTCCACCAACAGGTGTCTTCGTGTCGGGATCCACTGTGCTCACCCTACCCCAAAGGCCGGTTCGGAAGGGATAGTCACTTGGCATTGGTGCAGCCGCGCATACACACCCTGACGCGTCAGCAGTTCCAGGTGTGTGCCCTCCTCCACGACCGCCCCATCTTGCAGCACAAGGATCCGATCGGCGTATCGGATAGTGGAAAGGCGATGGGCGATGATGAATGTCGTCCGTCCCTTCATCAGTCGCGCTAGCGCCTCCAGAAGCAGTTTTTCCGTATGGGCATCGAGGGCGCTGGTAGGTTCGTCGAGCAGGAGGATGGGGGCGTCCTTGAGCAGGGCGCGGGCGATGGACAAGCGCTGCCGCTCGCCGCCCGACAGCGTCGCTCCCCGCTCCCCAATCACCGTCTCGTAACCGTGCGGCAGACGATGAATGAAATCGTGAGCATTGGCCGCTCGCGCGGCCGCCTCAATCTCGTTTCGCGCCGCACCCGGACGACCGTAGGCGATGTTCTCCGCGATGGTGACGGGAAAAAGAAAAGACTCCTGGAGTACGATGCTCACCAGCGAACGCAAACTCTTCAGCTGCACGTCGCGCACGTCGCGGGCATCGACGAGTACGCGGCCTTCCCAGGGATCGAAGAAACGAGGCACCAGAGAGACGAGTGTTGTCTTCCCGGCCCCTGTGGCACCGACGATGGCAACCACCTGTCCGGGAGAGATGTCGAGCGAGACACCGCGCAGAACGGGGCGCCCCGGCTCGTAGCCGAACGTCACGCCTTCCAGGCGGACGTGACCGCGCGCGGCGCGGAGAATCGCCGCGCCCGGCCGATCTACCACCTCCGTATCCGACTCCATCACCTCCAGCACGCGTTCCGTGCCGATGCCGACCTCCTGGAGGACGTTGTAGAGATCCGTGAACGTCTTCAAGTGTCCCTGTACCGTCCCAAGGTAGGCCAGGAACATCAGGAGACTACCCAGGCTGAGCGAGCCATCCAAGACGTGTCGCGCTCCCAGCCAGAGGACGGCTGCCGTCCCGAGACTGGCGATCAGGCCGGATGCCAGGCCGCGCAGGTTCGTCAGCAGAACGGCGCGGCGCTGGGCGCCGAGGGCGTCCTCGGTGAGTTGTCTGAACCGCTGCCGCTCGCGCTCCTCCTGGGTGAACGCCTGAACGACCTGCACGCCGCTGAGCGTCCGCTGGACGTGGGACTGGATGCGGGCCTCGATTTCCCGACGACCCCGCACCGCCGCGCGAAGCGGTCCCCGGAGCAGGAAAGAGGAACCCGCCATGAATGGAGCGACCACCAGGGCCAGCAGCGCCAGGCGCGGATCGAGTCCCACCATCAACACCACCATACCAATCATCATGACCGCGGCGGCAGCGGGCGAGAACAGCAGCGCATCCACGAGTTTGTAGACACACCAGCTATCCCCGGTGATTCGGCTCAAGGAATCGCCAACCGGAGTTCGGCCATGAAAGAGCAACGAGCGGCGCTGAAGGTGCGCGAACAGGTCGCCGGCCAAATTGTACACCATCCGCTGTCCCACCCGGATCCAGGTCCGCGTCAGGAGGGCGTCGGCCAGGCTGCCGGCCATGAAGATGACCAGCCCGGCCAGCACGATCCAGCCAAGCAGGCCGTGCGTGGTTTCTCCCCACGGAAGGAGTTGGAACCCTCGTGCCACCGGCTCGGCCATCGGTTCGCGGCCGAGGACGTGATCCACCACAAGTTTCATCGGCCAGGGCCGCAAGAGGCCCAGGCCGGTGCTTATGAGCGTCGCGGCGACAATCAGTATCCACCCCTTCCATCCGGCGGCCGCGTAACGGAGGAGTAGACGGCACGTTTGCCAACTCATCAATCTCCGCTTGCGCGTCTGGCCCACGACCTACCTCCTCTTCCGCTCTGCCCCACAGCGAACCAATTCCAGCTCGCGAGTCAGTCTCTCAAACCCCCCAATCGCCCTTGCGCCCAGACCAAGCCCGCGACGCCAGGTCGCCAGCATCAGGACCATCATCAGGCCGAGCGCGACCCCCGCCGCGACGAGGTGGAAACAGGCCAAGAGACCACAAGCCGCCAAGCCGAGCAAGACGGCGGCACGCGCGAAGGGAGTGCCGCGTAGCCGGTAGCCGACACGGATGAGGTACTTGCAACCGCCGTGTTCCTCCTGAGCGGTGCGGATCCGCAGCACCGTCCAGGGGTGAGCGTGGGCCTCGACGTCCCAGTCGGACCAGCCCGAGTCGATCACCGCACCCCAACGATGCTCCAGCAAATAGGCGATGTAAAGTCCCAGCAGTTCGCCGCGCTCGTGGCCTTGCTCGCTCCAGTACGCCCTTTCGTCGCGGCCGCTCAGGGGCATGCACCGAACATGTCCCTCCCCTGTATCGAGTGCCGAGGCGGGGAGGCGGGGACCGAAGAGTCGCGTTCGATAGCGCTGCCAGGAGCGGACCAGGGGTTGGGCATAGCAGAGGGCCACGATGAGCAGGCGGGAACGAAAGCTCTCGTGCCGGGAGAGGAGGATGGCCTGACGGGCTTGCAAGACTGCGACCGCCAAAGAGAGCAAGACCATCGCCGCCGTCGCAACGGGCGCGGCGAACCAGAACACGCCGCCCAGCGCGATCAGCGCCGCCGCCAGGTGCCATTCGAGGGTGGCCGGCAGCATCGCCCAGTGAGCCGGACCGGGTTGGTAAAGACACTGGAACAGGGCACTGCCGAACGTGCCGCGGTAAATGATAGGTCGGCCCAGGCGCAGACCCTGAAGCGACGCGCCGTACAGGACCCCGCGCCATTTGCCGTCGCCGCGGCCGTTGAAGCGGTCCGGGTGCTTGAACTGCAAGAGGGCCTCGGCCTCGCCGTAGCCGGCCTGCTGCCGCAGATAAGCGCGCACGGTCTGGCGGCGATGGTGCCACACGAATGCTCCCGGCGCGAAGGTGATCCAGAAGCCGGCCTGTTGCAAACGCCAGCAGACGTCCACATCATCGCCGGCCTTGCGGTACTGCGGGTCGAAGCCGTTGATCGCCTCCAGGGATTCGCGGCGGAAAGCCATGTTGCAGCCCGGAATGTGTTCCGCGACCTGCTCGCTTTCGAGCACGTGGGTGGGCTGGCCCGGCGCGGCGGCCACGCAGGCGGCCAGCCAGCCGTCCTCCGGGGTCAGGTTCGGCCCGCCGACCGCCGCCGCCCCGCTGTGCTGGAGCTGATATACAAGGTGCGTCAGCCAATCCGGATCCGCGAAACAGTCGGAATCGGTGTAGGCGACGATTGCGCCCGTGGCCGCCCGCAGACCCACGTTGCGGGCGACGCTCAGCCCGTGGTTGGGCTGATGGATGGCCCGCACCGAGGGGTAACGAGCCACGATCGCCCGCGTGTCGTCCGTCGAGCCGTCATCTACTAAAACGATCTCGTAATTTTGGTAATCGAGGGCCAGCAGCGAACGCAAGCACTGCTCAAGTGTGGCCCCGCCGTTGTACGAACAGACGATCACCGACACGCGCGGCGTTTCGGTCAGCAACTCGGCGGGCGACGATGCGAACACGTCGCTCAGGGCGTGATAGGCTTCCTTCGGGCGGCGCTCAGCGTCCGTGATGCCGAAGGCCCAGTTCTCGATCGGGTGGCCTCCGGTGAACCAGTCGTCCGTCCAAGAGAAAATGAATGCACCGGCCAGGCCCATCAGCAGAGCCTCGCGAACGTGTCCCGTCAGAAACTCGGCCTGTTTGCACTGGCCCTGGCGCAACGTGTCCATGCCCAACTCGCCCAGAAGCAGTGGCTTGTCGCCGGCAAGGTTTTGCAAACGGGACAGGTAACGGCGGAACGTCGGCCGATCATGCAGGTAGACGTTGAACGTCAGAAAGTCGAGAAACGGCAATTCCAGGTACTCGGTGGGTGGATAACTCGTATAGGTGATGAGTCCCTGTGGATCGGTCTGCCGAGCTTCGTCCGCCAGTTCGGCAAGGAAGCGCTCGACACGGCGAGCGCCGTGCCAGCGAACGATGGCGGGAGGGATCTCGTTGCCGATACTGTAAGCGAGCACGCTGGGATGATCGCGGCCGCGCTGCGCCGCCCGGCGCACCGCCTCGCGGGCTTCCGTTCGTGCTTCCCGGCAGTCGAGGAAGCAAAGGTGCTTGCGCCAGGGCACGTCCACGAAGATGCCCATGCCGCGCACATCGGCCCCTTCCAGCAACCAGGTCGGCGGTAGATGGTAGGTGCGGATCGCGTTGATGCCCGCCCGCTGCATGCGAAGGAAATCCTCGTCCACCCGCCAGGGCGCGGGAAACGGTTCACCGTCCGCGTTGGGCGCGAACGGGCCGTAGGTCACGCCTTTGAGGCGCAGGCACTGCTTGCCCCGCGCGAAGAATTTCCCGTCCACGCGCAACCGTCCCTGGAGGGCGCCAAGCGTTCGCTCCACGACGCCTTCGACCGTATCGAAGGAAATGGTCTTCATCTACCGGATCCCCCCTACGCTTCATCCACTCATTGGGTGCAGAAAAGGATTGCCCTGGCGACAGCGCTGCGGGTTCCCGCCTAAAAATCGGTGGAATTAAAGACTTGGCCGTCGCTTTTGGCCCCCAGGTAGCTAAAGACCGTGGGGTCGATCGCGTACGTGATCGGGTGGACCGAGCCGTCCACGAAGACGGCGTTGAATCCCCCGGTGTGCGAGGAGCCGAAGCGGAAATCGCCGTCCCCGCTCGGAGCCGTGTAATCGGCGGCCGGCGCCCGGTTCGTGTAGCGGACCACGTCGTTATCGAAGCCGCTGGCGTAGCCGGTGTCATCATCGTTCTGCGGCGTGCCGAGCCGGCCGCGATTGAGGCGCTTGTCGGCGACGAGGAGGGTGTTCGACGTTCCGTCGGTGACCTCAAGGATCCGCGTCGGCTGCTGGTAAAGGACGACGCCGGTTTCCTCGTAGTTGCTGGCCGCGTAGTCGCACTGGGCGACCTGGACCGTCTGACCGTTGAAATAGCCGATCAAGCTGATCGGGAAGGCCTGGGTGCCGCGGCGGGACGGGCAGAAGAACATGGGGTTGGGAGTGCCGACGGCGAGGACAGCGCGGTCGAAGTCGTTGCCGCCCTGTCCGCCCCTCCAGGTATTGGTTGCCTCGATGAAGGGGAGGATCTGGAAGCCCCAGCCGGCCTGCTGCGGCATCCCCGTGGCCGGCTGGCCGTTTAGGTAGGTGGGCGTGTACCACCAATCCCAGCCGCCGCTGGGGAAATAACCCATCTGGTCGTGGTGGTTGTGGAAGGCCAGACCGATTTGCTTAAGGTTGTTCTGACATTTGACGCGGGCGGCAGCCTCGCGAACTTTCTGTACCGCGGGAAGCAGCAGACCGAGGAGCACTCCAATAATGGCGATAACAACAAGCAGCTCGATCAGGGTGAAGCCGGCGCGGACGGTTGCCGGGCGGTCCAGGCGCAACATCGTCGCACTCCTTTCGCAGCCGAACGGGAAGTCACCGTCGTTGGTGCCGTGCTCTCACGGTCGGGACTCAGCCCGTCCGCGTTCCATACGCTTCAAGCACCGGCATCAACAGTGATCCGGGTCAAGAACCCATCCTGGATGTGGAGAGACGAGGCAGCTGTCCGTGGTTGCCGCGAGAAAGTTTTCGCAGGAACCGTCACCCTGGCAGCAGAGGATTGCGCGATCGGAATGCGGTCACAAGGCTGAGAGCGAGATCACCTCGGACCTTACGTCAAGCGAGTACTCAGGCGGAATCTGTCATCATTCAAGCGTGTGCGGAATGCGCCCCCATTTTCATTCGCGCACCCACACACTTTATCACCGAGGAAGGGATCGTCAAGTGCAACAAGTTTTCTCGTCAAAAAGTTTCAAAGAGGCTCGAACAGAAGGAAAATCGAAGCCCGCGGCGCCGGCGAGGGCAACGCGGGTCAAGAGGAAAAAAATTGCCGCCTTTGGTCCCTACTTCCCCCGATTCCGCAAAGGGAGGGGCACGGAATAGAGAGGGGCATCCCAGGGGTTAGGAACGCCTCGTGGACCAGTCGTGGTGTCGTGGGATCTCTCGACACCGGTTCCCCCTGGTCAAGTTTTGTCATTTTCCGCGCCGGCCGACGGTCAGCGCCACGGGTTTATCGTCCAGCTTCCACTTCGAACGCAACTCGAAGCCGCCCTCGAAGGCGACGTAGTCAAACGGGCCGCCGACCACCGGGTCGGCATGATTCTTCAGCACGTCGCGGCCATTGAGTTGGACGGCGAGGGCTGCTGACAGGAGGGCGCGGCGGACGTCCGCTTGCGCCTGACGACGACGGACGTTGTGAAGAACAGGAGAGAACAAGTTGAAAACCGGGTTGCCGGCTCGCTTGGTTTCCTCACGCTCGAATGCCTTCGCGACCTGATCCGGGGGCAGGTCCAGCATCTTCGCCAACCGCGCAGAGAACGACCGCATCTCCTCGGCGGATTTCACGACGCCCTCCGCCGTGCCGCCGCACGCCTCAAGGAAGGCACGGCCTTTGGCACGGTTCTTCTCGGCCGCCGCACTCTTCTCACCGCAAAGCTGGCTGAGGAAGGCCAACAAGCGTTCCTTGTCTTTCGCTTCCTTGACTTCGCCGACGATCCAGGTCAGTAATTCCTCTTCCATTCGCATTGTTGCTGTAGCCACGCTCCCACGCGGGGGCAAGGCATCCAGGCGCGACTTCAGGTGCCTCAGCATCTTGGAGTCGATTGACGGCAGGTAGAGTGCGAGGGTTTCACTCATGCGCTGTTCGATCTCGTAGCCGATCCAGAGACTTTCGAGGGTGCCGTCCAGTGAAATGTGCCGGGCCATGGTCAGGGCGGCGATGATGTCGTCGATGGCCTCCGCGGACTGGCCCTCCGTGAAGCGGAGACGGGCGCGAAGGCAGGCAAGGGCGGACAATTGTCTCGCTCCGTCGCCGTGGGTGAAGGAGACTTCGATTCCCCGTTCAAAATCACCGCGCCAGTCACAGCGTGGCAGCTTTGCTCCCTGTTGCATCATCCGCAATGCATACCCGCACTTGACCACCAACTCCCGAGCATCCGCGTCCAGAGGTATGGTCTGGCACTCCGCCAGGAGCTTTTTCTCGCCGATGGGCTTGAACCCCCTTCGCAATGCGATGAACGCCTGCCCGTACTGCAAGGCGGCGTTCGCGCGACGCTCGGAGGCAGGGCCGGGAACCTCGGACGGCTTCGTCCGGACCTCGGGGGGCGGTTGCTCCCCTGCCTGTGCGTGCGAGCCGGGTGGGGGGGCCACCTTCAGCAGCATCGTGGCCCCCGTTCCCAGCATCGCGACAACCAGGAGGATGACGCCGGCGATCTTCAGCTTGTACACGAACATTGCCCGGAAAGCTCCCTTGGCCAAAGCGACGGCCTGGGCGGAGACGAAGCTCGCGGCACACGCCTCGCCACGGACAAACCACAGGGCGGCACGTACGGTGTTGTCCAACAGAGGCAACGGCACTACGGCCTGAGCCGCCGTGGCCAGCGCGGTGGCGATGCCGGCGGCGGGTGCCATGAACCCACGCCGGGCCAGGCACTCCCGCAGACGCTCCTTGGCCCGAACCAGCCGCGCCGCCATCGATCCCCGAGGACAACCCAGGATCTCCGCGGCCTGATCGTTCGTCTTGCCTTCGAGGTAACACAGCACCAAAGGAGCGCGGTGCCTCTCAGGTAGTCTGTGCAGCTCCTCCTCCAGGGCGACGACCAGGTCGCCGGGGTTGATGGCCGGGCCTTCGGTCCGCAGCCGACGGCGCGCAGCTTGCTCCTCGCACTGCCGCCTGTGGAGTTCCTTGGCGCGAGCGGTAAGGGCTAAGCGGTAAGCCACGGTGTACAGCCAGCTGCCCAGCGGTCTGCCGCGGTCCAGCGAGGGAGCCTTGCGCACCAGGATGAGGAAGGTGGCTTGGAAGGCGTCCTCGGCGGCGTGCGCGTCGTGCAGCACGCGACGGCAGACGCCGAGCACCAGCGGTCCATAGCGGCGCACGAGCACTTCCACCGCCGTCTCGTCGCGGTGGGCCAGAAAGCGTTCCAGGAGCTGGCCGTCGGACATGTCCGCGGCGGGGATGCTGCCGATCAGGTGGCGGATGTGGCGCAAGAAGGGATTCGGCTGGGCCTGGGTCATGCTCGTCTCCTCCGGGCGTTGTACCTGTTCTACCCTAATACATGTGGGAGAGGCCACGCGCAGCTAGGATTTTTTCAGACGGACGAACTTTTCGGGCATGAGACCAGCGCGTAATATCAGCGGTTAGGTGACGGTGAAAGGCTTCTGGCCTGCCCGTTTTAATTATCGATAATCTGACGGTTTGGCGAATCCAGCGTGTCCACGGAGGTCTCGGGCCATGACGATCGGCAACCATCTTGAACACTTCGCCGGCTTCCCCGTCAAGGATTACGACAGCGTAACCGGAATCGCCCTGGAAGGGCATATCCCGCGGCGAGAGTATCAGTTCGTCGAGGGCGCCTCGAAGAAGTTCTGGGCGATCGAGTTGGACGGCCGCAAGCACATCATCCAGTTTGGACGGATCGGATCGGCCGGCCAGACCCAAACCAAGGAATTCAAGACGCCCGAACAGGCTCAGAAAGCCTACGAGAAGCTCGTCCACGAGAAGGTCGGCAAAGGCTACCAACGCATCACCGATGCCGAAGCGACGGCGGCCGCGAAGCCTTCTCGGAAGAAGAAGGCTACCGCGGGCGCCTTGCCCGTCATTTACCGCATCCGTTTGACCTACAGTGAGGAAGATGACGAGCGGATGTCCTTGACCGACAAACTGGGGGTTTTTTTGGAGGATCCGGCGGCGGAACAGGCACAGGGGTTGGTCATCGGCACATGGGGAGGTGTCGATTCGGTAGATCAGACCTCCGGCCCCATCGTCGAGGCGCTGGTGACCGCGCGCGACAAGCTGCCGAATCTCAAGCACCTGTTTCTGGGTGATATTGTCACCGAAGAGAACGAGGTTTCCTGGATCGAGCAGAGCGATGTGTCGCCGCTCTTGGCGGCCTATCCCGACCTGCATGAGTTCCGAGTCCGAGGCAGCAACAACCTTAGTTTCGGCACCCTCAAGCACAAGAACCTCAAGACGCTCGCCGTCGAAACGGGCGGTCTGCCTGTGAGCGTGGTTCGCGAGGTCTGCGCCGCCAAGCTGCCGGCCCTGGAGCACCTGGAATTGTGGCTGGGCGAGGAGGATTATGGTTGGGATGGCACGGTCGCGGATCTCGAACCTCTCCTGTCCGGCAAGTTGTTCCCGAAGCTCCGCTACCTTGGCCTGCGGGACAGCAGCGTCGCCAATGAGGTCGCCTCCGCGGTTGCCAAGGCTCCGGTGCTCAAGAAAATCCGGGTACTCGATCTCTCGCTGGGTAACCTCGGTGATGAGGGGGCCAAAGCGCTCCTTGGCAGTCCTAATGTCGCCAAGCTGGAGAAGCTCGACATCCACCATCACTTCGTCTCGAATGAGGTGGTCGCCCAGCTCAAGGCGCTGGGGATCGAGGTCGATGCCAGCGAGCATATGAAACCGTGGGACTTCGACCCGGATCACCGCTACATCGCCGTGAGCGAGTAGCTCGCCGGGGCCGTTCCACGGGGCCAAGGAGACCGGAGGAGATGAGGATGTCCGCCAAGCCTTCCTCTTCCCTGTTGCCCACGCGGAGCAGGCGAGCGGCCTTCGTGGTCGTTGGCAATCCGGGGTGCCGGCGTGTCGCGCTTTTTCAGGAGGCGCTGACGCGCTGCCGGTTCCCTCCGGCGGTGCTCGTGCCCTACGCGGACCTGATCGCCGGCCGAGCCACGCTGGAACAAGTCGTCCGGCCGGGGACAGTCGTGCGCCTGGAGTCGCCCGGCCGCGACTTCGAGGTTGAAAGGACACTGTTGGTGACAGGGGCGGACGAGGCCGATGCCGTCGGGCCGACCCGGATCAACCGGCACGCGGCCGCCAAACTTGGGTTCGACAAGGGGCGTATCTGGTATCCGCGGCAGTGGTATCTGGGTTTCCGGGCGACCCTTCGTCGGCTGGACGAGCAATTGTCCCGCTGCCCGCCGCACGTCCGGATGAATTGGCCGCCCGACATCGAAGTCCTGTTCGACAAGAATCGCTGTCAGGAACTGTTTGCGCGGCAGGGTATCGCGGTGCCTCGCGGACTCGGCCCGGTGCATTCTTTCGACCAGCTGCACGAGCGGATGAGGCAGACCGGCTGCCGGCGCGTGTTCGTCAAGCTCGCGCATGGCTCCTCGGCGTCGGGAGTGATCGCCTATCAGACCAATGGTGCGCGGCAGCAGGCGCTGACCAGCGTGGAGATGGTCCGCCGGCAAGGCGAGTTACGGTTGTACAACTCCCGGAGAATTCGCCGCTACCACAAGTCGGAGGAGATCGTCGAGTTGATTGATGGGCTGGCCCGCGAGGGCGTTCGGGTCGAGGCGTGGATGCCGAAGGCAGGAATCGCGGATCATGTTTTTGACCTGCGTATCGTGGTGATCGCGGGCCAGGCGCGGCATGTCGTCGTTCGGATGAGCCGTAGTCCGATGACGAACCTTCACCTGCTGAACCGCCGCGGTGATTTGTCGATCTTGCTCAGCCGGATGGGGTCGGAAGCGTGGCAAGCTGCTCGCCGAACCTGCGAGAAGGCGGCGGCCGTCTTTCCCCGAAGTCTGCATCTGGGCGTTGATTTGCTCGTTGCTCCTGGCTACCAACGACATGCCGTGTTGGAAGGCAACGCCTTCGGCGATCTGCTGCCCGACGTGCTGAGTGAAGGTAGGGATACCTACGAGGCGGAAATCCGGGCCGTGATCGCCAACAAATGGCCCTTCGTTCCCGTGAGCCGCCAACAACCCTGCTCAATGCTAACGACCTGATCGACACCCACGCTCCAGGAAGCCGCCTCACGTCTCGACCAGTGGCCGGTACATCTTCGGATCGTCAAAACCGGCCGTCCATGCCACCGCCTGGTGGCACGTCCGCATCGTGGGCGGCACACGCAGCAGGTAGCGCCGCGCCGTGGAGGGACAACTCACCGACACACACACCAGGTCTTCATCGTCCTCTAGCTTCAGGCGCAGCAGTTGACGCTCGCCACCCGCATCGCGGTCTCGATCCATGACAGCCGCGCCCGCCTCCCCCATGAAACGCTCGAAACCGTAACGCTCCAGCAGCACGCGCCGTAACTCGGCGTTGGGCTCGCCCAGGATCTCCGCGACCGTAATGGTCTCCGGGCGGAAGGCAATACGCTGGTCCACCGGCACGCCGCGCCAACGTAGCCGTACCTCGGCCAACGAGTCTGGCAGCCGGGTTACGCCGCTTCCGCCGATGTCGAGCCACGAACTGATCTCCAGCCCCTCCGGCAACTCACGTAAATTGGGGCAGTTGCTTATATCCAGCTGCGACAGGCTGCGTAAGCCTTCCGGCAAGCTCGTCAAGTGTGTGCAACCGCTCGCATTCAGTCGGCCGATGCGGACCCGCGCCCGTCGGGGCCAGCCCTCGAGTCGCGCGCAGCCTTGCAGATCGAGGAAGTAGATGTCCAGCCCTTCCGGCAGGGTCCGTAAGGCTGCACAGCCGCGCAGCACCAGCGAGCCGACCTTCAACCCCCTCGGCAACTCCTCCAGACTGCGGCAGTCCTGGAGATCCAACTTGTACTCTACTTCCAACCCCTCGGGCAGCGCGCGGATGCCGCTGCCGCGCAGTTCCAGGTGGTAGCACCGCAAACCGCGCGGCAGGTCGAGCACTCCTGTATTTGTGAGGTCCAGGCGGCCACGGACTTGCAATCCCTCCGGCGCCTCGCCGGCCAAGATGAGTGCCCGCGCCTCTCTGCTCGGCACGCCTCGTTCCGCGGTAATCATGGCTGCTCTCTTTGCTCGCTGGTGAAGGAAGTATCAATCGAGGACACGGCGGATCGCTTCGGGCGAATATTCGCGTTGGCCCCAGATGCGGTAGGTGCCGCGGGGAAGCGCAATCGGCGCGTGCTCTTGGTGGATGATCTTGCTCGTCTCGGCCAGGACGTGCAGGAATAGGTCGTCGCCGACCTCCACCACTTCGGCGGTGCGCAGGTCGGCCACACGATGATTGTGGCCCGTCAGTTCCCCCTCGACAAGCATACCGCCTTGCCGGCGCTTTGCTCCCTTGGGGATGGAGGGGACCGCAGCAATGAACACGTCGCCTTGTCGCCACATGGTTTAGTTCCTCACCAGAATTGGTTAGGGAGGCGAAGTGGTTTGAGTGTAATAGACTCGAGGTGGCGATGGTAGCTTGGTAGCGGAGAAAAAACTACGCGGAAGGGAGCACAGGGTTTACAAGGCCGAACCGGGGTAGTGACCCCCTGCGCGGCATGAGCGGCCATCTTGATTGCTGAAGTCTAATCTGCACAACGACTTGCGGTCGTCCTGACGAGACCGTGCTACGCAGAGGGTCACGACCGAGAATCTCGCGCTGTTTATCCTCGCAACCCCACCTGGCGCAACAACCTATCCGTCGCCTCGTAGGCCTCGCGCACCCACTCGACGATGCGCTCCGGTTGCGGCGAATACTCCAACTCGATGCTGACGGCACCGTCAATGTTCAGGGCCTTGATCTCACGCAGATACGGAAGGAAATCGACGACGCCGCGACCGGGCGGCAGGTCGCCGTGGACCTTGCCGTCGCAGTCGCTCAGGTGTACGTGCGTCGCCCGGCCCTTCAGACGGCGAAGCTCCTCCGCGGCCGTGCCCGATAGTTGCAGGTGCGATACGTCGATGTTGGCCAAGACGGCGGGGTGATCGACCTCCTGCAAAAAACGCAGCATCGTGTCCACGTTGTTGACCAGCGACAGCTTGAACGGCTCCAACTCCAGGGCGATCGCCAACCCGAGATCGGCGGCGTACTTGCCCAGTTCGCGGACGTTGCGGACGCCTGTCTGCCACTGCTCGGCCGGCGGAATCACCTGGCGCTCCCAGATGTACTCGCCGAGGACGATCAGGACGTTTTTGGCATCGTATTCGTAGGCCAGATCCAGGTAGCGCCGGCAGCGCTCCAGGTGGAAGCGCTGTACGCTGGGGTTGAAGTCGATGAGTCCGACGGCGACGCAGGCGATGCTGACGATCGGCAGGCCGACGCGCTCGCACTCGCGGCGGATCAGACGGCGCTCGCGAGCATCGAGGTCCAGGGGGTCGGCGAAAATGTCGATGGTGTCGAAGCCGATTTCCTTGGTCGTGCGGATGCCGAAAGCGGTGTCGCGTCCGGCCTGCGCCCACGCGGAGTTGATGAGTCCAAGTTTCATAAGGTAAGCTCGTTGTTGGAGTTTAGCAGGCGAACCTTCCGCACAGGGTAGCACGGGCGATCGGCGCTCGCCAGTCCATCGCGCCGGCGAGGGATGCTCCGCGGCGGGATGCTCTTTCCGCCATCGGTCCCGGTACGGATAATGCTCAGTGGAGCGTCTGCCGGAAGCGGGCGCTGAATCCGCCATTGTGGGGGCCGCGTCGAGGAGTGACTGCGTGGTGTCATCGGGCGAAGTATGGGCTTACGTGGTCGCCTTCAGCACCCTGGTGGCCGCCGGCCTGGGCGCGCCGGCGCCCGAGGAACTGGTGATCAGCCTGGCGGGGGCGTTGGCCGGGCGTCTGCCGCCGGAGCCGCGAACCGTCGAAGCGCCGATGGCCTATCCCGCTCCCGCCGAGGTCGCCGGCCTGCTGGCCGTCAATCCGCAGGCCGGTTTTCCGGGCGGCGTGCCCTGGGCTGCTCTCGCTCGCACCGCCGCTCCGCGCGAGTTGTCGCGCGAGGAGGTGGCCGCCTTGAACGCGGCCGGTCTGCTGTCGGTCAATCCGCAAGCCGGCTTTCCCGGCGGCTTGCCCTGGGCCACCCTCGCCGGCGCCGGCCCGGCCGTCAAGGAGAACACCTTGCCGGCCGACGATGCGCTGCACGTCCGCTGGTGGGTGATGCTGCCGGTGTGCATCGCCGGCGTCGTTCTCAGCGACATCATTCTCTACAGCCTGGGCTGGTGGGGCGGCGAACGGCTCAAGAAATCGCGCTGGATGGCCCGCGTTCTGTCGCCTCAGCGACGCCAGCGCACCGAGGAAAACTTCCATCGCTACGGCGTCAGCATCCTGGTGTTCGGCCGACTCGTGCCCGGCATCCGCGCGCCGTTGTTTCTGACGGCTGGCTCCATGCGCCTGCCGTTGCCGCGCTTCCTGTTCGCCGACGGCATCGGCGCCATCGTCGGCAATAGCTTCTTTTTCTTCCTGGGTTACTGGCTGGGCGACTCCGTCAAGACCCTGATCGAGCGCGCCGAGGAGAGACTCAAGCCGATCCTCATCATCGTGGCGGTCGGCCTGCTGGTCGCCTATCTGCTCTGGCACTTCCTGCGCCATCCCGTCTCCACCGGCGATCCGAAGGAAGTGCCGATCATCGGCTCGCAGGTCGCCTCGCACATGCACCACGCCGACCCATCCGCCAACCATGAAGCCGCGTCCGACAAATCCGCCGAAAAGAAGACGGCGATGCCGGAGGACTCGGCCGCGAAACGCGGGACGGCCGGGAATTTTGGACCACCCGGCAGCTAACGCTGCCGGTTCGCCGTAAAGGTTGGGCGAACCGGCAGCGTTAGCTGCCGGGTGGTTCGGTCGCGGATTGGCCGCCCAATTCCCGATTCACGATTTCACCGCGATTTGCTATCTTGAGCGCAACATTCGATCACCCGACCCTGATCCCGAGAAGGTCTTCAATGGCACAAGATCCCTACGAGCCTTGCAGCTGCGGAAGCGGCAAAAAATTCAAGTGGTGCTGTCAACCGATCTTCGCCGGCATCAACCGCGCCTGGGAGCAGGAGGCGGCCGGCCAGCACGACACAGCCCTGCGGTTGATGGATCAGGTCGTGAAGGAGCACGACGGCAACCCGGAAGCTTGGGGGCAGAAGGCGCGTCTGCTGTACAGCCAGGGCAAGGTCGAGGAGTCCGACGCCGCCTTGCAGAAGGCGTTCGAGCTGAACCCGAATTACCCCGCCGGGTTGCTGCTGCGGGCGTCGATCCGCTTTCACGAGGGTGAAATCCCCGGCGCGCTGCTGCTGGCTCGCCGGGCCGTCGAGTCCTACGACCCGGAGGCGCGCTCCTTCCTCGCCGAAACCTACCTGCTCGTCTTCGAGTGTGAAATGCGGCAGAACCGGCCGGTCGCCGCTCGCGCCGCGCTGCGATTGGTGCAACGCTTCGCGCCTGCAGAGGAGGAGGTGCGCAAATCGTTCGACGCCCTGTTCGGCCCCGAGGGACGCATGCCGGCGGCGGCACGGCGCGAATACGCTTTCCGCAGTCCCGCCGCGACAAGCGGGCCGAAACGGGCCGCCTGGGACCGGGCGGTGCAGAGCGCCGACACGCCGCGCCTGGGCGATCTGGTGCGCGTCTTCGAGCCGTTGACCAAGGAAGACGACGCCGACGCGGCCGCCTGGTTCAATCTCGGTCTGGCGCAAGCATGGCTCGGCGACAACCGGGCGGCGCTGGACTCGTTGCGGCGCTACGTGGAGCTGGAACCCGACGAGAACGCGGGCGGCGAGGCGGCCGCCCTCATGGAAGTGCTGCGCTGCGGGCAGGGGCAGGAGGACGAGTGCGATTATCGCGAGCACGCTTTCGGCTATCAGTTCCGCGATCCGCAGCCGGTGGTCGGACTTTTGCAGGAATGGGAGCAGGCGAGCCGGCTGGTGGTCCTGCCCAGCCGCGAGGAAGGCATGTTCATGGGCCTGGTGTTGGAACTTAGCACGGCCGCGCTCATCACCGTGGGCGCGCCGGCGGCGGACGCCGGCCGATTGGGTGGTTACATCGTCATTCTCGGCAATCTCTTGCAGCTCACCAGCCCTCTCAAGGAGCCGTTCGACCGCATCCGCGACGAGGTCCGCCAGCGGCTGGCGCTGGGCCTGACCGAGTTGCAGGAACGCCAGGCGCCGATCCAGTTTCAGGACGTGACGGCCGAGGCGCTGTTGTTTCCGTTCAAACGCGCGGAGGACAGCGCGCAGCGGGTGCTGGACCACGCCGCCAAGCACTACGAGGAGACGTGGATTCACAAGCCGCGCCGCTCTCTGTTGGGCAACACGCCGCTGGACGCCGCCGCTCATCCGACGCTGCGCAAGCACCTTCGCGGCGTCATTCAGTTCATCCAGGATTGCGCTCGCGGCGGCATGGTCGCCAACTACGATTTCGACCGTCTGCGCCGCAAGCTGGGCCTGTTCGGCGATACGGGCGCTCTGCAAACTCCATCGGACAGCGCTGCCGCCGGCGCCCCCGCGGCGGACATCGCCGGCATGAGCGCGTCCGAACTGGCCCGCCTGGACGCCGGTACGCTCTCGAACAGTCAGCTGGAACTCGCGTATCAGACGGCGGTGAAGCTCGACGCCGAGGAGTTGGCC
>DATBGU010000140.1:0-30636 GCA_036557825.1 Gemmataceae bacterium
CGTCCGCAGTTCGTTGACGGTCAGACCGAGGGCGCGAGCGCAGGCGCTGATGGTGGCGTTGCGCAGGCGGCGGTGGCCGCTCGACGACAGGATCTGGCGAACCGTATGGCGATTGAGGCGCGTGATGCGCGCGAACTCCTCCTGGTTCCAACCGCGCTCCTGGACCAGCCGCGCGATCTTCACCGCCAGCACGTCAAACACCGAGGAATCCCGCTCTTTGTCCATGTTGTCGATCCGATTCGCCCCAAATCCGCTTGCCGTCCGGGTTGAAGTCCACCCTGTCTCGACTCAGCGGGCCGCGCCGCGCGCCGCATTCGCCAGAAGGGCGTGCAGCCGGTCGGCCAGCACGCGCTCCTCGCCCTCTTGGAGCATGAACACGGACAGGAGCACGCCTTTGTCGCCGGTGCCGCTGACACGCCCGATCAGCACCGGCGGATCGCCCTTGGCCAATTCCCGGGTGAGCCGCTGCCGCGTCATCTTCACCCGCTTCTCGTCCCAAGACAGGATCAGATGCGGCACGTGGTTGGCGATCGGCGGCACGACGCGCTCACATCGCAAGGCCGGGATGTCTCGCAAGGCCTGTTCGAGGACGGCGATCCGGCGCTCCCACTCGCGCCACTCCGCCTGATGATCGAGGCGCACGTAACGCTCCACCGCGGCCAGCAGGGCGATCGTGTCTTCCTTGCTCACCTTCATCATGCGTCCGATGGTTCCGCAGTGCGGGTTGGCGTTCTTCTTCGCCGCCTCGACCAAGTCCTTGCGTCCCAGCAGCAGCCCCGTGTTGTTGGGGCCACGCAGCGCCTTGCCGCCACTGAAGGCCACCAGGTCAAAGCCGGCCCGGTTGTACTCCGACAAACGCTCAACCGGCGGCACGTCGGCGGCCGCGTCCAGCAGCGTCGGGATCCGGTGACGCCGCGCCAGCTCGACCCACTCGGCACGTCCAATCCGCCCGTCCGCCTCGGCCACGTTCATGAAGAACATCATCGCCGTGCGCTCGCCGACGGCCCGCTTGACGTCGGCCGGCGTCTCCACGTCGATCAGTTTCACGCCCACGTCGGTGAGTTGGTTGTCATAGCAACTGTGGTGCGCCTTCTGGAGGATGACCTCATGCTTGATGCCGGCCGTGTCCGGCAATCGCTTGACCAGCTTGGGGTCGCCGCGCGTGACAGCCGCCGCGGTGCCGAGCAACAGCGCCCCGGCGGCTCCGGTCGTCACCAGCGCCGCTTCCACGCCGACCAGCTTGGCGATGCGCTCGCCGACCTTGTCCTGTAGTTCGATCAAGTTGACGAAGTGACGCGAGGCGCTGATCCACGCGGCCACGACCTCGGGCGGCATCAGCGACCCGCCGAGGACTGTCACGGTGCCGGTGGCGTTGATGACGTGCTTGACCCCGAGGGCTTCGTAGACGTCGGGCTTGCCGGCCGGCGGCGGGGCGCTCGCGCCTCCCTCGCCCGGTGCCAGCGCCCCTCCCAAGGCGAGTCCTGCCCCCGTCTGGAGCACGCGGCGTCGGGTCATTCGCTCCTCGCTTTTTCGCGTCATGATGTCCCCCAGGCCGACGAGTGTGGTTCCGACACCAGGCGGTTCACGGCCCGAACGCATCATCGCGCCGCGAGGGTTCCTCGGCAAGAGAAAAGGCTTGGAACGGGAGCGAGTTTTTGCCCCGGCGCGGACGTCTCTCGTTTTGGGGAGCCGGGAGAAAGAACCCTTCTCGTTATTTCCTCGCGGTCCGCGTTGCGTCGCGGCTACATTTTTCACGCCCTATCACAAAACTACCGCGCCACCCACGCCCCCTCCGTTTTTCCTCTCTCCTGTGCTGCCCCCGCAAGTGCGAGCTATAGTTGAAACGACTTGTTCGAGGGACGGGCCTTGTCACCCAGAGGCCGGACGGCGGAGTTTCGCGGGAGGTGGACTGTGAAACGGACCATTCGCCTTCGCGGATTGAACGGCCCGTTCAAGGGACAATCGTGGGAATCTCTCGATCTGCTGCGCATCGGCCGGCTCAGTCCCGTGGAAGTGGTGCTCGACGACAATTCGGTCAGCCGCAATCACGCCGAGATCCGCTTTACCGATCGCGGTTGGCGACTGCGCGATCTCGGCAGCACCAACGGCACAAGGCTCAACGGTGTCCGCCTCAGCGCCGGCCAATGGCCGATCCGCGCCCGCGATCTGATTCAGTTCGGCGAGGTGGCCCTCGTCGTCGAGGCGCTCAGCGATGTCGAGCCGGAAGCGGAGTCCCGCAACGGTCAGGAAATGCGCGTGGAGGGCACCGCCAAGTCGTCCTGGGACGAAGCGCTGGAAGGGTTGGCGTTCGACAGCAAGCGTTGTCCGCGGGCCGGCGAGCAGTTGCTGGCGCTGCTGCGGGCCGGACACCATCTCGTCCACATCGAGAAGGAAGAGGAACTGCTGCATTCCATCCTCAACGATGCCGTGGCCGTGCTCGACGCTCAGCGCGGCGCCATCGTGCTGGCGGAAGGGCCGGACGACGAACTGAAGCTGCGCGCGCTGGTCACCGGCCGAGTCGAGCCGCGCGCCATCCTCGCCGGCCGGGGCGACGGCGGCCGCTTCCAGTTCAGTCACAGTCTCGCTTCCCGCTGCGTCAACCGCGGCGAGTCGATCTTGTGCCACAAGGTCGAGGAGGATCCCGAATTGGCGATGGCCAAAAGCATCGCCGAGGGGGCGATGGCCTCGGTGCTGTGCGTTCTGCTGCGCACGCCGCGGCGTCGGCTGGGCGTGCTGCACCTGGACCGCAGCCCCTGGCAGAAGCCGTTCAACATGGACGATCTGCACCTGGCCGACGCCCTGGCCGCCAACGTCTCCGCCGGCATCGAGTGCGCCCAGCTGGTCAAGAAACAGCGCGATCTGTTCCTCGACACCATCACCATTCTGGCCCAGGCCGTCGAGATGCGCGACGAGTACACCGGCGGACACACCCTGCGCGTCTGCAACTACGCCCTCTTGCTCGCCCAGGAGCTGAACCTGCCGGCGTCGGATGTCGAGTTGATTCGCCTCGGCACCCCCCTGCACGACATCGGCAAGATCGGCATCGACGACGCCATCCTCCGCAAGGCGGGCTGTCTGACGCCGGAAGAATTCGCCATCATGAAATCGCACACGGTCATGGGAGCGGAGATCGTCTCGACCGTGCCCGACCTCCGGCCGATCCTCCCCATTGTGCGCTCGCACCACGAACGCTGGGACGGGCGCGGCTACCCCGACGGTCTGGCCGGTGAAGCGATCTCGCCGCTGGCGCGGGTGGTGGCCCTGGCCGACGCCTTCGACGCCATGACCTCGGACCGTCCTTACCGCAACGGCATGTCGCCGTCCGCCGCCTTCGCCGAGATCGAGAAGCAGATCGGCCAGCAGTTCGACCCCACCTTCGCCACCGCCTTCCTGGGCATGCAGCAAACCCTGCTCAAGGAGATGCACGTCCAGGCGACGGTCCTTTCGCCCTCCAAGCGCGTCCGTGTCCAGGCGATTGGATGAGGAGAGATCCCCCAAACGGGCAAAGTCTCCGCGTTGGGAGTTTTTCCCTTGCGGAGAACATGCCTCACGGTTTATGCTTCTATACACGCGAGCTGCCTGGTAGGATCTATTTTGTCGCCGACTGACATCCCCCCGGGTCGAGGCTGAAAGACGAATCGAGCACCCGCCGGGACTCCCCAACCCGAGTAGGTGGGGAGGAGGATTTGATGTCTACCACCAGTGAATTCGCGCAGCTGATGGATCGCGTTCGCACGGGCTGCCCCGAGGCGGCGCGCGAGCTCTTCGAGCGCTACGGCAAGGAAATTCAACTCGTGGTGCGCAAGCGGCTGAATCGACGCTTGCGCACCCAATTCGATTCGCTGGACTTCACGCAGGACGCGTGGGCCTCGTTCTTTGACATCTCCCCGGAAAAGTACACGTTCCGAACGCCCAAGGAACTGGTCGGCTTTCTGACGCGGATCGCCTGTCACAAGGTCATCGACGAATATCGGCGGCGGCAGCGGACCGTCAAACACAATCGGCACGAGGTCCACGCCTTTTCTCAGCGAACCGACGGCGCGGGGCTTGTCGAACCGGCGGCGCGGCAGCCGACGCCCAGCCAGGTGGCCGTCGCCGAGGAGCAGTGGGACCAGCTGCTTCAAGACAAGCCGCCGCAGGTTCGCCGCGCCCTGGAGATGCTGCGTGCGGGACACTCGCACCGCGAAGTGGCCGAGTGCCTGGGCGTGCCCACCAAATTGATCCAACGACTGCTGCAAAACCTGAATCCGAGGCGGAAATTCCCATGATGCCCGTCGAACCGCCCAACGCCGAGGCGCACGACCTCGGCCCGCGCACCGCCGGCAGTCGGACCGAAACGGCAACGAGCGCCCCCCTTGACTCGTCGGCCGACTCTTGCCGCCGTCCGCCGCAGCGCGCCTCGAAAACGGCCCTGCTGACCTGGGCCTACGACGAGTATTGCCGGCTCAAGGAGGAAGGCGAGCGTCCCGATGCGCACGCCTTCTGCGCCGGTTTCCCCACCTGCCGCAGCGCCCTGCTCCGCATGGTCGATGTCGATGAGCTGATCGGCGAGCACCCCGAATTCGTGGCCGGACGGACGAGCGCGGACCGGCCCGTTCCCTGGCCGGTCGAGGGCGAACAGTGGGACGATTGGACCATCGTGCGCGAGCTGGGACGCGGATCCTTCGCGCGGGTCTTTCTGGCGACCGAGGCGTCCACCGGCGATCGTCCGGTGGTCCTCAAGTTCTCCGCGGCCGGCGACGGCGCCGAGGCGCGGACCCTGGGCCGGTTATCCCACGCAAACGTCGTACCCATCCTGTCGGCCCGGCACGACGAATCCACCCGCCTGACCGTGGTCTGCATGCCCTACCTGGGCAGCGCCACCCTGGAGGACGTACGCGATTGCGTTGCCGCGGCGCCGGCCGAGTCCCGGCCGCGCGGCGCCGCCATCCTCCTCGATGTCCTGCGCGCCTGCGCCCAGCCGGAGGATCCGTCGGCCGCTCCCGCCGACCCACGCCTCCAACGAGGTTCTTTCGCCGACGGCGTCATTCATCTGGCGATTCAACTGGCGGAGGCGCTCGCTTTTCTGCACGGTCAAGGCGTATGCCATCGCGACTTGAAGCCGTCCAACGTGCTGCTCGACTTCCGCGGCAAGCCCTTGCTGCTGGATTTCAACCTGTCGGCTCACGAACGAGACTCCGGCCCGGTGGGCGGCACCCTCGGTTACATGCCTCCCGAACAACTCCGCGCCTTTCTGGGCGAAGGCAACGAGCTGGTGTATGGACGGGCCGACCTGTTTGCGCTGAGTGTGATTGTCTGGGAGCTGCTCACGGGCGAACATCCGTTCGGCCCACTGCCGCCGAACCTGAAAGGTCGGCCGCTGGCGCATTATCTTCTGGAGCGAATCCCGAACGGTGTCTCTTCGTTGAAGCGCCTCTGCCCGAACCTGGAGAAGCCTGTCGCCGTGGTGCTGGAGCGCTGCCTGGCCGCCGACCCGGCGAATCGGCCGCGCGACGCTGCGGAGTTGGCCGTCGAGCTGAAACGACAATTCGCGCCGGCCCGGCGCATGCGTCGCGGTCTCGTCGCGCGGCCTCGCCTGACCTTGACGGCGCTGGCCTTGTTGGCGCTCGCCGCGGCGGCGGCCGGCTCCACCTGGGCCGTCATCCCTCCTTACGGCGAGCGCCAGTACCAGGCGGGCAAGAAGGCTTATCGAGCGGGAAGGTACGGCGAAGCTGAGCAGCACTTCGAGCACGCCCTGTTGCGCGAACCGGACAACCCGCGTTGGCACCGCGCCCGCGGCTGGGCGCGCCTGAAAGCGAGCAATTCTTTGCCGTACGACCAGGCCAGGGACAAGATGGATCAAGCCACCCACGACTTGGACTACGGCCGAGGCTGGAAATCCGACGACTCGATTTTGGAACCGATGGCCTACATCAAAGTTCGCCAGGGGAGCCCTGGTGCGGCGCTGCTGCTCTACACGGAACTCGCGAAATCGGGTCCGTTGTCCGCCGCGCAGCTGAATAACCGGGCCTTTTGCTGCATCCAATTTGCCGGGGGACCGGACCGCGCGATGATGTTGGCTCAGGCGGAAGCCGACCTGGAAACCGCCGGCGCGCTGACACCGAATTGTCAGGCCATCTATTACAACCGAGCCATGATCGTTCATCAAAAGGGCGGGGTGTCGCAGCAGAGTTTGAACGACATCGAACGGGCCGTCCAACTCGGTCCGGCCACGCATGCCCTTTATCGCGACGCCGCGCTGATGTATGGGCGGGCGGCCGACCTCCGCCGTGCTCCCGTGATGCTCGACGCGCCCATCGCGACGGCCCTCTTCTTCGAAGCGCGGTCGAGGCGCATCGAACGTGCCTTGTACTACGCCCGTGAGTCCATCGCCTTGGGGCAATATCCCGGTCAATTTCGACCGTACTTCAAACATTTCTTGCCGCCTGCAACGCTTTCCGATCTGCTGGTAATGAAGCCGCCGCCGGTCGCGGCCCCGATCGAGCTGCGGCTGATTGAACCGGCCGGCAAGCTGGATTGACACGATCTCGAAACGCGAGGAGCCTGCCGGATTTCCCAGCAGGCTCCTCGATAGGTTGCGTTTCCCGAAATGGCCGACGAAGTTACTTCACATTCAGTTCAAATTTCACTTCCGTCGGCTCGCCTTCCTTGATCGTAATGGGTTGGCCCTTGCCGCCGCCCTCGTTCAGATAGACGCCCGACTCGTGCCAGGCGACGATGCGCATATTGCCGGTGGGCAGGTTCTTCATCTCGAAGGTGCCGAACTTCGGATCGTCCGGCTTGACCTTGTTCTCGCCGTCCAGCGTATCGGACAGGCTGACGGTGGCGTAGGGATGATCGAACACCCTCAGATAGCCGTCCATCCAGGTGTGGATGGTGCAGCTGATGCGAACCGGGCCTGCTGCGGGCACCAGATCCTCGATCGTGATTCCTTTTCCCGCACCGATGAGTTTGTTGCCGCTGGAGTTCAGGCTCCCCGCCCAGCTGGTGTTGTGGGCCATCTCGGCATCGTTCTTGACCTCAACGATCTGGCCGGTTGATTTGAGTTCGTCGCGCTTCTTGGGATCGGGCCTGTACTTGGTGAACAGCACGGCGCAATGCGGGATGAAGGCGCAGTGGGGCTGATGCAGCTTGAGCGGATGGTTTTTGGCCTCTTCGACCTGCTTGTCGTCGATCTTGAAGTAGGTGTTCCTATCGGGTGGCATCAGCCACACGAACACGTTGCCGACGAGCTTGTTGGCGCCGATGCGATAGATCTGCTGGGTCTTCTCGCTCTCGTCGCCGGCGAGGCACTTGTCCTTGTCTTCCTTTTTGGTGTCGATCTGCGCCAGCAGCGCCTTGGTCCTCTCCTCCAGGTTGGGCGACCCCTTCAAGCGGATCTCCCCTTTGACGTGTCCTTTCGAGGCGGCCAGCGCTTTCAGTTCGCCTGTGGACTTGGTCGGATCCTTATCGCCGTCCGTGCTGGAGGAAGTGGTGTCTTTTTTTTCCTCCTTGCCGCAACCCGCCAGAAAGAGAGTGAGGGCGAACACGGGCAGCGCGACCATCGCAATCCCGAAGTGAAAACGACGCATAGCTATTTCCTCCAGTTGTGCAAAAGTTCCATGATTGGGCAAGCGGGGGGCGTCAGCCCCCTGATGCTTCGATCAGGGGGCTGACGCCCCCCGCTCGCCAACTTTCGATCATTCGGGCTTCAGGGGCACTTTCCCCAGGTCGGTGGCCTCACCGTCCTTGATGGTGATTTTCTTGCCCTTCTTGCTCGGCTCCGTGTCGCCGACGACCCAGCCCTTGCTCTCGTGCCACACGACCAGACGGAAATCGCCGGCCGGGGCATCCTTGATCTCGAACTTGCCGTCTTCGTCCGTCACGGCGAAATACGGGTGCTTGAGCACGGCGATCTTGGCGCTCATCCAGCCGTGAATGTCGCACTTGACGCTGATCGGGATGGGCCGGGCCTTAATGTCCGGGACCGTGAACTTGCCCTTGGACGGCACGATCTGATTGAGGCTCGGTCCCTTGGCGCCGCCGAGGATGTTGACGTTATGGGCGATTTCCGCCGAGTTCTTGACCAGCAGCGTCTGTCCCTGGCGCATGGCCAGCAAGTGCGGCTCGAACTTGCAGCACGGCTGATCGATCTCGACGACTTTTTCCTTGAGATCTTTCAGCTTCGGATGGATGGGGATGTCCTTGTCGAAGCCGTCGGCGCTCATCAGGTAGACGATGGCCCACTTCACGCCCTTGTTCTTGGGGTTGACGACGAGATCGTCCTTGTGGATCGGGCCGTTTTTCAGACAGGCCTCCTTGTCCTTATCGATATTGACCACGATCGGCTTGGGCGCGTCGCCTTGCAGCACCACCTGCCCCTTGATCGTGCCCCAACCCTCCGCCGATACCGTCGTCGCGGCGGCCAGGACGATCGCCCCGGCCAGCGCCGGGGAAATGCCCCGCTTGCTCCAAAGGTGCATCACTTACCTCCTCCCGCCGCGGCCGGGCCTCGGGAACGAATGCCGGGCATCTCGGTCACGCGCGGTAAATCCATCAAAACATCACGAACGGCCGTGGCCTGCTCGAGAGGCCGGCCGAGGAAGACATTTTGATAGTTTAGCGATTCGTTGGCAAAATTCTGCGGCATGTTCGGTTTGTAGGCGAACAAGCGATCGGGATTGGCGAGCCACCTTCGCACCCACTCCGGCCGCAGCCGCTGCGCCGTCAGATCCAGGTTCGGCCCCTGCGGCTCGTCCGTTTTCAGGTTGCCGACCTCGTGGCATTTCAGGCACAGCTCGCGGTCCGTCAGCAGCCGGTAGGCATCGGCGGCGTAGACGCCGCTCTGCTCCCACTGCTTGCGCATTTGCGGGAAGTCCTTCTTTTCCAACTCCGTCTTCCACGCCTTGATCTGGGCTTCCAGCTTGTCCAGTTCCTTCTGTCGCTGCTTGCGCTCGTCGTCTTTCTTGGCGTCCTTGACGGCCTGCTTGGCGGCTTCCAAGCCAGGCTCGGCGTCGGCGATGCGCCGCTTCATCGCCTCCTGCCACGCCGGCTGCATCTCCTTGGCCTTGTCCTCGAGCTTCTTTTCCTTCTTCAGCCGCTGGACGTACTCGGCCGTGCGCGCGCGCCAGTACGATTCGTCGCGCTGGTGGACCTCGACATACTCCGCGCTGACGCCGGCGCCGGGATTGGTCAAGCGCGAGACGCCGCTGAAGTAGTTGGCCAAGGCGCGGGCTTCTTCGTTGCTCATGTTGAACTTCGGCATGCGCAGCCGCATGTAGCTCTCCGGCCGGATCGGCGGTGGATTGAGAAGGAAGCCGTACAGCCAATTCGGCTGCACGCGCTCGCCTTCGCGCACCAGCGGCGGCGGCAGCACCGAACGCGACATGTCGGGAGCATCTGCCTTGTAGCGGCCCGGATAGCCCTTGGGCAGATATTGGACCATCAACTCGGTGAACGTGCCGCCCCACGGATCGGCGCGGGTCGTCAGATCCTCCGGGTTAATCGGCACGATGCTGGCGGCCGGCAGATTGCGGACGAGTCCGTCTCTGCCGGTGAAGCGCAGAGCGTCGGTCAGGCGCACCGTCAGCATCGGCGGGTCGTAATTGGCATCGTCGATCGTCGGATAGGTGCCGACCACCGTCAATCGGTCCGGCGTGGTCTGCGGCTTGCCGGTCCAGGCGTCGTGGCCAGGGAAGACATGATCGCCCTTGAAGGCACCCTTATTGTTGTTGTACGTCGTTTCGAGTTCTTTCAGCCCGTCGGGCGTGGTTTTGAACTCGTAGACGCCGGGCCGGATCTGATGGCAGCCGGCGCAGTTGAATTTCTCCAGCGCCTGATGGCCCTTGATCTCGGCGAGGCGATCGGGATTGGGCCGGTTCAGATACTTCAGCGGCATCGGCTCAGCCACCAGGCCGAGAATGAACACCATCACCGCCTCGCGGGCCTGCGCCTCGTCGAAATCCTGCCGGGCCTTGTACGCCTCGTCGCTCTCGCCCTCGCGCCGCTTGGTGCGGGCGAACTTGAACTGCGGCATACGCAAGCGATCGTCCCAGGTGCGGATGCGGTGGTAATCGTAGCTGCGCGGCTCCATCAATTTCTGATGCAGGAAACCCTCGCGGCGATGGTTGTTGATGGCCTGGACGTAAATCTCCTCATAGGGCGGCTTGCCGTCCTTGTCCTTCCAGTCGGCGGCCGGCTTGCTCGGATCGTCGGGGTCGTTGCGCAGCTTGACGGGGTTGTAATGATCGCGGACGAAGATGTCGCCGTCCTCGAACGCCAGGCGCTCGGCGTCTTTCTTGCCCCAATCGTTCAGGGCGGTGCCGATCGGCTTGGCCGACTCGAAGCCGGGCAGGTCGTGACAGCCGAAGCAGCCCAGGCGGTTGATGGCCTTGCGGCCAATGTACCATTTCAGGTCGTCCTCTTTGACGGGGCCGCCGACGAGTTTCTGCTCATCGGCGTCATCCGGCACGCCCTTCCGCCGCTCGTCCGAGATACCGGGCAAGTCGCCGTCGGTCATGGGCAGTATCGCGTCTACGTCCACGCGGGTGAAGCCGGGCGCCTTGGCGAGATAGAGGCGAGCCAGGGCGACGAGATCTTTCTTCGTCGGCTGTTCCGGCCCCTTTTCGTCCCAGTCGGTGACTTTCTGGCTCAGCAGCCATTCCGCGATGTCGGCAGCCTGCTGCGGCGACAGGTGCGTGATGGGCATGCGCGTCCGCGGATGATACACAGTGGGATTCATCACCCACTGCACGATCCAACGGCGCTTGGCGTCCTCGCCGCCGACCGCCGGCGCGATCTTGGCGGCGATGCGGCTGAGGTTCGGCGCGAACGTCGCTTCGCCCTGCACGGCGATCGCGCCGGCGGCGGCCTTCGTCGTCCCGTCGTGGCTGTGGCACGCCAGGCAGCCCTTTTCGGTGAAGAGCTGGCGGCCCTTCGCCGCGTCGCCCGCTTTCGGCAACTCGACCGACTTGCCTTCCTCGTCGGTGATTTCCTTGGCCAGCGGTTTAATCTGGCAGGCGTCGATCAATTGCTTCGTGACTTCCTTCAGATCCTTGCCGGCCTGCTGCAACTCTGTTTGCTCCTCGTCGCTCAGCTCTTGCGGTTCCTTCTGGGCCTTGAGATCCTGCGCGCGCTTTTGCAGTTCTTGCATGCGTTCCTGCAACTGCTTCTGCCGCGTAAGGGCGCGATTGATCTCGTTGGCTCGCGATGGCACCGACATCAGGCCGAGATCACCGAGACGACGGCTGGCGTCGAGCAATGCCTTCCATTCGCGCTCAGCCAATCGTCCCTTCTGAAGTTCGCCCTGCTGCTTGTCGATCGTGTTTTCAAGGACTTTACGGGCGGTGTCCTTGGCATCGAGATTGCCCTTGCTCTCGGCCAGCAGATAGTGGGCGATGCCGGCAATCTCGGCGGCGGGGAACTTTTTCTGATCGTCGGGCAGATCGGGGTTGTCGGGACTGTTGTTGCTCAGGCCGTAGAAGTGCGGCATTTTGGTGTCGGGGCGGAAGCCGCGCGGCGACTGCACCCATTTGCGCACCCAGTCTTCATTGGTCTTCTCGGCGATGCGGCGCAGGCTCGGCCCGACCTTGCGATACTGGCCCGGCAGGTTGAGCGGATCGGACTTCGCCTTGTCCTGCTCGGCGGCGGTCAGATATTCCAGGGCCGGCTGCGGCTCCAGACGCAGATCCGGGCCGACCTCATGGCCGGCCTTGATGCCGGAGATTTCGTGACAGCCGAAACAACCATTCTCGCGGACCAACTCGTAGCCGCGCAGCAGCTTGGGCGCCTCTTGCTTGCTGCCGCGGCGCGACAGGTCCGTCACTTCGTGATGGCACTTCAAGCAACTCGACTCGATGAACCGGCTGGACCGCATGGGGAAGTCCCAGAAATGGCTGTGCGTCCAACCGTGTTCCTTTTGCCACTCCTCTTCCTGCGTCGCGTCGGCTGGCGTGTGCGCGGCCAGCACGAAGTCGGTGGCGCTGCCCTGCCCGTCGTGGCAGGCGGTGCAGCCGAATTTCTCCATCGGATGAGCGCTGTTGGCCTCGACGAACAGATCAAGGCGCGGATGAGCGGCGTACTGCGTGATCTCGCCCTTGTTCAGTTTCAGCCAGCGCACCTGCTTGGGCAAATCGCTCGGATCGAAGCCCAGTTTCTCGCCAGCGTCCTGGCGCGCGATCAGCATCTCGCGGGCCTGCGTCAACCGCGCCTGCATGGCCTCGGCGCGCTTCAGATCCGCTCCCAAAGCCGCGATGCGGCTGTCCGCACGCTTGATTTCCTCCTCCGGCGCGTCCTTGGCTTGCAGATCCTTCTTGCGCTGCTCGGCCTTGGCGATCTCCTTTTTGATGGTGTCGGGATCGCGCGTCAGCCGGGCGACCGATTCGTGATCGAAGGTGCCGCGGTCGATGCCGAGATGGCACGAGATGCAGCGATCGTAGCGCGGCACGTCCTTGAATCCACCGTAGTCGATAGTCAGGTCCGGCAGCCACAATTGTTTGATTTTGGTCGGCGACTCGAAGGCGTCGAGGATGGGCAGTCGGCGGAACTCGTCGCCGAACTTCCATCTCTTTTGAGCCGTCACCTTGGCGAAGCGATCGAAACCGGCGGTCAGCTTTTTCAAATCGTCCTCGGCCTGGTCCACCTGCCGTTTCGGGTCGTCGAGTTTCTGAGTGACCTCAACTCGAATCTGCTGGTCGAGCTTGTCCAGTTCATCCTGCGCCTTGGTGAGTTGCGTTTGCAGGCCGGTATCCTTCTCGAAGAGTTCTTTATACAGGGCATCGACTTCCTCTTTGAGGTTTTTTTGCCGTCCCGGATCGCTTTCCTTGTTGGCATGTTCGATGGCGATGTTGTAAAGACTCATCTTGGAATCGAAATCGGCCTTGATGCTGCGATACTTGTTGTCGGCCAAATCGTGCTTGGCCATCAGTTCGCGCTCTTTGTAGAGGACTTCATCGTGCTTGGCATCGTAAGCATTCTTGGCTTCGGCGATCTTTTTGCGCGCCTTGGCGACCTGATCCGTGCTGGGCAGTTGCCCGATCATTTGATGCTCGTTCATCGCTTCTTCAACGTCGCGGAACTCGCGCTGAACCTGCTTGAACTCTCGATTGTAATCCTGCCAGAACATCCAGAGGGTGCCCAGCAGCATCAGAATGCAGGAAGCCGCGAAGACGATGTCCAACGTCCTCTGATTGCGGTAGGTCTGATCGGTGGCGGCCATGGTCGTCCCTAGATATTGAAGAAGATTTCCGGGATGGCGACGATGTACTTCAAGTTGATGGCCCAGCGAAGCACCATCTTGATGGGCAGCGCGGCCATGAACTGCATCAGCGTCACCAGCGTGATAAAGCGGACAAAACCCATCTTAATAAAGAACGGCCGCATCACGGTGCGGGCCAACAACGGCGGCAGGGCGAACAAGTACAGCAGCACCACGATGATGCCGGGCAATTCGCGAATGATCGGCCCGAAGAAATTGCCGAAGCGCACCTTGAAGTCGTCCAGCGGCATGTGAAACAGGTTCAGCCAGAACAACTGCGACAGGTTGACGTTGTTGAGCGGCAGCACCTTGTGCGCGTCCCAATGCTCGAACGGCCCGAAGAAGTTCCAGTTCGGCCCGCGCAGGAAGGTGCCCAAGACAATCAGCGTCACCCACAACACGACGAAGCCGAACATGAAGATCGACACGGCGAACCGGCGCTCGACGAAGGAAAAGTAGCCGTTGCCCTGACGGTTGAAGTCGATGTAGGGAATGGCGATCAGGCCGACGATAATCATGGTCGGCAGCACGACGCCGGCCATCCACGGATCGTAGTAGACGAGCATTTCCTGCAAGCCGAGGAAGTACCACGGAGCCTTGGAAGGGTTGGGCGCCTTGATGGTGGTGGCCGGCTGTTCCAGCGGCGCCTTGAGCACGACCGACCAGATGATCAGCACGAAGGTGGCGACGATCATGGCGATCAGCTCGGTGTAAACGAGGTCGGGCCAGACCAGCACTTTCTCGTCGTCGATCTTCTCCAGCACCGGCTCGCCGCGGGCGAGGCGCTCGTCGTTGCGGACGGCCCGGCTCAGCGCGATCCAGGTAAAGAAGCCGACGGTGTAGATCAACAACGGGATGGGAAGATTATCGGCCTTGCCCATGACGTCCTCGCCGCCGAAGTGCGGATCGGTCAAGGCCCAGCCACCGAACAGCAGGCTCAATTGCAGGATGGCCCAGCCGACGTTGGGCTGCACGAAGAACTTGCGGAAGTACAACAGCGCGACGAAGCCGACGATGGACAAGGTGACGTAGAGGATCGGCCCCATTTGGCCGCCGTAGAGTCCCATGAACTCGGTGGTGAAGGTACGGATGCCGTCCGGCAGGACCGGCCCGGCGTGGACCATGTACAGCAGAGCGTGGAGGAGGAAGATGCCGCCGACGCCGGCCCAGATGAGGCCGGTGAGCATCTTTTTGGCTCCGTAAAACCAATAGGCCGCGAAACCGAAGTTGAGTAGGGCCACGAGCAGATAATAGACGGCCAGCCCGTTCTGCAACCCTTTGTCGAGCGTATGCGGCATGTGTAGTCGCCCTGATTAAAGACTATTGACCAGCCCGGAGCGCCAGCGACGGGCGCTTACCCGTCGCTGGCGCTCCGGGCTGGTTATTTCCTGTTAGAGTGGCCCACTAATCCCGCCGTCCTTGCGCACGCGCCAGAAGTGGACGGCAATGAGGACGGCGACGGCCAGCGGGATGGCGACGCAGTGCAGCACGTAAAAGCGCAGCAGCGTCTCGCCGCTGACGAAGCGTCCACCCAACAAAATAAATCGCGCGTCGGAGCCGGAGTGAATGAGTGAGACGTCCCCCACTTTCAGGAAGGTTGCGCCCGGTCCCTCGTAGCCGAGCAGCGGCGTGGCGCGGGCCATGTTGCTGCCGACCGTGATGGCCCAGATGGCGAGCTGGTCCCACGGCAACAAATAGCCGGTGAAACTCAAGAGCAGCGTCAAGACCAGCAAGATGACGCCGACCCCCCAATTGAATTCTCTGGGCGGTTTGTAACTGCCGGTGAGGAAGACGCGATACATGTGCAGCCAGATCGTGATGACCATGGCGTGCGCCCCCCAGCGGTGCAGTTCGCGGAGGATGCCGAGCGTGGCCACGTCGCGCAGGATGAGGATGTCGTTGTAGGCGTGCTCAAGCGTCGGCCGATAGTAAAACATCAGCAGCACGCCGGTCACGGTCAGCTCCAGGAACATGAAGAACGTCAGTCCACCCATGCACCAGGTATAGCTGAGCGCGATGCCGCTCTTGCGCACCGACACCGGATGCAGGTGCAAGAAGACGTTGGTGAGCATGACCACTACGCGGTTGCGCCGATCGCGCGGCGCCGGATGGCGGAAGACGCTCTTCCAGACCTGCGAATTACGGATGAAATCGCCAACGGACACGGCGGACTCCTACAGCTTGATGAATGATTCGGGGTTGCTCCATTCGCCGCGCTCTTGCTGGAACTTCTTGCTCATATCGACGACGATCTGTCCGTCATCGCCGATGCTGACGGCCCAGCGTTCCAGCGGTCGCGGAGCGGGGCCTTCAAAGTTGATGCCGCTGATGTAGAAGCCGCTGCCGTGGCAGGGACATTTGAATTTCTGTTCGCGTTCGAGCCAGTTGGGAGTGCAGCCGAGATGCGTGCAGGTGGTGCTCAGGGCGTAGATGATGTCGCCGAACTTCTCATCCTTGCGGCGAACAATCCAGGCGTGCTGGTCCTTGTAGCGTTCGACGACCTTGCCGTCCTCGTAGCCGTCGGCGAAGCCGACCTTGATCTTGCTGGGCGGCTCGGCCAACACATTGGGGAAGAGGAAGCGCACGGTGCCCAGCGTCATCAGGGCGAACGAAGCGCTCATGGTCGTCCAGGCGACGCCGAGCCAGGTGCCGAACAAGGCGTAGAGGAAGCCACGCCGTCCCGGCTTGGCTTTCGCGGCCGGCTTGGGCGCGGGCTTGGGGGCCGGCGCGGCCGGCTTCGGCGTCACCGCCGCGGAGGGCGGCGCGGCGGAAGTCGGGTTGTTGGTGACGCCGGTTTCGAGCTTATCGGCAGGAGGCGGGCTGTTGCCGGGAACATTCGTGTTGGGGTCTGACATGAGAATCCAGCGCTCCGAGGACAGAAACCAGAACGGAGGGCCAATCGGTCGGGCTACCGGGGAACTTTGTAGCCCTCGCGGGAGCCGAGTCAACCTATTTCAAGGTGCGGGATCGTGTGGGTTGATTTGAAGCAAACTCGGTGCCAACGCTCGGTCGGCGAAAGGCTGGAAAAAGCGCGAGGGATGGGCCGAACTTTCCTGCAAATGGCAATCGGCGCGGTATTTCTTCTCGAAAGTGAGAAGGTCCGAGAATCCGAAAACGGAACTCCTCGCAAAGCTGTCGGCTAAAGCAGACCGCACCGTCAACGATCGGGAGCCGCAGCGTCATTAGGCAGGGCGATACGGATCGACGGACGAGGCGGGTGGAACGTGAACCCTGGAAACAACTCCTTTCGGGGAAGCGTCGGATCGGCAAGGCCAAACTCTTTCCCCGCCCGTAGCTCCTCATCGTGTTCCTTCAAGAATCGCAACCAGGCCGCTTTGCAGGCGCGTCTCGCCGCAACATCCAAACTATTGCGAGCTAATCCGCTATAACCAGACAGGTCGGCCAGGACGACCGACACCAGGCGATCAAGACAAGGCCCGGTCATTCCCTCCTCATCGAGCCGGGAAACCAGCACGCGGATGCGCTCCATCCGCAGGCCCAACGAGTAAGCGGCATTGTTGGCCGAGTAGAATAACCAATCCTCCCGGGCCGACGCCAGCACGCGCAAGATGGGTTCGCGCAATTCGGGATCCTTCGTCTTCTCCGCCACCTCACACGCCGCGATTTGGACATCGACGTTCTTGTCCGCGAACAGTGCCGGCAAGAGTTTGCGAAGCGCCGGCGGAGGCGGAAGGGAGAGATTGCAAAGCCCGACTTCGCGGACGTAGGGCAGCTCGGCCTGAAGCAAGCGGGCATAGATTGCCTCCCAGCCGGCCGGGCGAAACGCCGGACGGGCGCCGATGGCGGCGGCGAACAGAATCATCTCGCCGGACGAACGCGGCGGGATCGGCGGAACCGCGCCGCGCAGACCCATCATCCGCGCGGCGCGCAGCAGTTCCTGGCACGCGCCGCGCGGCCGCGGATAGATGCCCTCTTCCACAGGCTGCTTGCTGGCCCGAAAGGCCGACCAGTCGAGCGCGCGGGCCAGGGCGGTCAGGTCTTCTTTTTCTCCCAGGCACTCCAGGATGAACGCTCCGCACTGAAGAGCCTCCGTATCCACTCCCGTTAGCAGCAATTCGCGGCCTGCTTTGCGAACCGCCGGAGCGAATTTCGCTCGCCAGCTCCGCTCACACAACCAGCGCCGTTTCGTCTCGCGCGTGTCCTCGAAGACGTTTCGTTTGCCAAGTTTGCCTTCCAGTTGCGGGTCGGGCAGACGGAGATTAAGGGTCTGCACCGCCTTGAGCGCGAACTTCGCGTCTTGGTGGTCGAGCAGGCGGATCAACGCCTCCGTCGCTTCGGGAGTGGGGATAGTCCCCAGTGCCTCCAGAGCGTCCTCGTCTCCATCTGCGGCGCGCGGGGCCAGGATCGGCAGATAGACCGGATGCGCCAGCGCCGAGAAATCCGCGTAAAGTTCGCCCTTTTCCCCGGAAGTGCCGCTCCTCCGTTTCGGCAGCCGATACATCTCCTCGGCGATTCGGCGCGCCTGTTCCGTGTTCGGTTCCACCAGGGTGATAGTCGCGTGGGCGACGGGAAGTTTTCGCTGCTTGGTCGGCGTCCAGCCGAAGTCGTGCGATACACGGAGCCGATAGATGCCCGCTTTCTCGAAGCGACAGTAACGCAGCAGGGGCAAGGTTTCGATATGCTTCTCTCCCGGTTTCACTTCGGGGCTGTGACTCAGACCACCCATGCAAAAGCCGGAAGGGTCAGGGTCCGGCACTTCTCGCCCCTGTGCATCGGTGGCCGTGACCGAGAAGCGAAGGTGCCGGGTTGCGAAGCGGTAATCACCGCCAAGATTAATGGAGAAACTGCCGCGACCGACGTTTTTGACGAAGAAGTGAATCAGGATGTTCTCGCCCAGGAAGTACCGTTTCTTGTCGAGCAGAAGTCCGACACGGGCGTATTCGGGAACGGGTCTGGCCGGTTCCCGTTCGGAAGCGGCCGAAGCCATATCCGTGCTTTGTCGAGTCGAAGGTTCAATCTTGGGGGGCTTTCCAAACAGGAGAAATAGAGAGGCGACGAGCGCGAGGAAAATGCCGTATCGGACCATGACGATCCTCCCTTTTGGAGAGCGGCAGGTGGCGGAGAACGGTTTCGGTCTCGATCATTCCTCGCCCCACGCTTGGCGTTCGTCTCGGACTTGGGCCGCGATGTCCTCGGCCGATCGAAGGACGGGAGCCTTGCCTATCAAATCGAAGATCGACGACGGTTGCGCCAACACCGCGCGAATATTCTCTTCGCTTACGGGCTGGATGATCCCCTTTTCGGTGATGATACCAGCAATCAAGTGATGCGGCGTCACGTCAAACGCGGGATTGTAGACCTCGATTCCGTCGGGTGCCGTCTGCCGGCCGAAGCCGTGCGTGATCTCGCGCGGATCGCGCTGTTCGATGGGGATCCCGTGGCCGTTCGCCAAACTCAGGTCGAACGTGCTGGACGGAGCGGCGACGTAGAACGGAATGCCGTGGGCGCGGGCGAGGAGGGCGACGCCGTAGGTGCCGATCTTGTTGGCGGTATCGCCGTTGGCGGCGATGCGGTCGGCGCCGACGACGACGAGTTGTACGCGACCCTCCTTCATGACCTGCCCCGCCATGCTGTCGCAGATGAGCGTCACGGGGATGCCGGCCTGACACAACTCCCACGCGGTCAGGCGAGCGCCTTGGAGCAGCGGCCGCGTCTCGTCGGCGAAGACGTGGAAGCGCCGCCCTTGCTCGGCGGCGGCGAACATGACGGCCAGGGCCGTGCCGTAGTCCGCCGTCGCCAGGCCGCCGGCGTTGCAGTGCGTCAGCACACCTTGCCCCTCGGCGATCAGTGATGCTCCCGCCGCGCCGATGGCCCGGCACATGCGGCGGTCCTCGTCCTCGATCGCCCGCGCTTCCGCCAGCAATCGCCGCGTCCATTCCTGCGGCGCACCTTGCCGGCACTCCTGCTCGAAACAGCGTTCCATCCGTTCGAGCGCCCAGAACAGGTTCACCGCTGTCGGTCGGCTGGTGCGCAGATAGGCCGTCACCTCACGCAAGCGCGCGCCATAGCGGGCGGGATCGTCGCATCCTTGCACACCGACGACGACGCCCATCGCCGCCGCCACGCCGATGGCCGGAGCGCCGCGAACACGCAGACTGCGGATCGACTCCCAGACCTCCTCGACGGTGCGGCAATCGCGATACGTCAGCGCCGCCGGCAGTTGAGTTTGATCGATCAGACGGACGAAGCCGCCGGCGTCGCCGATCCATTCCAGGGTGCGTGGTGCAGGCATATTCACCTTCCATGCTTTTTCGGTTGTACCCATATCTCTGTATCAGAATGTGCTTTCGCAGAGGAGTCGCGGTGGCGCAATTTGCCGTCCGTGCGGTCTGCTCCGCTCCGCTGGCGGCAATGTCGCCGGTCGGCGACTTTTTCCCTGGCGGAACCTTCGCCCGGACGTTAGGTTAAAAGGAATGGAGGAGGCTGGTGCGCCTTTCTTCAACCCGGAAGGGGGAACGCCGATGTCCGCAGCCCTTCGTCGTATTTTCCCAATCGCTCTCGGTATCGTCGGTCTCGCGGTGCTTGCCGGACCCACGGCGGCCCAGTCGCGCGATCCGCTCCCCGAAGTCCGCGAACGTCTGAAAATCGAGGCCCAGCGCGTCGAGAAGGAGATTCAGGACGGACGCATGCGCGCCTACCGGCTGCTCCGCACCAACCCCAACGACGCTTCCGACATCATCAAGAGGTTGATCGGCATGCTCCGCAAGGACACGAGCCTGTCCGAGTCGAGACGCGAAACGCTGGCCAAGACGTTGGAGCGCGACATCGACATCCTACGAGCCTTGGCCGGCGCCCGCCGTGCCGCCGACCCTGCTCCTTCGGCCACGCGCATCGAGGTGCGACGCACGCCGGACCCGCGCGTCGCGGCGGACAAACGCTCCGCCTACGATACGGCCGCTTCCCGCATCGACTCGATGAAGGGCCGCGTCATCGAGGCGCGCAGCGTCCGCGACAAGAGCGGCGATCGCTTCACCGGCACCCTCGTCCAGGTGGACAAATCCGCTACTCCGGCCGCTTCCGACTACGAATTCCCGGACGACTGGCTGGAGAAGTCGAAACGTCGTTCGCCCCTGGCCAAGCTGACGGCCCAGGAGAGAGCGCTGCTCGAAGCGCTCAAGAAGCCCATCAAGGTGGACTTCGATATGCAAACCTTCCAGGGCGTCATCGACTACCTGTCGAAGCGGTTCGACCAGACCATTCTGATTGACAAGCAAGCACTGGAAGAGGCGAACGTCACCTACGACACGCCGATCACGTTGCGTTTCGAGAAACCCGTCAGCGCCCGCACCGCCCTGAAGCGTGTGCTGGCCGATGTCGGTCTCACCTACGTCATCCGCAATCAAAACATCGAGGTCACGTCCATCGCTCGCGCCAAGGAGATGCTGACGACGCGAACCTACTACATCGGCGATCTGATGGGCGTCGCCAATCCGTTGATGCCGGCCATTGCCAATCAGTTCCAGATGATGCAGGCCATCGGCACGATCATCAATACGATCCAGGGCATCGACCCGGAGAGTTGGGAGGGACGCGGCGGACCGGGTACCATCTCCTTCGATCCGGTCCGCATGTCGCTGGTCATCAAGCAAAGCGCCGAGGTGCATTACATGCTCAACGGCGGACGGTAGATCAGTAGGCAGAAAGCAGTAGGCAGTAAGCAGTCGCGCCTGACTGCTTACTGCCTACTGCTTTCTGCCTACTGCCGATTGCCTATGGGAGTCCTTCATGAGTTTGTTCTTTCCCACCGCGGACGAGTTGAGCCGGTACACCATCTTTCCCGGAGTTCAGATTCAGACTTGCTCGGCCGACAAGATGATGCTCTCGGTGGTCGATCTGGCTCCGCATTCGGTCGTCGAGGAACACGCTCATCCGCACGAACAGGTCGGCATGGTGTTGCAAGGGCGAGCGGTCTTCTTCATCGGCGGCGAACAAAAGACCCTACAAGCCGGCGATCTGTATCGCATACCCGGTCACGTCCGCCACAAAGTTATCGCCCTGGATGAGCCGGTGCGCGCGCTCGACATCTTCCAGCCGATCCGCGAAGATTATCGCTGATCCTCTGCGGCCTTAACTCGCGGGAGGCGTCGAAGGCGTGGTGCTGGGTGCGGGAGCCGGTGGTGTCTCCGTCTGCGCCGGCGGAGGCGGCGGAGCGGCGGGCGGCTCCTGACCAGGCAGAAGGATGTGACGGATGCGCACGCTAGTGTACGGCTGACGATGGCCGCGTAGCCGGCGATAGTTCTTGCGACGGCGGAAGTGCTGGATGTAGAGCTTCGTCGAAGGATGCTCGACGACTTCACCGAGAACGCGGATGCCTTCGACGAGCGGTTCGCCGATGCGCCGGTCGTCGCCGTTGCTGTAGAGCAGGATGCGGCCGAACTCGACGCGCGATCCCTCATCGCCGGCGCGATAGTCCACCTTCACCACGTCGCCTTCGCTGACCCGGTATTGACGAGAGCCGTCTTCAAACACTGCGTACATTTTCATTCAACCGTGTTGGATGCTCACGACCTGCGCTCTATCGAGGTCGCACGGATACTTTTCGGCAAAATGTAACCTTATCAAGCCCGCCGCTTCCTGGCCAGGGAGCCGAACCGAGATTTTCGGTTGCAACGACGCTCACGCCTCACGATGATAAGGCATCCTCAATAAACCGTGTGGAGATCCTCGAATGTTTTCGCGTCGTTTCGTTTGGCTCTTGCTCGCGTTTCTCGCCTCGTCCTCCGGAACATACGCCGAGGAACGGCACGGCCTCGACATTTACTTCCTCGACACCGAGGGCGGCGCGGCCACCCTGATTATCACGCCGCGGCGCGAGTCGGTGCTGATCGACTGCGGCAATCCCGGTCCGCGCGACGCCGAGCGCATCCATCAGGCGGCCACTCGCGCCGGACTAAAAGCCATCGATCACCTGATTATCACGCACTGGCACTCGGACCATTACGGCGGCGTCGGTCGGCTCTCGAAACTGCTGCCCATCCATCACTACTACGATCGCGGCATCCCCGACAAGCTGGCCGACGATCCGAAAAACTTTCCGACGCTGATCGCCGCCTATCGCGCCGCGAGCGGTGGCAAGTCGCGCACGCTCCGGCTCGGCGACGAGATCGCGCTGAAGCCGACCGAGGGCGGCGTCGCTCTGCGTCTGCTCTGTCTGTGCGGCGGCGGAGCGGTCCTGCCCGACAAGGACGGCGCGCCGCCGAACCCACTGGCGAAAGACCACAAACCGAAGCCGAAGGACACCAGCGACAATGCGAACAGTCTTGGCTTTCTGCTGAGTTTCGGCGGTTTCCGCTTCCTCGACCTCGGCGACCTGACCTGGAACATCGAGCACAAGCTCGTCTCGCCCAGCGACAAGATCGGCAAGGTGGACGTCTATCAGGTGACGCACCACGGACTCGACATCAGCAACAATCCGGTCCTGCTCAAGACGGTCAGTCCGCGCGTCGCCGTCTTCAACAACGGCGCCCGCAAGGGCTGTCATCCGAGCGTCACCACGACGCTGCGCCGCCTGCCGGACATTCAGGCCATCTATCAGATGCACCGCAATGTGACCGTCGGCGCCGCCGAGAACACCGACCCGGCCTTCATCGCCAACGCCGACGAAAAATGTCGGGGCGAGTCGATCCACCTCGCCATCGCGCCGGACGGTCGTTCCTTCACCGTCACGGTGGGCGACAAGGGCAAGCCGCGCCGCTATGAGACGCGGCAGGCGAAGGAAAGCTCCGGCCCTGGTAGCGAAAAATAATCCCCTCGCTCATCAAAAGTACCAGCCCGCAGTGCCGGCAAGGGACGCTGCGGGCTGGTTGAGATGTTACAGTTCGATCGCCTCGACCTCGCCGACGAACCGATCCGGCTCATCGCCGAGGAACGAGGCCACCACGTTGAACACGGCGTCGCCGAAGCCACCGATGTTGAGGACATCGGCGCGTTCCGGCGCCTGACTGGTCGTGTACGCCTGTAGGTTGATACACACCAACTTCGGACCGGACCAGTCGGCGCCGTGCAGGCGCTTCTGGTTGGCGGTGAACGTCTGCCACTGCGTCAGAACGCCCGTGGAGCCGCCGCTGCCGGTGCCGATCCAACTTTCCATGTCGCTGACCAGCACGCAGCCGGCGAAGCGGCGATCGCGATACGTCCGGTTCGCCTCCGCCAACGGCAACGAGCAGTCCGTGCCTCCGCCGCCGAAGCGCGCCAGATAAGCGGCCACGTCGAGGATGCGGTCGTTGGCGCTCACGTCGGCGCGGTAGGCCGCCGTGTCGAACGGCACGACCACGCTGTCGGGGTTGCGGCGCAGCAGCGCCGCCGCGAACAGGGCGGCCACATCGACGCAGCGCATCTTGCTCGTGGCGCCGCGACCGCGCTGGCCCGTCAGCGGCGAACCCATCGAACCGGACACATCCACGCCGATGACGATCGGCTCCGACAGTTGCGGCACGTTGCCGCACGCCGTCTCCGCCGCCTGGCCCAGCGCCTCACGAATTGCCTGCGGCACGTTGGACTCGGCGCTCAAGTACGCGGACAGGTACTGATACGGAAACTGCCGGCCGCGGCGGATCTCGTCGGCATCGGCGATGCGACGCGCCACGTACGCGACCATTTCCAAATCGCCCGCCAGTGCCTCGTGGCGAACCAGCGTGTTCAGGTTCATGCGCAGCGCCTGCGGACCCATCTGCCGTGCCATCGCCTTCCACACGGACGGACCGCGCGTCGAGTCGGCCAGCAGATCCCAGCGGAAGCGGGCGCGTTCGAGGATGGCAATCTGCCCCGCTTCGCTGTCGGCGCGGCGGAACGCGATCAGGTCCGCGACCTCGCGCGGCAGGTCAGCCGCCGTGGCCGGCGCCCACTTCTCGACCGGCTTGTCCGTCAAGAAGCCGAACAGGGCGCGGCGCGCGTTGTCGCTCGGCGTCGGCCGAGCCAGATGCAGCACGTCGCGCAGGCTGGGATCGTTGCCGATCGATGCCGACAGCAGCGTGCCGACGCCGGCCGCGTTCAGCCAGCGCTGGAACGCGCGTTGCAGCGCGTACGACAGGCTCTTGCGGCCGAACTGACCGGAGAGGATCATCTGAAACAGCGTGCGCAGCACGCGACCGTTATCGACGACGCGCTCGAAGACGCGGTGGAACAGTTCCGGATCGCGCTTCGACAGCAGCACCAGCAAAGCGGCCGGCATGTCCTTCAGGAAGGCGCGCTGGCGGCTGTACACGGCGAGCTTGGCGAGGTAGACGTTGTCGTCCACCTGCTCGACCAGTGCCAGCAACACGGCCAACTGCTGCTCGGCGTCGCTGTAGTAGACGTTGTTGAAGCAGCCGGTGGTGGCCAACTGGGCCAGGGCGTGGCGCGGCGTCAGCCGGTAGGCGACACCGCCGGCCTCGTTGCGGGCATCGGCGCGCGGCAGCAGGCTCTTGAGGCTCGCGAAGAGGTTCTTGTTGGCCATTGGGCACCTCCGTGAAAAGTGATCCGACGAGGTGTGGGCAGAGAACCCGGCACAAGGCCGGAGGTCTAGTGACAAGCTAGATGTACTCCGCACCGGCAGTCGGATCGGGACTCGATTGTTCCATTCGCCAGCGAAGGATTGGGCAGAGTTCTTCCAGCCGCTCGGTTGCCCGAACGACTGGCCCAGCCCCATCGTTGACAAGGGGGCTGGTCAGGAGTCGAACCTGGGAACCATGTACTCCGCACCGGCAGCTGGCGGTGGTTGCACAAAGACCGACGAGGGTTTTGGTCAGAGATGGCGTGCTGCTCTACCGTTGAGCTACCGCGCAGGTCAGGAACCCCGACCGCGCGGGTGGGACTCGAACCCACAACCTGCACGTTACGATGTACTCCGAACCGGCAGTCGGTCGATTATCCCGGCCTGGATTTGAACCAGGGGCCAGACCTTAGGAGGGTCCGATGTTCTCCGCTACACCACCGGGATGACGACTTGACTCGCGAATTGAAAACGACTTGGGGCATTAATGTTGTTTGCTCCTCACCCGTATACAGGAGCTACGATTTCGCTTACTTCTTGGTCCCGTCGCCGCTACACTTCTCTGTAGCAACCGCTCTGATTCACTGACTCTTCTCCAGCCTAAAGGTTCACGCCGATTGGCCTGTTCCATTCTGGATACCTGGCAGCCATTCGACCGCGCCGGAATCGAGACGCCGCGCCTACTCGGCGAAGAACAACTCCTGGATCAGCGTCTTGAAACGCTGGTCGTGGTCGCTCGGGTCCGTCATGGTTTGCTCATGCCCACGAAACTGCCGTCGTTCTCGCGGGCCAGCGCCCACAGAAAGGCGCCCACGTCGGGACTTTCGTAGAAGAAGCCAATCGTGTTGATGCGGACGCGCGGCCGATCGGGGGCGGCCCGGTTCCAGTTGGTGCGCAGCGTCTTGCGGATGTACTTGGCGAGCAGATCGTTGCGCTCCACTTCTTGCAGCGAATTGATCGTAACGGGATCCACGCCCTCGCCGAGATTGGGCAGACCATCGGACAGCAGATAAATCGTATCGAGTCCCTTGGCGCGCAGACGGAAGGCGGCTTGCAGGGCGGCGTACATGTTGGTGCCGCCCTTTGGCTTGATGTCGGTCAGGCCGGCCAGCACGCGCTGCGGACTCGCCTTGGCGTCGTAGTCCAGCCAGTCCTGTTCCTTAAAGAGAAACCTCGCGTTCTCGGCGAAGACGATCACCTGATATTTCTCCAGGTCCGGCAGGCTGCGCATCAGGCGGGCGACGGTGTTGCGCACGTCGCCCCATTTCGTCGGCGCTTGCGTGTTCTCGTCCACCAGATCCATGCTCCCGGACATATCGACGAGGAAGAGAACGCGATGGCCGGTCAGAGTGATGCCGGCGAAGCGGTTCTCCGCCGCCGCCCGCACCCGCGCCGTCTCGCCCTCCAGCGCCTTCTTCTCGTCGCGTAGCGCCGACATTCCGCGCCGCGCCGCCGCTAATTCCCGATCTCGTCCTTCCAGATCGCGCTCCAGGTCGCGCCGCGTTTGCTGCAAGTTCGCCAGGCTCTTGTCGGCTTCCTTCAATTCGCGCATGCGGCGGGCGATCTCCTTCTCCAGCGCGGCGGCCAGCGCCTTCTCCGCGGCGTACTGCTCTTTCGCCTCCTTGAGATCGCCGCGTAGGCCGGGCACGAGGTTCGCCGTGGTTTGCAGATCTTTCAAACGCCGCTTCGCCGCAGCCACTTCCTCGGCCAACTCGCGGCCGCGCGCCGTCTCCTTCTCGCCGCGTTTCTCGCTGGCGCGCAGGTCTTTCTCCAGCGCGGCGATGCGAACCATTGCTGCCTCGTGGCTTTTCGTGCGCTCGCTCAGGTCGCCCTCCAGATCGGCGACGCGCCCGGCCGACGCCTTGAGCCGGCGCGAAAGATCATCGGACTCCGTCTGCTTGGCGCTCAGGCTCTTTTGCAGATCGTCTTTCTCCTGCTGCACCGATTCAATCCGCGATTCCATCTGCATCATCATGCCGATAATGTTGTCGCGCTCGGCGCGGATGTTGTCCAGCCGGGCCGTGATGAGCAGGTTCTGCTCCGCGGCGTTGTCCTCGTGGTTCTTCGCCTCGCGCAGGTTGATCAGCCACAGCAAAATGACGCAGCCCAGCGCGCAGCAGAGCACGTCCACCATGGACAGATTGAAGATCGACGGAATGCGGTGGCGAACGCGCATGAGAAATCCTCGCCAAATTATGCAATCGTCATCAGCTGGCGCTGGTCGCTGGGCTGGCCGAGGAAGCGGACCAACGGGCCGCCGGGACCGAGGCGAATCCAGTCCCCTGAATGCAGAGCCGTCGGCTGCGTCAGCAAGCAATCGTTGATGAGCGTGCCGTGCCGGCTGCGATCGCGCAACACATATCCGCCGCGCGTCAGCACGATCTCGCAATGACGGGTCGAGACGGTCGGATACTGTTCGGTCTCGAAGACCAGATGACAAGCGGGATCGCGGCCCAGGGTGAACAGCGGGCCGGACAGCAGGTAATCCTCGTCGCCATAGCGCAGGCGCGCCGGGCCGGCATCCGCGGCGGGTGCGCTGCCCGGCAGCGGAACGGTGTCGAGATGGCCGCGCGGAAGCTCGCCCCGATGCTGCCGCCGCGCCAGATCGAAGGCGGCGCGGGCGACGGCGTCGTCGTCGAGAACGTGAACGCGGGCCGACAGGAGGGTTTCCTCGATCAGATCCTCGCCGAAGTCGCGGTCCTCCTCGTTGGCCGGCGGCTCCGACTCCGGGCCAAGGATCAACTCATCCATCGCCGCGGCCAACCCCGGCAGCCGCGCGGCGGTCCCGGTCAGTAGCACGGCGCCGACCGGACCGAGCGCGGCGACGGCGGCGAGGAAATTCTGCATCTCGACGACCGCTCGCTGCCTCAGCGGAGCGCAAAACGCCGACAGCTCGGCCGGCGGAAACTTCAAGTGCTGATACCAGTGCGGGGTCTGCAAAACCATCTCGGCCGGTTCGTGGCCGGTTTGCGTGTCCAGCACGCAGGCGAGTTGATCGAAAAGGCTCTGCTCCGCCTCCGCCGATTCGCGCGGATCGCGGCGGCTGAGGTGAATGCAGCGCAGGGCGGCGCAGTCGAGCAGCCGGCCCAGCCAGACGCCGCGAGCCAGCTGCGGGGCCGCGTTCGTGTGCAGCACGCGCAGCACGTCGTCGCGCACCGCGACGGCCGACCACGTCAAGGCGTAGCCGTCGAGATCGAGAACGACGGCCAGACCCGACCAGGGCAGATGCTCGTGGGCGGCCAGGGCGACGGCGAGCGGCGACGGCACGGAGCCGAGTAGTCGCCAGCGCGCCCGGTTCGCCACGTCCGCCAGCAACGCCGACTGCGCCGCGCTGAAGTACGACGGCACGGCCACGGTAACGCCCTCGGCCCGGCCGACGCGGCGTTGCAGCAGATCGCAAACGAGGGCCAGCGCGCCGGCCGCGTCGAGGCGATGGCGGCCGGCATCCCAGGTGTCGTCGTCGCCGAGGTAGGGCAGAAAATCCAGACAGGCCAGGTGCGGTGAACGGCGGCACAGTCCCGCGCCGGCGCGGCCGACGCGCGGCTGTCGTTCTTCCAGGCTCACGGCCAGCGGCAAGTCGCGCTCATTGCCTTCCAGCGGCAGACCGCGCGGGACGTGCGGTCCGCCGCCGGGCTGCTCCCCTTGAATCGCCCGGGCGCGCGTGGCATTCATGTCCAGGCCGATCAGGGTCATGGTGCATCTCCAATGCAAAATGCGGAATGCGGAAATGAGAAGCAGGCTACCTGTCTCTGTTTAATTCTGCATCCGCAGTTCCGTATTTGATTCCGGCTCCAGATCGTACAGCCGCGTCACCAGATGTTCCAGACAATACTGCTGGCAGTCGATGACCAGCGCTTCCTCGTCGCGCTGCACGGAGTGGAGCAGGAACATGACGATCAGGCTCAGGGCCAGGGCCACCAGCGTGCAATCGAAGGCCACGTTGAGATGGCGCGTGGCGTCGCTGATGAAATCGCCGATGGCCTTCTGCGTCTGCGAACCGAGCGTCAAACTGGTGGCCAGGCCGCGCACGGTGCCGAGAAAGCCGATGGCCGGGATCGCCCAGGCCAAGTAATGCACCGTCGCCATGCTCGACACCAATCGACCCAGATCGACGTCGGCCTGGGTGCGGACGGTCTCGCTGACATCGCGGGCGGAGCGGCTGACGGCGTACTTGCCCAGCGCCAGGCGGATCATGTTGGCGAGGATGAACGGCCCACCGCGCGCCGCCCGCTGTTCGACGCGACGCTGTAACAAGCGGGCGTCCTCCGGCAGAATGCACACACCGACGTCGGTGGACAGCAGTTCGAGATCGAAGGCGCGGCGTTGGCGGCGCACTTCGAGATAGCGTCCCAGCAGAATGAACGCCGCCCAGGTGAAGCAGCAGTAGCTGGCGATCTGTTCGGGTCCGAGGAGCAGACGGCTGAGGCGTTCGGGCGTCCATTTGGACCAGTCGTTGCCGCTGTCGCCCTTCCCGGCCGACCACTGCCAGAGCGGAATGCAGATGGCGCAGACCAGGGCGAGGGCCAGCACGAGGAGGGGCCATTCGCGCGTGGGGCGATGGGAGGGATTCAACGCCATGCCGGATTCCGTACGGGGCGACAGAGGATCGTTCGTGAAAGACGTACAGAAATTGTGCGGCAGGCACGGAGGAGTTGTCAAGGCTGGCACGAACGATTCAGGGCCCCCTCCACAGCGCGAGGCACCCCTCCGCCCAACACCGATAGCTTGATCTGGAATGCCGGAAGACATCCCCTTCTGATGCACGGAAGGAGCGTCGGGCCTCGGCCAACATTGAGACGAAGTTGGCAGCGCGGCTGTCGATCAGATGGAGTCTATGGCTCAGGCATCCGTCAGCGAAACCACGAGACGCTTGCCCACGGCTTCGGCGTAACGCACCAGCGTCTCCACCGTGGGGTTGGCGCGTTGGCCGGTTTCCAGCTTCGAGAGCGCCGAGCGGTCCATTCCGGTAAGTTCCGTCACGTCGGCAAGGCTCAGCCCCTTCGCCTCACATGCGGCTTTTAGCTGCGTCAGCAACTCCTGCAACGGGTCGAGGGTAGCCATGCGCTCGTGGTGGCGAGCAATCAAGTCAGACAGTTCCTCGGCGACCTGCTCTCGAATCGCCTTATACTTGACGACTTCTTCGGGCGTAAGCCGCCGGTTGCGCGTAATTCGTTTCATGGTTGCTGACTCCTGGGAACGTCGTAGGCCGTCACCGGGTAAACGGTATCGGCGTCGATTTCTTCGTATACTACCATTAGGTGCCGGCCCGTGCTCGTGTCTCCAAAGACCACGGGCCGGCCGGAGGATCGGCTGAGGTCCGTGTCCGTCGCGTTCTGGAACACCTCTTCGACCTCTTCCTTCGTGACGCCGTGCTCGGCACAATGCTGTACGTTGCCATCGGGGTCGTCATCGAGATCCCAGATAATCGAGTCGAAGGGCATGGACCAGTCCTCTTGCCTTGTGGTGTTATAATACCACAAGACAGTACGAGGCGCCAAGTCGGGTTGCGTAGGCGCTCCAGCAGAATAGTTCGCGCTCAATGACGAATCGATGAATCGCTTGGTGTGGACTCGGCCCGGCGAGTGCTGTAGCGCTGGGAACGCAGGGCGGCGAGTTCGGCCGTCAGACTATCCGAGTTGGCCCGGCTCCAGCAGCGCCGCGCGAGATGGGCGTAGCGCCGTGCTTCCTCGTCGCGGCCCTGGTGTTCGCACAACACCTGCATGCCCAGAGCGCCGCGCACGCTGGCGGCATCGTGGGCCAGCGATTCGAGGAACGCCTCCTCGGCCACCGTCTCCTGCCCGCTCTGCAAAGCGGCGATGCCCCAAATCTCCATGTAATAGGCGCCGTTGCCCCAAGCGTGATGCGCGTAGTTGTCTTTCGTTTTCTCCACGGTGCGGGACAGTAACTTCAG
>DATBGU010000141.1:0-30744 GCA_036557825.1 Gemmataceae bacterium
CCCCGGCCGTCGGCGTCAAGCTGGGCAGGCTGGCGGTCTCATCCAGCAAGGGCGCATCGGCCACCAGCACTTGCTGGCTGGTGGTGGCCAGCGTCGTGGTGCCGTAGCTGTGGCTGACCGAATTGTAGATGGCCACCGCGAAGTTGATCTGTTGGCTGTAGATCCCCTCCGGGTCATACGCGTGGCCCTCGTAGCCATAGTAGGAGTTATAGTCGCCCACGCCGTAGAGGGGGTAGGTGCCATACAGGTAGTAGGCGTAGCTGGAGGGCGTACTGCTGCCGTCGCCCCAGGCGACGTTGTTCGTGAAATAATAGGGGGCGAAGGGCGGGCTGGTCGGCGGACTGGCCGGCGAGAGGATGCGGAACCACGAGGGCAACAGCGGCGTGTTGCCGCCGTAGCCGCCGTAGTAGAAGTTGTTGTAGCTGCCGGCGGCGCCGTTGCCCACGGTGATGGTGTCCTGGACCGAGCCAACCACGTCGCCGGCCGTATCGGTGACCTGCACCGTGGCCAGGAACGATTCCGTACCGCCGTAACCGTTGTAATTGAAACCGTTGTAATAGTAGCCGTAGTAGACGGGGCTGGCCGTCACCCAGAAGGTGCCGGCGCTGCCGGTCACCGTGGCCGCGGCGACATAGCCGTCGCCCCAATCGACGGTGGCCTGGAAGGCGGCGGCCGTCAGGTTGGGGTTGGGGTTGACGAAGGTGGCCAGCAGAACATTGGAGGCATAGGAGGAGCCGTAGTAGTAGCCGCCGTAGGGCGGCACGATCAGGTTCTGGCTGGTGAGGCTGGCGGCCGGCGTGGTGACGCGGGCGGTGGCCCAGCCGCTGGTGGTGTCGCCGGGGCTGACCACGTTGACTTCGAGCAGATACTGACCGGGCTTGCTGTAGACGTGGATGCCGGTGACGGTGAAGCTGCCGCCATTGCCCTGGACGATGCCCAGGCTCGGCGTCGAGCCGTCGCCCCAGTTGATGGTGGCGGCGAAGGCGACGGCGGTCAGGTCCACGTTGCCGACCGTGAAGGTGGCCACCTCGACGGGGCTGTTGTCTTGTTGCTGGACCGGCGTGTCGAGGACAGTGAGGTCCAGGTCGGGAGCGACCGCGGGAGGAACGACCGTGACGGTGCCGACGGCTTCGATGGTGTCGCCGGCGTAGGAGCTGTTGATGACGTCGCGGACGCGAACATCGGTGAGGAAAGCGCCGGGGTGCAGGTAGGTATGGCTGCCCTCGACGGCGAAGGCGCCGTTGCCCTCGGCGACCACGGTGGCGGTTTGCGGTCCGGAGCCGTCGCCCCAGTCGATGGTGGCGCTGTAGGGGCTGGTGCTCGTTCCGCCGCCGGGGACGGTGAAGGTAGCTACCGTGGCATTGCTGAGGGTGTTACCGAGGTTGACCGACAGGTTGTCGGCCTGCAGGGGCACGGGCAGGACCAGGGCTGTGGTGGACAGAACGGTGGTGGCGGTGACGGCGCTGCTGCCGCTGCCGCGGTCGGCAACGAGGTAGTCGGTCACACGATAGGAGCCGGCCAGCGTGTAGGTGTGGCTGAGCGCGGGCAGGGAAGCGGCGGCACTGCCGATGGTGACGGGCCCGGTCGAGGTGCCGTCGCCCCAGTCGATGGATTCACTGTACTGGGTGCCGCCGCTGCCGGAATCGGGATCATAGAGACTGGTGAGCACGGTGCCGCTGTAGGGTTGGCCCTCGGTGGTGGTGAAGGGGCTGAGCGAGGCCTGGGTATAACTGGGCTGTACCGAGAACGTAGGGGGTGGCGTCGGCGTCGGGGTGGGGGTGGGGGTGGGCGTGGGCGTACTGTCCTCCAGGATGGTGACAGTCGCGTTGCGGGGTGTTCCCAGCGAGGCGCCGCTGGGATTGGACAGGACCAGGCTGAAGGCCTGGTTGCCGGAGGCCTCGTCGCCATCGCCGTCGTCGAGGATGGTGACGGTGAAGCTCTGGCTGGTCTGGCCGGTGCCAAACGTGAGGTTGCCGCTGGCGATGTCATAGTCGGTGCCGGCAAGGGCCGTGCCGTCGCTGCTCTGGTAATGAACGGTCACCGACTGACTGGAAGGCGCGCTGAGTGTGGCGGTGATGGTGGCCACCCCCGCCGTCTCCGACGCGCTGTAGCTGGGAGAGCTGAACTCCACCGTGGGCGTCGGCGTGGGGGTGCTATCCTCCAGGATGGTGACGGTGGCGTTGCTGGGCGTGCCCAGCGAGGCGCCGACGGGATCGGACAGGGCCAGACTGAAGGCCTGGTTGCCGGAGGCCTCGTCGCCATCGCCGTCGTCGAGGATGGTGACGGTGAAGCTCTGGCTGGTCTGGCCGGTGCCAAACGTGAGGCTGCCGCTGGCGGGGTCGTAGTCGGTGCCGGCGAAGGCCGAACCGTCGTTGCTCTGGTACTGAACGGTCACCGACTGACTGGAAGGCGCGCTGAGTGTGGCGGTGATGGTGACCACCCTCGCCGTCTCCGAGACGCTGTAACTGGGAGAGCTGAACTCCACCGTGGGCGTCGGCGTGGGCGTGGGGGTTGGAGTAGGCGTGGGCGTGCTGTCCTCGGCGATGGTGACGGTAGCGTTGCTGGGCGTGCCCAACGAGGCGCCGACGGGATCGGACAGGGCCAAACTGAACGTCTGACTGCCGCTGTCTTCGTCGCCATCGCCGTCATCGATAATGGTGACGGTGAAGGTCTGGGTGGTCTGTTCGGGAGCGAAGCTGATATTGTTGCTCACGGCGGAATAGTCGGTGCCGGCGTGGGCCGAACCGTCGCTGCTCTGGTAGTGGACGGTGACCGATTGGCTGGTGGACATGCTGAGCGTGGCCGTGACAGTGACCACGCCGGCGGTCTCCGAGGCCACGTAGCTGGAAGAGTTGAACTCCACTGTCGGCGTGCCCGAACTGCTGGGGGCGGAAGCCGTCGCACCCCCGCTGCTGCCGGCAGCGGCGGACTTGACCGTCAGCGTCACCGTGTCCTGGCTGCCGAGGAAGTGGCTGTCGCCTTGGTAGACGGCGGTGACGGTATGGCTGCCGACCGCCAAGCGTGAGGTGGTGAAGCTGGCCACGCCCCTGCTCAGCGACACGCTGGCCAACGTGCTGCCGTTTTCCTGGAAGAGCACCATGCCCGTTGGTGCGAGCGCGGTGTCGTTCAAGCCGTGAACGGTGGCCGTGAAGGTCACCGCCTGACCGGACACAGATTGGCTCTGGCTCGCCGTGAGCAGGATGACCGAGCTGTCGGGCGGCAGCGAGGGGCCGCTGCTGCTCTTGGGGGAGAGAGCAGGCGACGAAAGATTGGCGGTGTTGCCTGATGAACCCCCGGCCGGCATCACCAAGGCGATGCTGTTTCCCGGCACAGCGCCGCCGGGGGCGGCGGTGGCACTGCCGGCGTTGGCCGGTCCTGCCGTCGCCGGACTGCCCAGACCCGACGACGGCAGGTCGTTCATGTTCGGGATATTGGTTCGACCGCCGCCGCCGCCGCCACCGCCACCGCCGCCGCCCCCGGCATTGGGCGTGCTGCTGCCGCCCGGACCCCTTCCGCCGCCGGCGCCGGCGTAGTTGGCTTGGTGGTTGGGGTCGGTCGCCGGCGAGGCCGGCCGCTTGGACCGCGCCGGCGGTTGGTCGGCATCGGCCAACGGATCGGGGATGCGCCCGTCTTCCGGGCTGCTGTCCGGCCGGCTGCCGATCGGCCATGCCGAATCCGCAGGATCATCGCTCGAATCGTTTGCGGCGGCGTGGGCATGAACGAACCAGTCATCCGGCGGTGCCTGGCCGGTCGTGGTGGCGAAGGCCAGCGCGTCCAAGTTGCCGTTGACAAAGGGGTCCGCCCCTTCGGGCGGGGCCCACGAGTCGCTGCTGCTGCCGCTGGTCGGGTCGGCCCCCTCGGCCATGTCGGTAACGGGGTGAGCGGCGGTGCTGAGGCGATCGCCGCCGGCCAGCAGCCGCAGCGGCGTGTCCTTGCTGCCCCGCCACAGCACCAGCCCAAACGCCGCCAGCGGCGCTTGCGCCGGGCCGACGAAGTCGTTGGGCGTCCAGCGCTCTTCCATCTTTTCCAGCGCGAGGAGGACACTGGCCTTGGGGGCGTGAGCGGGCCGGCCGGCGCGGCGGCCGAACCAGTGCCAGGGACGCGGCTCGAGTACGGACAGACGGCTTAGCCAGGTGAAACGCAGCCAGCGCCGGAAAGTGGCGCGGAAACGTGTCAGGGCAGCGGCGACACGAGCCTTCATGGAGCATGTCCTTCCTGGAGGCAAGTTCAAAGCGGGCGGCGAGGTTCACGGGATGCTCTCTCGACCGTGCCGGCGCTACCCCCAGCGGGGCGCCGCGGTCATGGGCGCGCACCTTCCCACCGCCGGCGTCAGGCGTCGTCGGCGCAGGCAGCGGCTGTCAATGGACCGGCGCGGCCGTGGGGAAGGAAGGGGGGCGGGACGAGCCACAGAAAGGAGGACAACGGCGTGTCACTCCCTAGGAGGCGTTGCAAGCAATCAAGGGAACAAGAGGCGGGAGGAGTTCGCGCGTGCGTCCTCATGGGGAAGGTCCTTCCTGGTGGGGCTGCCCGCAAGCTCCTGGGGCGGCAGCACAATTGGCAGGAGGAAACACGAAGGACGGACCACGCTGTCTCCGTCGTGGAATAATAATGAGGAGTGAAACTAACCGCACACGGGAGCCAATGCAAGGACAAAATCGTAAGAATGTTTGTTTTTTTCATCTTCGCCGCGGGCGGCCTTTGCGCCGCCGCGGCGCAAGTCCTTCCGACGGCAGTGACAATGCTGCGTCAGTGGACCATTCGGGGTTTGCCGCGAATGCGGAAATTTTTTTCTCGTCGGACCGGCCGGGCGAGCGGCGCTTGCGGGTGGCGGGCCGGCGGCATAAGCTATCGTCACCTTGCCCCGGCCCCGCCTTCAGCCGCGGCCCGGCCGCCGGAGAATCGACCCCATGACAGCCGTCGCTGCCCACCTCGTCACCGCCAAGAAGCACCACCGCGCCGGAGACCTCGCCGAGGCCGAACGCCTCTACCGCGATCTCTTGTGTCAGGACGACGCTCTGGCCGAACCCTGGTATCTGTTGGGCGTCCTGCTGCACCAGCGCGGCGCTGACGCCGACGCCGAGAACGCCTTGCGGCAAGCCGTAAAGCGGCGACCCGCCTGGGCGGCGGCACGCAATCATCTGGGCATTGTGCTCGCCCGCCAACAACGCCCCGACGAAGCCGCGGCACAGTGGCGTGAAGCGCTTCGCGTCCAACCCAACTGCGCCGATGCCCAGCACAACCTCGGCCTGATCCAGCAACCGCAACCCAACGGCCAACCCCACGACGCTTCCCGGAAGCCCTCGGTGGCCGCGCGTTCTCCCTCCGCGCGGGGACGCCCGACCGTGTCCCAACTGCGTCGAGCCGTCCGCCTCCATCCCGACTGCGCCGCCGCCCACAACAACCTGGGACTGGCCCTGCTCGAAAGCGACGACCTCGACGGCGCCGCCTCCAGCTTAGAGCAGGCCCTCCGCCTCCAGCCCGACCTGGCCGACGCCCACAACAACCTGGGTGTCGTCCACTGGCGGCAAGGCCGGCTGGAGGAAGCCTTGGCCAGCGTTCAGGAGGCCTTGCGCGTGCGGCCCGGCTTCGCCGAGGCCTTCAACAATCTCGGCACCGTGCAGCACAGCCGCGGCGAGCTGACCGCGGCCCTGACCAACTTCGAGCAAGCCCTGGCGCTGAAGCCGGATTACGTTGAGGCGCACGCCAATCGGGCCTTGGCCCTGCTGCTGCAAGGCGCATGGGCGGAAGGCTGGGCCGAGTACGAGTGGCGCTGGCAACTGCCGACGGCCCCCCGCCGCGCCTTTGCGCCACCGCCGTGGGACGGCACACCGCTGGCGGGCCGCACCATTCTGCTGTACGCCGAGCAAGGGTTGGGTGACACTCTGCAATTCATCCGCTACGCGCCGTTGGTGCAGGCACGTGGCGGCACGGTCGTCGCTCTCTGTCCCCCGTCGCTGCGGCCGCTGTTGTCCACCTGCCCCGGTATCAACCGCCTGCTGACCATCGGCGAGGCCTTGCCTCCCTTCGATGTCCATGCGCCGCTACTGAGTCTGCCGCGGCTCCTGGGGACCACGCCAGACAATGTGCCCGCCCCCGTTCCCTACCTGCATGCCGACGAGGAGCGCCAGCGGCAGTGGCGGTCGCGTCTGGCCGGCTACCAGGGCTTCAAGGTCGGCATCGCCTGGCAAGGGGACCGCCGCCACCGCGCCGACCGGCAACGCTCGGCGCCCCTGGCCGCCCTGGCACCGCTGGCGCAGGTGCCCGGCGTGCAGCTTCTCAGCTTGCAGAAGGGAGCGGGCAGTGAGCAACTGGGAACGTGCCCTTTCGCGTTGACGACGCTGGGCCAGGGGTTGGATAACGACGCGGGCGCCTTTCAGGACAGCGCCGCGGTTATGAAGCAACTCGACCTGGTGGTGTGCGTGGACACGGCGCTGGGCCACCTGGCCGGCGCCCTGGGTGTGCCGGTGTGGCTGGCGCTGCCGTTGACGCCGGACTGGCGTTGGCTGTTGGAGCGGTCGGACACGCCCTGGTATCCCACCATGCGGTTGTTCCGCCAGCGGCGGCTGGACGACTGGTCCAGCGTCTTTGCCGACATGGCGGCGGCGTTGCGTCAACAGCTGACCGCCGACGCTCCTGCGAACGTCTTCGTCGAGATGGCCGCCGTGGAGGTCCGGGAGAAGAACGTGGCCGGCCCCGGCGAGCCGGCCCCGCCCGTGAGCATGCCGGAAGTCGAGCAGCTGCGCCAGCAGGGTCTGGCCTTGTTCCGTCGCGGCCAACTGCCGGAGGCAGAGCACTGTCTGCGGCAAGCCCTGGCGCTGCAGCCCGGTGACGCCGGGCTGCACAACAACCTCGGCGTCGTCCTGGCCGGCCGCGGCCAGCTCGCCGAGGCGCTCCCGTCCTTTGTCGAAGCGGTGCGGCTGCGTCCCGCCTACGCGCAGGCCCACCACAACCGCGGCAACGCCTTGCGCGACCTTGGCCGGCACGCCGAAGCGGTTCCCTGTTATGAACACGCCCACCAGCTGCGTCCCGGCGACGCCAACATCTGTTTCGACCTGGGCGTAGCCCTGCTGGCTGCGGGCCGCAGCCAAGACGCCGTGGCCCCTCTGCGCCAGGCCAATGCCCTGCGTCCGGAGCACGCCGACAGTAACAACCGGCTGGGACAGGCACTGGCCGAAGCGGGACATTGGGCCGAAGCGTTGGATAGCTTCCGACGGCTGGCGGTCCTGCGGCCGGCCAGCGCTGATGCCCAGCATAACCTGGCCGTGACACTGGCGCGCCTGGGCCGCCACGCCGAGGCCGCCGACGCCTACCGGGAAGCCCTGCGTCTGCGGCCCGACCACGCCGAGGACCACAACAACCTCGGACTGGCCCTCGTCGAAGTGGACCGGCGGGACGAGGCGGTGACGGTCTTTCGCCAGGCCATCGATCGGGACCCCAACTACGCCGAGGCGCACAACAACCTGGCCATCACGCTGGTGGCCTTGGGAGATGCCGCGGGCGGACTGGCCGCCTTCGCCGAGGCATTGCGGCTTCGTCCGGACTATCCCAAGGCGCGGACCAACCGGGCCTTGGCCTTGCTGCAGACGGGCGACTTCGAGCAAGGCTGGCGTGAGTACGAATGGCGTTGGCGGACGGACGACTTCACGCCGCGCAACTTCGGCAAGCCGCGTTGGGACGGCACGCCGCTGGAGGGCCGCACCATCCTCTTGCACGCCGAGCAAGGGCTGGGCGATACTCTGCAATTCATCCGTTATGCCCCCCTCGTGCAGCAGCGGGGCGGCGTGGTGCTGGTCGAGGCGCCGCCCCGGTTGTTGCCGCTATTGGAACGCTGTCCAGGGATTGATCGGCTAGTGGCGCGAGGAGCGGCGCTGCCGGACTTCGATGTGGAAGCGCCGCTGTTGAGCCTGCCGGACCTCGTGGGCACCACCGCGGCGACCATTCCCGCCCCCATTCCTTACCTGTCCGCCGACCCGGAGCGAACGGCACGGTGGGGCGCGGAGTTGCAGGCGGTGGCGGGGTTCAAGGTCGGCATCGCCTGGCAAGGCAGTCGCACCTACCGGGGCGACCGCCAGCGTTCGATCGCGTTGCGGCATTTTGCGCCGCTGGTGCGGCTACGGGGGGTGCGGCTGGTGAGCTTGCAGAAGGGCCACGGCAGCGAGCAACTGGCGGCTGTCGCCGCCGACTGGGGCGTGATGGAGCTGGGGCCGCGCCTGGATGAGGGAACGGGGGCATTTGTGGACACGGCGGCGGTGGTGACCCAGTTAGACCTGGTAGTCAGCTCGGACACGTCGGTGGTGCATCTGGCGGGGGCGTTGGGGGCGCCGGTATGGCTGGCGTTGCCGCTGGCCTGTGACTGGCGTTGGGGACTGACGGGCGAGTCCACGCCCTGGTATCCGACCATGCGTTTGTTCCGGCAACGACGGGCGGGCAATTGGGATGAGGTCTTTGCCCGCATGGCCGCAGAGCTGCACGAGCGGTGGACCGCAGAAGAAGCCGGCCGGGGTTACACCGAAACATTGGAGCCAGGGAGTCCTGCCCCATGATTCAAAAAATGTGTTTACAGATCTTCGATCGTCGATATGAGATCCGCTATCCCCATTCGCCCCTCATGGTGAAGGTAATCCGCGATACCCTGGGTGGAGAATATCCCTTCCTACCTTTCCTGAAAGAAGAACAAGGAACCATTCTCGATGTCGGAGCGAACATCGGTTGCGCCTCCTTGCTATTCGCCACTCTCTACCCGCGGACCGGTATCTATGCCTTTGAGCCGGCCCGCGAATCCTACGACCTGCTCGTCGCGAATACCCAGGTCCTTCCCAACATTCGGCCGTTTAACATCGGGCTCCTGGACCGTGACGGCTCTGCACGATTGTTTCGCGGAAGTACGATCAGTGCCACGAACTCGCTGGGTCGTTGCATCCTGAATACCGAGGAGTATGAGGAGGTCGCTCTACGCCGGATCTCCTCGTTCCTCCGGGAAACGAGCGTCGAGCACATCACGCTCCTGAAGCTGGATACGGAAGGAGCGGAAGTCCCCATCCTTCGCGACCTCGGCGCGTTCTTGGGCCACATCAGCGCTCTGCACCTGGAATACCACTCGGAACAAGACCGTTGCGAGATCGATCAACTGCTGAGCGGCCGGTTTATGCTCCATGCCGCACAAATCCACCATGTCCATCGCGGCGTCTTGACCTATGTGGCCAAAGACGTCATCCAGACGCGCACCGACCTGGACAAGTGGGCAATTACACGTCCGCTGGTTTCCTGAACCCAGCACGTCGGAGCCTTAAATCTCTCCGTAGGTGGAGTAGCTGTCGTAGAAGCCGTTGTCGAACACGAAGTTGGTGAAGGTCATCGTCACGGTGACGTCCAGCCCACCAACGTAATGCCACCATCCTACCGGCAAAAAGAACAGGTCGCCCTTACCGAGGACCACGTCGAGGACCGTGACGTTGCGGAAGCGCGGGAACCGCTCGTAATCGACGCGGTCCAGATCCACCCGCGAGAAGCAGTGACGGTGGTTGTAGAGGTCCGGCAGCTCATACGGGGCGATCAGGCGCACCAGCTTGCGGCCGCGCACCATCGCCATGAAGTTGTTGGTCAAGTCGTGATGCAGCGGCGTCACCGTGCCGCGCGGGCCGTACCAGAAGAAGCCGCGGTTGCCCGGATCATCGCCACGCAGATACTCGGGGAGCTGGATGATGTCGTCCCACAGCTCCTTGAGCTGCTCCTGGTTGGTGCCGCCGTTGCGGGCCGTGATGTACCAGTCGTTACTGGGGCCGAGCGACTCCACCACCGCGACGAAGTCCCCAAAACGCATGGTCTTCTTGTGCTGGGCCGCGTTGATTTCGTAGTCGGGATCGGCGTGGCGATGGGCCTGCACTTCGACCAGACGATCGCCGAAGCGCTCCTGAAAGTAGGTGGGCGTCCAGCGCGTCAGGGCCGGCCAGTTGTCGAGGGCGCCCTCGATCACCACCGGTTCGTTCCGCGCGTAATACTTATCGAGGAACTCCTGGCGCGACGGCCGGCGGACGCGCGGCACCTGAGCGAAGGTGCTGGCTTGCCGGGCCGAACGGCGATAGATCTCCAGCACCCAGTCGCGCTTGCGGATCTTGCTCTCTACCGTGCCGGTGGCGGCAGGCGTGGCCGGGATGGAGGCGAGCGCGCGGGCCGCCTCCAGGTAAGGGTGTTCCTGGGCCGCCGCGATCTCCTGCCGGACCGTTTGCTCGTCAAAGCCGCTGCGGAGCATGGCGTCCGCGACGAGTTGAAGGTCGTTGCCGCGCAGCACGTTCTCGGCGATCCAGCGTTGCCACTGGGGCGTGACCGGACGGCCGGTGAGAGAGGCGGCGACAGAGCCGGCCGTGCTCTCAAGGAGGGATGGTCCTGTGTGCTCGTTGGACATAGGATGCGCTCGGTACTCGTTTTTGAGCAGATGAGGGCCGGCGGCCCGTGGCGAGATTGCAGTCTATCCTCGGCGGCCCCGATCGACAACCGGCTGGCCCGCTTGTCTTCTCCGGGCCGCCGTCTAAGATGCACCGGCGGCGGCAACACACGGACAACCTAGGCGCCGGCCGCCGCCGGTGGAAGGTTACGGAGCAGCCATGTCCCAGCCCCCTTTCGAGGTCCACATCTATCAAATCGCCGACGACGCCACGCTGAAGCGCCACCGCGCCGATGGCACCGGCTGGGACTGGAGCTGGGCCTCACGGCAACGCGACTGGATGGACGCCACCCCCAGCCATCACGCCTATCGTTGCCTGCCCCTGACCATCGCCAACCAGCTGGGCTGGTGGATTTACAATCCCGTCGGCTTCACCGCCGTCTGGAACGGCGGCCGGCAACCCGGCAGCATCGACTTCTGGTTCGACGCCGCCGCCGAGCTGTGGTCGAGCTGGATCACCAACCAGTTTGGCGAGGGCATCATCACCTGGAACACGCCGTTTTTGTTCCGCACGCAGCCCACCGGCTCGCGACTGCTCGTCGGCGGCCCGCTCAACTACCTGAAGGCCAACCTGCACCCGCTCACCGCCCTGATCGAGAGCGACTGGATGAGCATGTCGTTCACCATGAACTGGAAGGTGATGTGGCCCGGCGAGCCGGTCCGTTACGACGCCGGCGAGCCGCTCCTGCAAGTCATCCCGCTGGCCGGCAACGTCGCCGCCGACCTGGAAAAGGCCGTGGTGCGCTATGGGCGGCTGGCCGAGGAGCCGGCGATGGCCCGTGCCTACCAGCAGTGGCAGCAGGCGCGCGACCAGTTCCACCGAGGCAAGGCGCAGGGCGAGGTCCGGCCCGACGGCTGGCAGAAAGACTACTTCCACGGACTGGATACCGTGAGCGGCGAGACCGTCATGGACCATCGCACCAGGATTGTCCCCCCCAAGGTCCACTTCAGTCCAGGGACCGCCGGCAATGCCCCGGAAGGACTCACGTAGTTCACGGTACCCTTTATCAACACGCCACCGCTATGCGTCGTATCGTCTACCTGTCCTGGTCCGCCCGCGAGATCATCGGCAGCATCAAGATGGCCTTTCACTCCATTGCGTCCGTCCGTGCCGGCGGCACAAAAATGGATCAGGTGCCGGCGTAGGACTTCTCTTCGATCAGCGTTGAGCCGCACAGCTCATTGAGGCGGCGCTTCAGCCGCGCCCGCTCGTCGTTGAGCCGGTAGACGGAGCGGGCCAGCTCCACGAAGGCTGGACCGAATTCCTGCCGCGCCTCGCAACGCCGTAGCTCGTCCTCCACGTCCCACAGTCGCTCGTTGACCCCCTGAAGCTCCGCCACCAGCGGCGCCAACGCGGCTGGCTCTCGCAGTGCCCGCGCCCGCGCCGCCTGCAAGCTCCCCAACTCAATCAAGACGTGCTCCCGCTTGGTCGGATCGGCGAGGCGTGCCCGCTTGATTTGCAGGATAGTGATCTTGTCGAGCAGCTCGCCGGGAGAGACTTCGACGTGCAGCGGCCGCCGCAACGCGGCCTGAGACAGGCGGTCGCGCAGGGCCAGGGCGATGCGGGCGAAGACCTCGTCCCAGTCCCCCCAGCGCTTCTGCCGGAACAGCCGCATGGTCGGATACCACGGACAGTCCTCGCGGTCGAGCAGCCAGCGCCAGTCGCGTGCCACTGGCAGCGCTACCCACACGGACACGGCCAGGGCGCCGGCCAGGTGGGCGAGGGCCGTATCGGAGGTGATGACCAGGTCCAAGTGCGGCATCACCGCCGCCGTGTCCACAAAGGCGCCGCCCGACTCATCGAGACGGTCTGCCAGGTCCAGAACGTCCCAACCCGCCGCCACCTCGGCCAGCTGCGCGCGGCCTTCGCCCTTTTGCAAGCTGATCAGCCGCACGCCAGGCAGCCGCGCCAGGGCGGCAAAATGTTTCAAGGGGATGGAGCGATGGCGATCGCCTGCGTACTTGCTGCTGCCCTGCCAGGCAATGCCGACCTTGAACGCGGCGATGGCGCGCAGCTCTTGTCCCCAGCGTTGGCTGAGGGCGGGATCAGCGGACAGGTAAGGCACGTCGGCGGGGATGGTGTCCAGGGTGGTATGCAAGAGGCCCGGCAGACTCAGCAAGGGCGCCTGCACATCGAAGTCCGGTAAGGGCGAGCCGCCCGGCAGCAACCGATCGATGCCGGGGCACGAACGCAGCAGCGGCAGCAGCGCCGGCTGCACTTCGGCCAGCACCCGGCCGCCTCGCGCCTGGACGAGAGGGGCATATCGGATGAATTGCAGCGTGTCGCCTAACCCCTGCTCGGCGTGCAAGAGGATGGTGCGGCCCTCGAGCGACATGCCGTCCCAGCCAGGCTGGGCCAAGGAGCGGCGGGGGAAGTGCTGGGTCTGCCAACGCCATTCGTACTCCGGCCAGCCGCGCGTAAAGTCGCCGCTTAGCAGCCAGGCCAGGCCCAGGTTCTTGCGCGTGTCGGCCTGGCTGGGGTCCAGGCGGATCGACTCCTGGTAGGCCGCGATCGCTTCCGGCAGACGGCCCTGCTGTTCCAAGGAGACGCCCAGGTTGTTGTGGGCCGGCGCATGCTCGGCCTGGCAGCGGATGCTGTCGCGGAAGCACGCCTCGGCATCCAGCGGCCGCCCCTGTTCGATCAGCGTGATGCCCAGGTGGTTGGAAAGCGCTCCCGAACCCGGCTGCTGCCGCAACGCCTGGCGGTAGCAGCTCTCCGCTTCCGTCAACCGCCCCAGACGCCGCAAGGCATCACCCCGCTGCGCCAGCGCTTCCACGTCATCGGGACGTTGCCGCAAGACTTCTTCCCCGCAGGCGGCGGCTTCCGCCGCCTCGCCCCACAAGAGCAACGCCTGGCCCAACTGAAGCCGGGCCTCGGCGTGGTCCGCTTGCAAGGCCAGGGCCAGCCGGCAGGCGGCCACGGATTCAGCAACGTGGCCTTGCCGCAGCCGCTCGCTTGCCAGCCGCACGTAAGCCGCCGGATCGGCATACTGGCCGCGCAACGCCTGCTCGTAGTGGCGGGCCGCCTCGTGGCGCTGGCCCAGCTCCTCCAGGGTCTTGGCCAGGTTGGCAAGCGCCGGCGGGAAGTCCGGCTGCCGCCGCAACGCCTGCCGGTAATGCTCGCAGGCGGCATGCGCGTCTCCCTGAGCGGCCCGCAGGGTGCCCAGGTTGTTGTGCGTCTGGGCCAGGTCCGGCTTCAGATGCAACGCCTGTTCGTAACAGACGCGGGCCTCGTCAAAGTTGCCCTGCTGTTGCAAGGCTTCGCCCAGGTTATGATGGGCCTCGGCGTACTCTGGGTGCAACTGCAACGCTCGCCGATAGAGGTGGACGGACTCGGCCAACTGGCCCTGCCGCGCCAGCGCCACCGCGAGGTTGTTGCAGGTACGGGGCGAGCCAGGCTCCAGTTGCAAGGCGCGGCGCAGGCAGGCGATGGCTTCCACGTAGCGTCCTTGCGCGCACAACTGCCGGCCCTGCCGCCGTAACGCAGCGGGGTCCGCGGCGTCGGCGGCCCGAGGGCGCGAGCCGCTCGTCGGCCGCTGCCGGGCCACCTCCGCGGCGAGGTGTTGGAAGACTTCGTTCCAGTCGCCCCAGCGGCGTTGGCGGAACAGCCGCATGCTCGGATACCAGGGGCTGTCCGCGCGGTCCAGCAGCCAACGCCAATCGCAGGCGGTCGGTAACGCCACCCACACGGGCGCGGCCAGGGCGCCGGCCAGGTGGGCGAGGGCGGTGTCGGAGGTGATGACCAGATCCAGGTGCGACATTACCGCCGCCGTGTCCACAAAGGCGCCGCCCGACTCATCGAGACGGTCTGCCAGGTCCAACACGCCCCAGCTGCTCGCCACCGCCGCCAACTGCTCGCGGCCGAAGCCCTTCTGCAAGCTCACCAGCCGCACGCCCGGCAGACGAGCCAAGGTCTCAAAGTGGTAGAGAGGAATCGAACGCTGGCGGTCTTCGGGATAGTGGCGATTGCCCTGCCAGGCGATGCCAATCTTGAAGCCTTCCAGGGAGCGCAATTCCTCGCCCCAGCGCTGGACGCGCTCGGGTTCGGCGGCCAGGTAGGGCACGCCGGTGGGGATGGTGTTCAGGGTGGTGTGCAAGAGTCGGGGCAAGCTCAGCAAGGACGCCTGCACGTGGTAATCGGGCAAGGCAGCGCCGGCCGGCAGCACGCGGTCGATGCCGGCACAGGAACCCAACAGCGGCACCAGCGGCGGTTGCACTTCGGCCAGTACCACGCCGCCGCGCTGCCGTACCAGGGCGGCGTAGCGGATCAGGTGCAGGGTATCGCCCAGGCCATGCTCGGCGTACAGCAGAAGGGTCCGTCCCTCCAGCGGCTCCCCTTGCCAGCACGGCTGGCGGAACTCCCGCGCGACGGCCTCGGGCTTCCGGCAGTAACGTTCGTGTTCCGGCCAGCCGCGCGCGAAATCGCCCTGTAACAGCCAGGCCCAGGCCCGGTTGGCCCGCGCCGCGGTCAGGTTGGGCTTCAGCCGCACGGCCTCGTCGTAAGCCGCCAGGGCCGCCGCCAGGTTGCCTTGCTTGAGGCGGACGATGCCCAGGTTGTTGTACGCCTCGCCGGAGTGCGGATGACGATGGAGAACCTGTTGATAGAGGTCCGCCGCCTCGTCCAACCGCCCCTGCTCGACCAAGGCCACGCCGTGGTTGTTGCAGGCTTGCGGAGGCTCTGGCTGCTGGCAGCGCGACTCACCGGTCTGCTGGCTCATCTGGCCACCGGAGGAAGAAGGGGCTGGGTCGGGAGGGGTGGGGTCGGATGGGGGCCTCTCCATGCGAAACTCCTGCGGGACAAGGGGAGCGGGCCAAGAGGGCTGTCTTCGTCGTCACGGTCCAGCAACGCTGCCCCGCATGGGCGCGACGACTTGATAGCGGCAGCAGGGCTCAACAACCGGCGGCAGGCTCGAGTTGGCGTGGGGCATGGTCAACTTCTCCTGAGCAACTCCGGGGGACCGAATGCGTCCCTTTTCGGCCGGCCGAAAACGCGCAGGAGCCTGGAGGCGCCCCGGAGGCCTGAAGAGTCCTCAGCGGATCGCCACGTCCAGGTCCGAGCCGAACTGCCGGCCCACGCCGCCCCTCCGCGGTGCGGGGTGCCGTCCGGCCAGGTCCACGTTGACTCGGACGTGTGTGTCGTGCTTTGCCCATGTCCACCCTTGTTGCCGGGCGATCTCGCCCAGCAAGGTGTCGCCGCCGTATTGCTGCAACGTCCTCCCCTTCCACCAGAAGCCGGTGTCCGGAAAGTTCGCTTCACGCAACCGTTCCGACCGCACCGCCAGGAAGCCGCCTGTCATGAAGTTTATCCCCGTTCGGCCATCCTGCCGGGCGAACGGCACGCCGCGATACCACGGCTGGGCGCGGATCATCTCCTCCTGTCCTGGCAAGTAATAGACCCACCACGGCTGGCCGATGTAGTCCACCTGTCGCTCCAGCAAAGGTCGCAGTTGCTCCCACCAACCCGGCTCGACGTAGGAATCGTCGTCGAACCACAGGACGTATTCAGTGGTCAACGGGACGTCGTGGAAGAGCCGCCGGGCCATCGGCTCCTTGTACAAATTGACCGGCGAGTGCCAGAGCCACACCGGCATGCCATCGTCGCCTGTGTTCGTGAACCGCTCCACGCCGCCGGGCACGCGCGTGTGCATCCAGGCGGCGCCGTCGGCTCCCAGGCGTCCCACGGCGTAGGCGAAGCTGGTCGGCGCGTCATTGAAGCCCAGCCGCAGCTCGAACGGCTCTTGCGGCGGGGCGGCCAGCAGGGACTCCAGGCAACGGCGGAAGTAGGGCAAGTAATTGCCAAAGGTGAGGGCGCAGAGGGTCACGCGCCGCGCGGCGGCCGAGTGCGGCTCCAGCGAGCGTTGCGGCTCGGTGATCGCGGCGGGGATCGAGGCAGCCATCGGCGTGGGCGGAATACTCATTATGCAGCAGTCCTACCGCAGACACTTTCGGTGGGGAAATCCGCGAACGCCCGCGACGGAGTCGAGCATTAGCGTCGCATCGCGAGCGAGGACAGTGGTTTGGCTCATCCACCACCGGCGGGTCTCGGCCCCCGGCGGCACAAGGATGGACCTTGGGTTGAGCGTGTGAGGACATACTCTATGGGCCGGCCCCACCGCCGACAACATCTCAGCGGTGGGACGTCGTCCGCGTCGCGCCGTAGTCGGGCCGGAATCGGTAACCCCGCCGGCCGCTGCAAGGACGACCCGCTCAGCTACCCGGCAGCTCTGTTCGGGGAAAGGGGGAGCACAACCAGCTCAAACCCTTGGCGGCTGGCGGCTCTGTAGTCTGGCCTCGGCCCTTTCCACCACCTTCGGCTCCATCCCTCGACGACCACCTTGACGAGCGCGCACTGGCTCAGCCGCAAGCTGTCGATGGTGAGAAGCAAGCCGGTTGTTCTGGGTACGCTGTTGGGGTCAAGCTCGGCGGGTGAGCAAGGGAGAAGCGTCTTGTGGTGGGTCGAGGCAGCAACGGAACGGGCGGCGGTAACGCGCCAACGCTTCTTTCGGGGAAAATCCTTGTACTCGCACCTTCGGAGTTTAGAATCAGCTATGGATGGTCGTAATCGAGTGCTCAAGAACACCGTCATATGGGAAAGATCAGCTCACTTACCAAGTAGTTCACCCAGGAGGCTTGTGAATGCGCGTGCTGAAAAGCTCACTACTCTGCCTCGTTCTTCCTCTAATTGTGGCTGCCGACGAGGAAAAACGTCCTCCGGAGACGTTCCGGGAAGTGACGCCGAAAAATAAGGCCTGGGTTGCCTGGTTCCCCAACGACGGCAAGATCGATGAAAGCCAGGACTCGATCGTTTCGCCCAAATTTGGACAAATGCGCTTCTTTCGCTCGGTGCTCAAACGCAAAGACAAGTCTCTTTTCATCGCGTCGCAGGTGATCCTGCCGCCCAAGCTCGTCAAGGCACCGCCCAAGGTGCGTCAGGATGTATTCCGCGATTTGGCCCTCGATGAGTTCAACGGCAAACTTGTCGAAGAAAAGAAGGCCAAGCTGGGCACCATGCCCGGCAAGGAATACCTGATCCAGACGCCCCGCGGCGAGATGCGTTTCTTCCTTTATGGGACCGGCGTTCAGATGTTCCGCCTGGCGGTCGTTGGAACCAAGGAACAGGTGGAGTCCAAGGACGCGGAAACCTTCTTCAACTCGTTCAAGCGCACTCCGAAGACAGACAATCCGGACAAGAAAAAAATGGAATGACTCTCCCTCGCTTGCCGAAGGAACAGGGGTCCAGCGCGTGAGTGAGGAGGGCCATTGGACACACTCACGCGGCGAACTCCGGCGACTCGTCTCCTCACCGGAGTACGATCGTGGTGTCAGACCGCTGGCCGAAATACCAAGTTTCGCTTAAGGCGGTTGCCGCAACGACGGCCCAGAATGTCCGCTGTCCCCGCTACGGAACCGTCTTTGTCCTGCAACCGCAGATAGCCAAGCGTGAAGCGTGGTGGTCCTCGCATCGAGGAGGAAATCGTCGTGGACAGGCCGACCCCCGTTTGCAAGTGCTTCGTGCTCTGCCGCGGACTTTTTGTCGATCCGGCTCGGCTGGACTACACAATCGTGTCGCCGGTTCATCAGGTCTTCTCGTCGCGCTACCCGCTCACCGAGGACTTCTCGGTTTTCGCTCGCTGGACCAACGCACATGGTTCATACTCCATCGAGCTGCAGCTCCGGAACCTTGAGGGAGACGTTCTTTGTAGCTGCAAAATGAAAGCCCCGTTCGAGGCTCACGATCCGCTTCAGATTTGGATGATTCCGCTCCACCACCTGCCGATGGAGATCCCGGGACCAGGAAAATTCGAGGTCGTAATGCTCGCGAATGGCAACGAGGTAGCAAGCGATACTCTTCTCGCGCATAAGGTGAGGTCAACGGGTTGATCCTCTTCGTGGTGCGACCGTTGGCGTCGTAGCCGAGGCCGGGGAGAGGGCCATCTGGGAAAGATCGGTATAGAATGCCGCCGCGGGAGCTTCCTTCCCTCCAAACCAGCCTTCGGCTCTGTTCCCGCGCACCAGGCTCGCACCGTGCAGGAGAATTGTCATGTCGCGCATCGCAATTGGCGTCCTTGCCGGACTGGCGCTGGCCGTCCTCGTCCCCGGCAGCTCCGCCGAAGAGCAAAAGAACAAGACCGTCATGCCGTTCAACGGTCAGGATCTCAAGGGCTGGAAGCTCCGCAATGAGAAGAACAACCATTGGGTCGTCGGCGTCGCTTCGCTCGATGAGAAGAAGCCGCGTCAGCTGAGCGTGGTGCTCAACGCCGACGGGCCGCACCAGCTCATCAACGATCTCAAGGTGGGCCAGCACGGCTGCGACATCTACACCGAGGAGAAGTTCGGCGACTGCCTCGTCGAAGTGGAGTTGATGATTCCGAAAGGATCTAACTCCGGCATCTATCTGATGGGCGAATACGAGGTGCAGGTGCTGGACAGCTACGGCAAGGACAAGGTCACCAAGAGCGACATGGGCGGTATCTACAATACCGCCGCTCCGACGAAGAACGCCTGCAAGAAGCCCGGCGAATGGCAGAAGTTCGTCATTGATTTCCAGGCGCCGCGCTTCGAGGACGGCAAGAAGACGGCCAACGCCAAGTTTCTCAAGGTGACGCTCAACGATGAGGTGATTCACGAGAACGTCGAAGCGCCGAAGCCAACCGGCAGCGAGCTGAGCAGCAAGGAAGCCGGGACCGGGCCGCTGATGCTCCAGGGCGATCACGGCCCCGTCGCCTTCCGGAATATCAAGATCACGCCGAAGGGGAAGAAGTAGCACCGTCCTATACCAACCCGACGCCCCAGCGAGGGAGGCTCTTCTTCGCGTCGGGTTGGTGGGGGGCCATTTTGATGCGCGGATCGCCGAGGTGCTCAACGCCTTGCGGCATCACGGACGATGGCACACCAGTTCCACGAGTGAGTCCTCCGGGTAGTTGAGGCGGTGCCGCTTGTTCCTGGTCTGGCGGCGTGGGTCGGGCAAGTGCTCGAACACGGCCGCGAGGGGCAGCGGCATCAGGGTTCCTCCCAGGATGGCCGCTGGGCGCGCTCGGCTCAGTTGATGTTGTCAACGTAGACCCATTGCGAGCCGCCCTTGCAGACCTGACTCTTCTTACCGAAGGATGGCCATGAGCCGTCCGCTCCCTAAATGACCACCGGTTCGCAGTCGGACCGCCAGTCCTCTGGGATCCCCTCCGGCCCCGTCGCCAGGGCCACGATCCCGCCGACGATCGCGGCATTCGTGTCGATGTCCCCCCTGGTGCGGATCGCGTGCACGAGCGCCGCCTGGTAGTCGTCTAGGTGCCGGGCTGACACCGGGCCGCGACCCACAGGCAGAACGGCACTGTGTCCTGGCACGAAATCCGTCTGCCGTTCCCCAGTTTCCGGACGAGCGGCTCAATCGAGACGTCGAATGGGACCGTCGTGGAACCGGAGTCCAGCAGCCGCACGGCGAGTTCGGTCGGCACGTCATAGGCGAATTCCGCCACCCGCTCGATCCCATCCCGGACTTCACCGGCCGGTGTGTGGGCCAGCACTGCGTCGAACAGCCCGCGCTTCACGGCCGCATCCCTACGACAGTTGCGGTTCACCCATCCGGAAGGGCTCGCTGGCGGGATCGCAACGGCCGTGGAGACCAGCGGGTGCTCAACACCGCCCGAGCGGTGAAGTCGCTGACCTGGACAAAGTCCCGTCCGATGAAATGGCGGAGGACGGGCGGGCTCATGTCAGGAACACCCCCTCCGGCGCATTGGCGATCAAGCTCTCGCCGCCACCGCTGAACATACCGTCATACGCTGGCGGGTGGCGTTCGGCCCACCAGCAGGCCAACGCCAGGGCCAGGACCAGATCATCGTGCTGGCCATCTCTCCAGACACCAAACGTCTCGTGAGCTGCGGCGGTGATCTTGACCTGGAAATTCTGCAACTCGCGGACGAGCAGAGCGGCGTCAGGCAGGCGACGGGCGATCTGCAGCCGGCGGGCCTGCATCACCACCTGCAGGCAGGTGACCAGCTCTTTCTTGGGAACGTGGTAGGAGCCGTCCTCGGTGCGGGTAACGGCGTGGCCGCCAGTGATGGTCAGGGGCACCACCCAGCCCACTGCCTGACGCAGCATGTCCACGACGGCGCGGCCGACGCCGGTTTGATCCACGATCAGGGGCGAGCCGGACAGGGGGGAAGTACCGGTCAGTCGAGCGACGGCTGGAACGATCTCCGTATACGGTGTGCCCAGCGGGAAACGCCGCAGGTGACGCAGGGCATAGTCGGGCGACGGCAAGCCGGACGGCCCAGCGTCCGACTGGTTCCGCTGGAGGACGGCCAAGGCGGTGAAGTCCTGCGTCTGGCCCAAGTCCAGACCGATGACAAAGCCCGTGATCATCGCTTTACTCCAAAAACAGAGGCTTGACGTCATCACTCAACGCCGCTTGGATGTCGGCCCAGGAGAACACCGCATCGATGGTGTCCTCGAAGCTGCACAGATATTCCTGGCGATACCAGCGCTCGCCTAACGCCCGCCTTTCCTCGGCCAGGAACTCGGGCGCGATACGCCGGCACTGCTCGGCGGTGATCTGGACGCGTTGCCATTGGCCCGCGCCGTGCCACTCGTCGTGATACCAGCCACGCTTGCCGAACGGCGTCGAGAGCGCCACCAGCCGGCCCCGCGAGACGGCCAGCATGGGCCGGACCGCGTAGTACAAGGAGTCGGCCACGCGGGCGGCCTCGTCGATGACCAACAGCGCCACGCCCGAGAAGCCGCGGATGTTCTTCTCGTCACCGGGCAGCGACACCACGCGTGAGCCATTCGCCAGCTCCAGCCGCAGAGCACTCTCGGCCGTCACGCCCAGGGGACGACCCAAGGTCCTGAATAAGTCCACGACCTTGCGATAGAGTTCCCCGGATTGACGCAGCGAGGGGCTCAACAGCAGCACGGGCGAATGCGGGCGGAGCAAAGCAGTCTGTAGAGCCAGGGCCGCCGCGACGGAGGATTTCCCCGCCTGGCGGCTGGCCAGCAGCAGCAGACGCGAGGCGTCGGAGCGCAGGACGCCTTCCTGCCACGGGTCGGGCTCCATACCGGCGTCGGTCAAGAACCGCACTGGGTCCCCGGCCAATGCCGCCAGCACGGCGGTATTGCGGTCGTTCCGCCGACGGGCCAGCATCTCCAGCCGCGTCACCTTCTTGGCCATCGTCCGCACGGTCATAGCTTTGAACACCCGTGTCTCGTTTTGCGCGGTAGCTCGACACCGCGAGAGTTCCGTTGCCGCCTCGTTCGCCACGCGAATGAGGCACCAGCGAGGCGGCGTTCTTACGAGGCAGCCTGCCCCATCTGTTGTTCCAGTGCCGCCAAGCGTGCTTCCAAGTCGGTCATCTCACGTAGCCGCATGCCGATTTCCAGAACCGCTCGCGCCGCGCCCAAACGCACGGCCGATGAGGTGGGATTCTTCAGTAGTTCCAACAGCGTCCGCACCGCTTCGCTGGCCGCCGCCGTCAACGTGCCCGCTGTCCGCGACACCATGTCGCCACGCAACTGTTGTAAGCGCTGGCCGAAGGCGGGATCGGCCAAACGACGATAGGCGGTTGCCGGACTGATGCCCGCCTGCCGAGCGGCGTTGTCCACCGTGGCTCCGCAAGCCAACGCCATCAGCAATTGTTCGTCCGCATTGCGTCTGCCCCTGCGCGCCATGTTGCACTCCGCGATGCCTCTGTTCCGAAAAGATACCGTTCGTGACAATTCCAGAGAGGGGAATCGGACCGTTAGGTCCGCCGCTTGGCCTTTTGCCCGGTGAATCGCTCGAAGCGTTGCACGATGACATCGCAATAGAGCGGGTCCAGTTCCATCAAGAACGCCTTGCGTCCTGTTTGCTCGGCGGCGATCAAGGTCGAGCCGCTGCCGCCGAACAGGTCCAGCACCCGCTCGCCACGTTGGGAGGAATACTCCAGGGCGCGGGCGGCCAACTCGACGGGCTTCTCCGTCAGATGAATCATCGACTGCGGATTGACCTTCTTGATCGCCCACAGGTCGGTGGCGTTGTTGGGACCAAAAAACTGGTGGGCGGCGCCTTCACGCCAACCATAGAAACACCATTCGTGGGCACCCATGAAATCCTTGCGCGTCAAGACCGGATGCTGCTTGTCCCAAATGATGGCCTGCGAGAAGTACAGACCCGTGGCCTTCAACACGGGCGGATAGTTGACGCAGTTGGCGTAGCCGCCCCAAATGTAGAAGGAGCGACCCGGCAGCAGCACGCGCGCCACGTTGCCGAACCAGGCGTGCAGCAAGCAGTCGAACTGCTCGTCAGAGACGAAGTCGTTGGCCAGTGGTCGATCCTTGGCGCGCAGTTTCTGTGTGGTGGGCGTGCCCTTCTGAGCATCGCGGGCCAGGTCGAAACCGTGATAGTGCGGTCGCGCATCGGCGGGGAACGACGACAAGCCGGCGGCGATGGCATTGTTGGAACGAGGCTCGACCTTGACGTTGTAGGGCGGATCGGTGTTGACCAGATGGATGGCGGCACCGTCGAGCAAGCGATCCACGTCCTCCGGCTTGCTGCTGTCGCCGCACAACAAGCGATGCTTGCCCAACAGCCACAGATCGCCCGGCTGGGTGATCGCCTCATCGGGCGGTGCGGGCACGGTATCCGGATCGACCAAGCCGTCGTTCTCTTGCGAACCGAGCAGACGCATCAGTTCGTCGGCGGAGAAGCCGGTCAGGTTGAGGTCAAAGTCCAACGCTTGCAGTTGAGCTAACTCGATCGGCAGCTTGTCGTCGTCCCAACAGGACAGGGTGGCCGTTTGATTGTCGGCCAGGCGATACGCCTTGGCCTGCGCCGGCGTCAGGCCAACGGCGACATGGATGGGCACTTCCTCCAGTCCCAGCTTCAACGCGGCTTTGTAGCGCGTATGGCCCACGATGATCACGCCGTCCTCATCGACGACGATTGGCTGGCGGAAACCGAACTCCTGAATGGACGCGGCCACGGCGTCCACCGCTGCATCGTTCACGCGGGGATTGTTGGCATAGGGCTGGATCGCCGGCAGGGAACGCAGTTCAATCTTCATGCCTGTACTCCGTGACAAGGATTTACGGTTCTACAGGCATTCTTCCCCCCAACGCTTGTCAGACAGTGGCAATCCGGTGGCGCTTCGGTGGCGCCTTGGTGGCGCCTCGTCTCAACGGGGCTTTCGACCTAATTGCTCGGCGTATTTGGGCGGTGGAGCATCCGGACGAAAATACCCGCCGGCACGACGGTTATTGTCAATCAGCCCCCGTCGCTTCAACTCCTTGATGCCGTCACGGTGCAAGGCACTGCGCTCGACCTGCAGCTTGGCGGCAAGCGCGTCGAGGGTCAACGCCTTCTGCTGGAGCGCCGCCAGGATGCGTTCGTGCAATTCCGAGGGCAGGAAAGGGAGGTCGTCGTCCGGAGGAAGTTGGGGCGGCGTCAATGTGCCCGCCCTCTCGTGTTCCACGGCTTGGGATCCGACGGGCGATGCCGGAAGCGGAGCGGCCGGCTGGGCGGCTACGACCGCGGAAGGGATCATCCCGCCTCCGATCAGGAGGACACCAAACCGCGTTTCGATGTGCCGCACCGCCCGGTTGCGTTCCAGAGCCAAGCGGGCCTGGATTCGCTCCAGGTCCAGAGGGGGAGCGTCGGCAAGTTGTTGGCGAACCCGCTTCCACACGTCGGCCGACCAGGGCACCTCCGTGGGCGCCTGCCGCATTACTGGCGAGGTGATGCGCGTGTAAGGCTGGCCGGCGGCATCGGCGTGGTCGCTGCAGGTTCCCGGCGCCAGCGACGTCAGCTGCACGCTGTGCCAGGTCCGTCGGGCCATGTCGAACGCCGCGGCGTGCATGCTGGTCGCGGTCACGTTGGCTTCTTCGACGATCTCGTCGGCCGAAAACGGATCGTCGGCCATCGGCAGATCGGGGAGTTCGTTCACGGCTTGTTGCAACTCCAGGAGGGCGTCGCGGGCGAGCCGGTCGCCGTCGCCGTAGTGCCGGAAGGTGTGCAGACGCAGCACGGGGTTGAGGCAACGGCCGGCCAGCCGGTGCAGAGCATTGACGCACTCGATCTCCTGGCAGAGAGCCAGCTGCACCGTTGGGGAGTTTGCGGCCGGCACATCGGAGGGAGGAACTGTCATGGGGGAAATTCTCCAGCATCAGAGCAAATACAAGGCGCCGTCCGCAAGCGGTTCGCTGCTCCCCAGCGGCTGGCGGCCCCCGCGTCCGTGGTTGCGGCAACCAAGTGAGGGCGCGATGGTCCGAGCGTCCCTGGCGTTCGGCCTCCGTGAGGTAAGCGGTGGGAATGGCGCGCCGATGCTTGCTCAGCAGTTAGTTTGGAGCGGGTGCCTCCTTCGGTTGCTCCTCATCTTAGCGGATCGGCTCCGGCCGGTGCAAAGGGCGTTGGCCGGTCGCCGCCGGTCTTCCGTTTCATGACGGTTCTACCTTGCTGGAGACCGCATCTGCTTCCACGGGATAACCGCTTGCGGATCTGCGGGGAGCGATGGGACACCGAACAATGCTCGGAAATCTGTGGGGAATGGCCTTGAGCTTGTCGGATAGATGAGGCTCACTGTCCACACGGGTTAACCGCGTCCCAGACACCGAGGAAGGAGAACCCTGTGGAGCTGAACATTGTCAACGAGGTCGCCGTCTTGCAACGCCTGAGCATCGGCCAACTGCGGCAACGCTTCGCCGAACTCTTCGGCGAAACCACCCATGCCGGCAACAAAATCTGGCTGATCAAACGCATCGCCTGGCGTCTGCAAGCACTCGCCGAAGGCGACCTCTCCGAACGCGCCCGCCGACGCGCCGAAGAACTGGCACGCGATGCCGACCTACGCCTCAATCCTCCACGCGCAAACATCCCCACCACCACCGTGCCGGAAGTCGTCGCCACGCCGACGCCGGCAGCCGTGGATGCGCGTTTGCCGCCGCCGGGCACCATCCTCGCCCGGCCCTACAAGGGCCAACTGGTGCAGGTGCAGGTGCTCACCGACGGCTTCGCCTACGCGGGCAGCGTCTATGCCTCCCTCAGCGCCGTGGCCAAAGCCGTCACCGGCTCGCACTGCAACGGCTTCCTATTCTTCCGCAACAGCCTCAACCACAACAAGGAGACCGCATGAACCATCCCCGCAAGAAGTCCGCAGCCACGCTACCCTTGGTGCGTTGCGCCGTGTACACGCGTAAGTCCACCGAGGAAGGGCTGGAACAAGAGTTCAACTCGCTGGACGCGCAACGCGAGTCCGCCGAAGCCTTCATCCGCAGCCAAACTCACGAAGGCTGGACTTGCCTGTCCCAACGCTACGATGACGGCGGCTTCACCGGCGGAAACATGGAACGACCCGCCCTGCAACGCCTGCTCGCCGACATCCACGCCGGTAAAATCGATGCCGTAATTTGCTATAAAGTTGATCGCTTGAGTCGCTCTCTGCTCGACTTCGCACGCATGATGGAGACGTTCGAGAAGTATGGCGTGTCCTTCGTCAGCATCACCCAACAGTTCAATAGTGCCACCTCGATGGGCCGGCTGGTCCTCAACGTCCTCTTGTCGTTTGCTCAGTTCGAGCGGGAGATCATCGCCGAACGCACGCGGGACAAGATGGCGGCCACCCGACGAAAGGGCAAGTGGTCGGGAGGTATGCCCGTTTTGGGCTACGATCTCGATCCACGCGGTGGACGATTGCACGTCAACGACGACGAAGCCCAACGCGTGCGGGCCATCTTCGCCTTGTACCTGGAACACCAGTCGCTCCTGCCGGTGGTGCAGGAATTGGCCCGACGCGGCTGGCTGGGCAAACAATGGCAGACACGCAAGGGCCGCTCACGCGGCGGTCAGCCCTTCACCAAGACCAGCTTGTATCGCCTGTTGACCAACGTCATCTACGCCGGCAAAGTACGCTACAAGGACGAAATCCACGACGGCGAACAGCCGGTGTTGATCGACGCCGACACCTTCGGACGCGTGCAAGCGTTGTTGCGTAGCCATGGGCCAAGGCTCGGTCCTCCCAGCCGGCATCGTTTCACCGCCTTGCTCAAGGGACTGCTGCATTGTGGGCCGTGCGCTTGTGCCATGACGCCAGCGCACACCACCCGCAAGGGCGGGCAGCGTTACCGCTATTACACCTGCGTCCACGCCCAGAAAAACGGCTGGGAAAGTTGTCCCTCCAAGTCCATTCCAGCAGCGGAGATCGAGCAGGTCGTGGTCGAGCAGATTCAACGCCTGGGCCGCGATCCGCTGGTGTTGGAAAACCTGCTGACGCAGGTGCGGCACGAGGACGAATCCCGCGTGACCGAATGGGAAGGGGAACGCCTCGTCCTGGAGCGTGATCTGCTGCGTGGCCAGAGCGAACTGCGCAAATTGCTGGCCGAGGTCGGCTCGGGCGTCGCCAGCGGCGGGGCGGTGATGCGTTTGGCCGAGTTGCAAGCGCGTCTGGCCCAGGTCGAGCAGCGGTTGGCGCGTCTGCGGGGGCAGATGGAGGCGCTGGCGCAGGAACGCCTGGACGAAGCCGCAGCGACGCAAGCGTTGTCCGGATTGGTTCCGGCCTGGGAGGCGATGACGCCCGACGAGCAAGGCCGGGTCGTTCGCTTGCTGGTGTCGCGGGTGGACTACGACGGCAAGCAGGGCAAGGCGTCGATCACCTTCCAGCCCTTGGGTCTGAAAACGCTGGCCGGCGAATTGCTGGGCCGCAACGGAGAGGAACAAAGCGCATGAGCCTGACGATGACCATTGAGGTGCCGGTGCAGTTTGAGCAAACCGGTCACGGCGGCCGCAAGGCACGGCGTCCAGGACAGACGAAGGCGGCGTTGCCGCCCGGTCGTGTGCCGCGCGTGGCCCGGCTGATGGCCTTGGCACGGCGTTTCGACGACTTGATCCGCAGTGGGCAGATCGCCAGCTACAGCGAGCTGGCGTCGTTGGGGCAGGTAACGAGAGCAAGGATCAGCCAGATCACCAACTTGCTGTCCTTGGCTCCCGACATCCAGGAAGCTCTGCTGTTTCTGCCCCCGACCGCACGCGGCCGCGATGCGATTATCTTGGCCGACCTGATGCCCATCGCCGCCGCGTTCGATTGGCGTAAGCAACGCCGTCTCTGGCGCAAACTCCAACCGGCGTGAGCTAACGCCATCCGCTCGATCGGGCCAAGGACGGCCCACGGATTGCCTACGTTGGCCCACGTCACGTCCGGGCCACACGTATGGCAGCCAACGTCGAGAAACGACACGAGGCTCCGTCTGTCGGAGCCTCGCAGGCGAACCAAGCGTTGTGCGGACGTTACACCGCTTGGCGCAAAGCAAACTTGCCGCGCGTCGTCTTGATGATCCGCGCCTTCTCTCCTTTGCTTTTCATCTCGCGTAAAAAGCTGGCGTAGAGCGTGCCAGCGGGAGTACGTCCCTTGGGACTGTTCCAGTAGCCCTTGGCGGCCATCGTCGCGATCAGTTCCTGGCAGGTCAGGGCTTGCCCGCTCTCGCCCAGCACGCGCAGCGCTGCCTCCAACGCGCTGAGCGTCGTCGTGGCGGTCGGCAGCGGCGTGGCTTGGCCTTGCGGCGGTTCCTCGGCTTGGTCCGCCATCGCTGCCTCGACGGGGACCGGCATCGGGATCCCGGTCGGCAGAGGCTCCGGAGCCGGATGGGTCGGATACTCGGTGGCCTCCGCAGCCTTTGTGGGAAGGAGTTCGGCTGGCAAAGCGGTTTGGCTGGGGACGGCCTCGGTCGTCTCGGTCGCCTCGGTCTTAGCGGCTTTGTTGGCGCGGGTCTTCCTGGTGCATTGGGCCGTTGCTGAGGCGACGCTGTTCTTCTGGGTGGTCATGAGACCTCTCCGTAAATCGTGGTGTGGGAAAGCAGGCGTCGCGGCCATCGCGTCGCTCGCATGGACAGCACCGTTACCTCGATGGCCACACGAGATCAAGCCAATTCGGAGTCGGATAATCATTTTTGTTGCTGGGGCGATCCGTGGTCGGGATCGAACCGATGGGGGCTGCAAACGGTCGCTCCGGCCCGTTGGTGAGAGGCTTGTCTCAAAATGCAACTTAGTTCATCAAAATAGGTTACGGGAAATTCCGTCTTCAGTTGAGAAAGTACCTTTGGGTGCGAGGTGGCGTCCGGGAAGAGCGCTGATATACATAAGTATAATAATATCAAGTAGTTATGTAGCAATAACGCTCGTCATCGGATGGGGGAAGGGTCGTCCAAAGTCCGTTTTTCCTCTCACCACCTCTCACGAACTCTCAATTCGCGCTGTCGGCGATGGCAAGCGAGGGTAACTCGGCGTCTCGCGTGAGGAGACCTCGAAGCGGAGAGTTTTGGCCTCAACCGGGGCAGCCGGTGGTGGAAAACGGCCGATCGGGGTCGGCCTGTTGACGCTCTCATGCGGGCCGAGGGAGAGGCGGAGCGAGGCGGCGGAATCCGCAGAATGATGGGGAAAAGGGCGTGGAAACGAGCGACGCCGAGAGGTTCGGCTCTCGGCGTCGTGTGTTAACTGGCGGGTCGGAAGATCCGCTCCCGATGGTCAGGCTCCCCGGTCGGGACGCTTATCGAACTCCTCCGAAAAGATCTCTAGAGACACGCGCTGTCTTTTATTCAGCAATGCCATACTATCATTGTATTTACGACGCTTTGACTGGTAGGACCAGAAAAAGTTCGCGTCCCGCTCGGGGTCCAAGTGGGACGCGGAATCTTGTCGCGCGCTCACGCCCAGATGGTAACCCGTTTGTGGATAAGTTTTGTGAAAAAACTAGGAAGATCTCCACTTAACATCCCGCGCGAATCCGTAATTCCTTCCACGACCTTCGCCAAACCAATCCCTACCACGCCACCATGTTCACTTCTCCGGCCCTTCTGCAAGCCGATCGGACTCCACTTCACCTTTCACCGTCTGGCAGACGCGACCAAGATATTCTTTCGTCCCAGCGGCTGCCGCCTTCGATCAATCGCCCGCACCGTCTTTGCCACCGCATGAAACTGCTTCACGCCATCCGCTGTCTCCTTCGCCTGCTCCTGCTGCCACGCAGCCAACTCGTCTTGGAGAACCTGGCCCTGCGTCAGCAACTGGCCGTGCTCTGCCGCCAACGACCGCGACCACCGCTGCGTCGCCGCGACCGGCTGTTCTGGGTTGGCCTGTCCAAGCTGTACTCCGGTTGGCGCTCGGCTCTCCTCCTGGTCCAGCCGGACACCGTCGTCCGCTGGCATCGCCAAGGCTTCCGCCTGTGGTGGCGTTGGAAATCGCGGACCACGCGCGTGGGGCGTCCGCCCCTGGACAAGGAAGTCCGTGACCTCATCGGTCGCATGGCCCGCGAGAACCCGACCTGGGGCGCGCCACGTATCCAGGCCGAGTTGCGTCTGCTGGGCCATAACGTGGCCGAAGCGACCGTGGCCAAATACAGAAAGCGGTCGCGGACACGCAAACCGCCCTCGCAGACCTGGAAAACGTTTCTGAAGAACCATGTTGGGACGCTGGCCTCGATGGACTTCTTCACCCTTCCCACGGCCACCTTTCGCCTGCTGTACGTCTTCGTCCTTCTCCGCCACGCACACCGCCGGGTGGTCCATGTCAACGTGACGACCAGACCGACGGCAGCCTGGGTTGCGCAGCAACTGCGGGAAGCCTTCCCCTTCGAGACAGCGCCGCGTTATCTGATCCGGGACCGCGATGGCATTTACGGCGCCGAGGTACGTCGCTGCCTGGCCGGCCTAAACATCGAGGAGGTGCTGACGGCGCCGCGTTCGCCCTGGCAATCTCCTTATGTGGAACGCCTGATCGGTTCCATCCGCCGCGAACTGTTGGATCATGTCATCATCCTCAACGAGAGATATTTGCGACAGCTCTTGTCCGCTTACCTGGAATATTATCACCAGGCACGTCCGCACATGGGGTTGGGTCACAATGCACCCGAGCCGCGTGCGGTGGAGGGACCGGAGCGTGGCCGGGTGGTTGCCGAGTCGATGGTGGGCGGCCTGTATCATCGCTACGGCCGCTGCGCTTGAGCATCCGCATCGAGGGACATCCCTTGGCTCTTTGGTAGTGGCAGCGCCGCCGCTCCGCGCGGAGGGCAATAACAACTATTTTCAAGACACTTAATATCTATTCTAGGCTCGAATCTGGCACGTCGCGCCCCTCCTCTCCCTGACGGTTCCTGTGCTTCGCACTCTGATTCACGCTCCGCCATCGTCCTTGCGACTGCCGATATGGTATTTTCAGTAGTTGGCTATAGAAGCAAGGATGGGGATGCCTCAACAATAGGCGGTGTGGACAGCGGCCAGGTAGGTCGCTTCCCGCCATGCAGGAGGTCATCCCCATGCGCAGCAGAGCATACAGCAGCGTCGGCGTCAAT
>DATBGU010000142.1:0-62206 GCA_036557825.1 Gemmataceae bacterium
GGTGGACAAGGATTCCTTGGGTCCGTCGGGCGTCAAGACGGTGGACATCTGGAAGATGCGCGACGGCGGACCCTGGCAAAAGTGTCGCGAGGTCGGCGAGCCGGATAAGCCGGTGATGGTGACGGTTGACGCGGCGGGGCGGTGGGGCTTCCGTCTCATTCCGCGCAGCGGCGTGGGATTGGCCGAACCCGACCCGCGCCCCGGCGAAGCGCCGGACCTGTGGGTTGAGGTCGATGAGCTATTGCCGAGGGTGGAGATCAATCGCCTCCTCGTCGGTCAGGGGCTCGACGCCGGCAACCTGACGGTGTACTGGACGGCCAGCGATAAATTTCTGCGCGCTCGGCCGATCTCCATCTTTTACCGTGTCAACGAATCGGACCCCTGGAAGGACGTGCAGCGCGACCTGCCCAATTCCGGCAGCTATTCGTTCAAGCCGTTGGAACTTGATCGGGGTCTGTATCAGTTTTCCGTCCGCGTGACCGCCATCGACGAAGCGGGCAACGAGGGCGAGGCCGTCTCCAAGGAGCCGGTCAAGGTTGATCTCAAGATCCCGCGCATCCGCAAGGAGATTCAGGTGCGTCCCAGCGAGGGTGCGGCGGAGACGCGCGGCCTGCCTCCGCCGCCGACCATGACGCCAGCGGGGCGGAAGCCCGATGTGAAAATACCACCCCCCACGGACACTCCCTCGAAGGCACCGAGTTTCGATCGTCCCCTTGGGCGCGACTGACCTCTTCCCATTTCCGCGCCGCCGAGCGTCGATCCGGCTTGATTCGCCGCCGCAGGATGGTAGCCTAAAAGCTACCGGAATCACCCTGTCACAGCGGACGGCGACAACCATGACCGACGAACTGAAACAGAACCAAAGTTTCCACATCGAACGCCACGGCGACATCGCGGTCATCACGCCGTCGCCGGAAGTCGAGAAGATGCCGGAGAACCTGATGGAGCAAGCGGCCATGATGGTGCTCGCTCCCTTGCGCACCGACCCCCCCGCCGGACTCATCTTTGACCTTAGCCGCGTCGATTACGTCGGCTCGGTGTTCCTGTCCTTCCTGTTGCGCTGCCACAAGCGCGTCAAGGAGCACGGCAGCGAGGTGGTCGTGGCCGGTCCGTCGCACCGCGCCCGCGAACTGCTGCACATGACCGCCCTGGACACCTTATGGGCCTTGTACGACTCCCGCGCCGAAGCCCTCGCCGCCCTAACGGGCGATTGACCCGGCGAACCGGCTGCGTCAGCTGCCGGGTCAGGTTTCCACCCGGCAGCTGACGCAGCCGGTTCGCCGAATCATCATTCCGTTGGTGACGTACAATAGTCAATGGGCGCCCAACTACCCGCCGTGACGGAATGGCGGACCTCTCCGAACAGAGAAAAGAAGCCAATGGATAAACCAGTCCTCGGCTCCGGCCGACCTTCGTTTCAAGGTTCCTTCCAGCACGTTCACGACGACGCGGCGACCGACGATCGCCAGGTTATCGGCATCGAGCAGCTCGCTCAGCAAATCCGCGAGACGGCCGACAAGCTCATCCGCGACGGTGCCACGCGGGGCGACGTGAAACTGCTCAGCACGGCGCTGAAGGAGCTGCGCTATTCGTTCAAGGTGTTCACGCCGTACCGCCATCTGCGCAAGGTGACGGTGTTCGGCTCGGCGCGTCTGCCGGCCAGCAACCCGGCCTATGCCCAGGCCGTCGAGTTCAGCAAGCGCATGGCTGAGGACGGCTGGATGGTCATCACGGGCGCGGCCAGCGGCATCATGGAGGCGGGCCACGTCGGCGCCGGTCGCGAAAAGAGCATCGGCGTCAACATCTTGCTGCCCTTCGAGCAGGAGGCCAACCCGATCATCCGCGGCGATTTGAAACTGATGCACCTGAAATACTTCTTCACGCGCAAGCTGCTGTTCGTGAAGGAGTCCGACGCCGTCGCCCTTTTCCCCGGCGGCTTCGGCACCCAGGACGAGTGTTTCGAGGTGCTGACGCTGGTGCAGACCGGTAAGAGCCAGATTTTCCCCATCGTCATGGTGGACGAGCCGGGCGGCGATTACTGGGTGCGCTGGCGCGACTACATCACCGAGGAACTGCTGGCGCGCGATCTGATCTCGCCGGCGGACATGTCGCTGTTCAAAGTCACCGATTCGGTGGACGAAGCGGTCGCCGAGGTGGTGCGTTTTTATCGCGTCTATCACAGCATGCGTTACGTCCACGGCGATCTGCTGCTTCGCCTGCGACACCGGCTGTCCGATACGCTGATGGAGCGCATCCGCGACGAGTTCGCGGACATCTTGGTGTCCGGCACCTTCGAGCAATGCGAGGCGTTGCCGGAAGAGTCCAACGACACGCACATTATCCACCTGCCGCGTGTGCGTTTCCACTTCGACCGCCGCAGCCTCGGCCGGCTGCGCCAGCTCATCGACACCATCAATCAAGAGGGAGCGCCCTGAGCCGCTATGCGATTGGCGTCTGATCCCAGTCAAGGATGATCGGGCTGTTCGCCCGGCTGGGATTCAAGATGGGTTCACGGCTTCGCTTGCTTGCGATGCGCCTTGCGCTCTCCTGGCCCGTTCACGATAAGGCTGGGGAAGATGGCATCGTACCACCCGTCCACGCGCTCGATAATATCTTTCAATGCCCTTTTGTCGAGTTGCCGGCAATCCGGCTCGTCGCGCGAACGAAGCAGGGGCTTCCCCTCTTCCGATTCGGTCGGCTCCGCGACCCACGTATACCATGCTCCGTCGTTCTCCATCGTGAAGAAGAATAGGCAAACGGGTCGTAGGAACGGGCCGTATCGCTTCATCTGTTGCATGGACGGACGAAGCACCTTATCGGCATGTTCTTTGGTTGAAGCCGCCCAGACCCCTCTCAATTCAATGCCGAACTCACGAAGCCCTTCCTTGCCTTCGCTGTGAAAGCGAACGATGTAATCCAGTCCGATGTCGTCCTTCACTTCTTCGATGAGGAGGTCCTCTCGGCGGGTCAAGAACATTATCGCGAGGGCACGAGCCCTCTTCTCGACGAAGATCTTGCGTTGTTGTTCCTTTTCCGACATGGGAGTCAATCCTCATAGAGAAACACGGACGCCTTCGCCGTGGGATCGAGCTTCTTCCAGTAGTCGGCCACTTCTTCCCACAGTCTACGGAGGTTCCGAGAGGTCAGTGGGTATCTGGACGGCATGGATGCGATCGGCCCGCTTAGGTTGCCGTGCATCGAAACCACATAGGCCCTGTCGTTCGGCTCATCTACCCCGATAAGATAGGTGGGGAAAGGGCACTGGACCATCCGCCGGACGTCTTCCTCGTCTACCTGCACGAGCAATCGACGTTCTGTCTTTGTGAACCCCTTCTGGGTGGACTTGACCTGGGCAAGGAAGTACGGGACGCTGCTCCCCAGGTTGACGAGTTCCACGAGGTAGTCGAACGTCGGGCACTTCTCGCCCAAAGGGTGAACGTCGAAGTAGGGATCAGGGTTGCCGCAGAAGTCCATGAGCCGAGCCGTCACGATCGCCTCGCCCCGCTTCCCAATCAGATCCCGAGTGGCCATGCAAGATCCCGCCTCCTGCCCAGCGGCACCGTTGCCTGCTCCATTCTACCCCGCAAGGAGGCGAAGAGGCCATTCAGAAGTACAAGGGATTGGGGGAAGAAGGAGGCTATTGCTCTCGCCGCGCCGGCGAGGGCCATTTCTCATCCCTGACCGCCTACTTCTGGAATTCAGGCGGCGATGATCCTTGGTCGCGCATCAGGAGGGCTGGGCACTGCTGGAGGATGAACAACGGTTCCTGCCACCTTTTTCTTCTGCAGGACGGGATGGCCTCCTGATTGCGGATTGCTGAATGTCCTTCCTCGTTCCCAAACTCTGTTTGGGAACGCCGTCCGCGAAACTCCGTTTCGCCGCGGTCCCGTTCACGAGCCGAGGATGACAGGCGCACCCTCGCTGTCCTACAGCCTCACCGCACAGTACGCGAGTGATGATAATGAACTTGCGCAATGCCGGTGTCTTACGAGCATGGCTTGTGCGAACGCAACTCGATTGGGAGCCGTCGAAGTTCAGTCTCCGATACCGCTCCAGCCCTCTACGCCACTGAGCATTGGCAAGGAGTGCCGCAGAACAAGCGATGCCGTCGCGGTAGCGCTATTTCTCCTTCTCCTTTGCCTTCGCCTTGCTCGCGTCAACCACGGCTTTCAAGGCGTCAAATGGGACCACGAACTGGGCCTCCAGAGCGGCCGGAAGCGCACGCATCGCAAAGCCGAGCGGAGCAACGTGCGACACCTGCGTCTTGTCCGACTCACTTTGCCCCAAAATGCCGAAGGTCTGCAGATCAAGTAAGAGTTCGACTTGTAACTTGTCGGGCAGCAGTTTTCTCGTCTTTTGCAGCGAAGCGTTCGCGGCGAGGGAGCGATCCGCTTGCTTGGAGAACTTGGTGACAGTGGCCTCAGCCTTCTCGCGGTCGGGCAACAAGCAGCCCAGGACGGTCTGGCCATCCAGCGCGGTCAGCAGGAAGACTTGCGGCCGGTCCTTGCCGCTGCCCTGTTCGCCTCTGCGCATGGTGATTAGGCGGCTCGGTTTGCCGGCGATTTCTTTTTCCTGATAGCTCACCTCAACCTTGGTCTTGTCGGCGCTCCGCGCCGCTCGGCTGGCGTGCCGGAGCAAGTCCACGGCGTCATCGAGGAAGGTGGTGGCGTCACGGACCTGAGCGAGCAACACGGGGTCACAGGAACTCACAGCAGACTTGATCGGCAACGCCGGCCCACCGGCCTTGCTGGTGGTGTACAGGCAGACGCCCACTTCCGAAATCTGTTGGACAAGCTTGGTCATCTCCTTCGTGAGGGCATCGCGTTTGTCCGCAGGCAGTTCGCTCAAGAGATACTTGGCGACTCCTTCAAGCGTGGTCTGGGCGGAGATGCGGGCCAGCGCCGTCGCGAATTGGGGCTGGTCCGGAAACCTGGCCAGGAGCTTTTCTCGGAGCGGTTCGGCCTTGGCGATCCACTTGGCATAGGATCCTTCCGGCTGGAACTGGACACGGGTCGCCAGGCGTGAATGCCCGTCTTTCTCAATCGAGGCGCCGAAGGCAATCAATTGGACATTTTTTTCCACTTCCGCGAAGGTCTCCCTCAGCTGCCGGACTTGTCCCTGCGTGCTGCTTTCGGCCCCGCCTCCGGGACCATTGAGGAACATCGCCAGGCCCGTGCTGACGCCGCGATCGGTGCAGATGCCGGCCATGTCCTGCTCGTCGAGCCAATCCTGCACCGGCCGCAGCGAGGCCGTGATGTTCTTCTTGGCATGGAGGACCACTTCCAGCCCCGCGCGGCTTTCGGGAGGGGCCAGAAGCACAAAATCGCCGCGCCTGGCCACGAGGACCGGAAACTTCTTGGGCGTCGCATCGGCTTCTTTGCCCCCGATGCCGGCCAGAAGACCCGATTTCAGCCCGACTTCGCCTTCGGCAATGGTGTCCTTGAGATCCTTCATGGCCAACTGCTGGGCCATCTTCTGGCGATCGGAAACGGGTAAGGCGATCACCACTGCGATGCTGTTTTTTTCGTCTTTGGTTTTGAGAACGATGAAAACCGCGCTGCCTTTGTCGTTGAGGCCTTCCCGGATGCCCATTTCCTTGTGGATCAATTCCAAGAGCGACACGCGTTCTTCGACATTCAGTTTCTTGGCCAAGTTTTCCACCTTATCGCTCAACTGGCGCAGATCCTTGATCAGAAGGAAACCGAGCGCATCACTGGGAACCAAACTCACCGCCTGGCGTGACTGCGCCTGGCACGGAGCGGCGATCAGCACGAGAGCGATTGTCGTGTAGAAAAAGCGAGTCATGTTGGACCTCCCCGGAATGTGGTGTCAGCACGGTCTTGGGTTCCTCCAAAAAATCAGTTCGCAACTATCGTGCCGTGACCGAGGGCAGGTTCCTGGTGAACGCATTAACCGTGTCGCCAAGCGAGGTTTTGTGCCTGCCGAGGCTACCGAAGAAGCCACATCCTTGACAGGCGGTCGTCAGGACCTCATAGGTAGGCACCAAGTGCTTGATTAGAATGACGCATGATTGGACCCTCCTTGCCGCCGATGGGTTGGTTGCAAAAACCATCTACGCAAGAGAGGCCCTTCTTGCCTCTGTCACTTTGGGCTAACGACTTGCTGATAAACTAAGTGCCATTCGTCACATCGACCGACGTAGCCGGGTAGCACCTTCACCGCTCGTTCTCGCTCTGCACGTTTGTCGCCCTCGACCCGTGAACGGTTACTTCGCCGCTCCGAGCGGTACTAACTTCCGTGAAACAGAGTTTCGTGAAGATGGTTCCCAAACCGAGTTTGGGAACCAGAAAACCAGAATCGGCAAGCCGCAATCAGAGCAGCGACTTCACCGCCTTGACGATGTGTTCCGCGTCAATGCCGGCCGCGTTGAGGAGCTGTGCCGGCGTGCCGGAGCCGGGCATGTCGCGCACGGCCAGTTTGACCACGCGCGGCAGCGCCCCCTCGGCAGCGAACGCCTCCAGGACTGCATCGCCCAGCCCGCCCTCGATCCAGTGGTCCTCGACGACGACGATCTTGCCGCCGGTGTCCTTCGCCGCCTGCGCCAATGTCTTCTTGTCCATCGGCTTGACCGAATAGGCGTCGATGACGCGCACGGCGACGCCGTTGCCCTTGAGCGTGTCGGCGGCCTTCAGCGCCTCATGCAGCGTGATACCCGCGGCGACGACGGCGACGCGGTCCTGGCCGGACTGACGCACCACCTTGCTGCCGCCGACGGGGAATTTCTCGCCGGGCGGGTAGATGATCGGCGTCTTCTCGCGCGTGGTGCGCAGATACGAGATCCCTTTCAGATCCACCATCAGACCGATCAGGTGAGCGGTCTGGTTGGCGTCGCACGGATAGAGAACGGTGCTGTCGCACACGGCCCGCATCATGGCCAGGTCTTCCAGCGCCATTTGCGACGGCCCGTCCTCGCCAATGCTGACGCCGGCGTGCGAGCCACTGAGATGAATGGTCGCGTTGGAGATGGCCGCCATGCGGATCTGATCGTAGGCGCGCGTGAAGAAGGCCGCGAACGTCGAGGCGAAGGCGCGCTTGCCCAGCACGCCCAGGCCGACCGCGGCGCCCAGGATTTGCTGCTCGGCAATGAACATCTCGAAGAAACGATCGGGATACGCTTTCTTGAACTCGTCGGCATGGGTCGAGTTCGACACTTCGCCGTCCAGCGCCACCACGTCCGACCGGCTGGCGCCCAGCGCCACCAGCGCGTCGCCGTAGGCCTTGCGCGTCGCCTCTTTTTTACCGACATCGTAGGTAGGTAATTTCAAAGGTTGCGGACCCGGACGAGACGCGGGCGCCTTGTCTTCGGGTTTCGACGTCGCGACGGTCAGATGACGCACGCCGCCCAGTTCCTGAAGGGCGGCCTTTTCCATATCGGGCGGCAGGGCTTTGCCGTGCCAACCATCCTTGTTGGCCACCTGCGAGAAACCGTGGCCCTTCTCCGTCTTGGCGATGATGCAGGTCGGCTGCTCCTTCTGTTTCAGCGCCTCCGTATAGGCGCGGTCGATGGCCTCAAGATCGTGACCGTTCACTTCGATGGCGTGCCAGCCGAAGGCGCGAGCGCGCGCGGCGTAGGCGGGGCTATTCCATCCCAGGTCCGTCTCACCGCGCTGGCCGAGACGATTCATGTCCAGAATGCCGATCAGGTTGTTGAGCTTGTAGTACGATCCCTTGTCGAACGCCTCCCAGATGGAGCCTTCCGCCATCTCGCTATCGCCCAGCACCACCCAGACGCGATAGGGCAGCTTGTCGAGATACTTGCCGTTGAGGGCCATGCCGACGCCGATGGGCAACCCCTGACCGAGCGAGCCGGTGGCGACATCGACGAGTGGCAAAACGCGCGGATTGGGGTGCCCCTGCAAGCGGCTGCCGAACTTTCGCAGCGACAGCAGTTCCTCTTCACTGATGGCGCCGGCGGCGCGGAACATCGCGTAGAGCAGCGGGCAAGCGTGGCCCTTGCTGAAGATGAGGCGATCGTTCTGCGGCTTGTGTGGATTGGCCCAATCGAAGCGGAGATACTTGCTCATCAGCACGGCCATCAGGTCGGCGGCGGACATCGAGGACGTGGGGTGGCCGGAGCCGGCCGCCGTCGTGCAGCGGATGCTGTCCACGCGCAGCTGGGCGGCCAGTTCTCGCAGGTCGGTCATGGAATGCTCCTTCGTAAGTGACATCGAGTTGTCGGTTGTGTGTGTCAGGGCTTAGAAGTGGTTTCTCGACCAGCCCGGAGCGCCAGCGACGGGTTTTCGGTCGTCGCTGGCGCTCCGGGCTGGTCGGGAAAACACTTCTAAGGCGAGTTCTTGGTCAAATCGGGCATGAGCCAGTGCCGGCCGTCGCGCGCCAGTAGTTCGTCGGCGTCTTCCGGCCCCCAACTGCCGGCGGCGTAGTTGGGAAAGTCCAGCGGCGGATGCGACTCCCAATCTTCGAGGATCGGCTGGACGACGCCCCAGGCGGCTTCGACCTGATCGGCGCGCATGAACAGCGTGGCGTCGGCGCGGATCACGTCCAACAGCAGCGTCTCGTAGGCTTCCGGCGTCGGCGCCCGGAACGATTCCTTGTACGAGAAGCGCATATGGACCGGCCGCAAATGCAGTGCCGGACCAGGCTGCTTGGCCTGAAATCGCATCTGAATGTCCTCTTCCGGCTGGATGCGGATGGCCAGGCGATTGGGCATCCAGTTGGCCGAGCTGACCGGGAACGAGCGATGCGGCACCGGCTGAAATTGGATGAACACCTCAGAGACGCGCGCCGGCAGCCGCTTGCCGGTGCGCAGATAAAACGGCACGTCCTGCCAGCGCCAGTTATCGACGTGCAGCTTCAGCGCCGCATACGTCTCCGTGGATGAATCGCCGGGCACGTCCGGCTCCTGGCGATAGCCCGGCACCGTTTGGCCTTCCTGCGTGCCCAGGCCGTACTGGCCGCGGACGACGAACTGCGACACGTGATCGCGCGACAGGGGACGAATTGCCCTCAAGACATCAGTCTTTTTGCTGCGCACCTCGTTGGCGTCGAAGGAAACGGGCGGCTCCATGGCGATGCAACACAGCACTTGCAGCAGGTGGTTCTGGATCATGTCGCGCAGGGCGCCGGCGTGGTCGTAGTACCCGCCGCGATGCCCGACGCCGACTTCCTCGGCGACGGTGATCTGGACGTGATTGATGTAACGGCGGTTCCAGATCGGCTCCAGAAAGCTGTTGGCGAAACGCAGGGCGAGGATGTTCTGCACCGTTTCTTTGCCGAGGTAGTGATCGATCCGATAAATCTGATCTTCGTGCATCTGGCCGCTAAGCTGGCGGTCGAGCGTGCGGGCCGATTCGAGATCGTGACCGAACGGCTTTTCCACGACCAGGCGCGCGCGCTGCTCGTCGGCGAGGAGTTGGGCCTGATTGAGCTGGCGCGCGATGACCTCGATCATGCGCGGGGCCGTGGCCAGGTAGAAAATGTGATGGCCCTTCGTTTGCCAGTCCTTGTCCCAGGCGGCGAGTTGTTCGGCGAGCTTGGCGAACGAATCGGCATTGGTGAAGTCGGCGGTCAGGTAGTGCAGGTGCGGCGCGAAGCGGTCCCATTCGTCGTCCTTGGCTTCGCCGCGACGCGAAAACTGATCGACGCCCTCGCGGAGATGCTTGCGATAGGCGTCGTCGTTCAGGTCGAGCCGGTCGATGCCGAGGATGGCGAAATTGCCCGGCAGCCAGTGATCGAGAAAGAGGTTGTACAGCGCCGGCACGAGTTTGCGATGGGTGAGATCGCCGCCCCCGCCGAAGATGACCACCGCCGTCGGTTCCGCATGGGTATGCGCATTCATGAACGTCTCCTGCATTCGAGGCCGTCGTTCGGTAGGTCCGGCGAGCCGAGCCGGACGCGAAGTGCCGCTCGGCTCGCGGCACCTACACGGTGGGCAATCCGTGGCGGCCGTTACGATCATCATATGGCGGCAGGGCGGATTCCGCAGGACTGTCGCGCTTTTTCCCCGTCCACCTTTGCAAGCTTACAGAAACGAAAGGAGCCTGGACCGTTCGCACGATCCAGGCTCGCAGAGGGTCGTCGAGTGCGTCGCTCAATTCTTGCGCAAGCCTTCGTTAAGGAGATTGGTCAGTTCGCTGCTGATGTCCATGCCGCGAGCGGCGTACAAAGGCGTGAGTGCCCCGGTGTTGAGTTTGCGGGCGATGTTCTGCGGGGAATGCAGCTCTTCCTCGGTGACGCCGTCATTGTAGTGCAGCACCAGATCGAACTCGTGCGCGGCGGCGTAGCGGCGGGCCGCCTCGTAGACATCCATATAGAGGATTTTCATCTCCTCTTCGCTTTTCTTGCCGAGCGCCTTCTTGGCTTTGACCTGATTGTCCTCCAAATCGCGCTGGATCTTCTTGAGCTTCTCCTCAAGGTCGTCTGCCTTCGCGGGGACAACGCCCGATTCCTCCTTCTGCTGTTTCGCCTTCTCCATCTGAGCGCGCAATTTCTCGGCGTGAGCGCGCAGCTTCTTATCGCGCTCTTCAAAGGTCTTGACGGTCGTCTTCATCTCTCCCTGGAAGTTCTTGTACTTGTCGTAGTTCTTGATGACGTGAGTCAGGTTGAGGAGGGCGATCCGCGTTTGCGGCTTCGGCTGCTTGGCTGGTTTTTGGTCCTTGCCGTCGGCGAACAGTCGGCCGGCGCCGATGACGGCGGCCAGGGCCACGACGAGACTACCCGCGCAGAACATCGCTTTCATGGTCCCTCTCCTTGGAACAGAGAAACATCCGGTCCTTCGATGTCGAAAGCGTCCCATGCGGACGCGGCACGAACTTATCGAGTCGATTTCTTGTCGTGATTGAGGATGGCAACGATGTCTTCCGTGATGTCGATGCCCGGCGCGGAATACAGGCGTCGCAGCCCCGCCTCCGTCTTTTTGCGTGGGATGCTCGACGGACTCATCACTTCTTCGTCGGGGGGAGGATCGTTGTAGTGCAGCACCAGGTCGAGATGGTGAGCGATGGCGTAACGCTTCGCGACTTCCCGCACTTCCAGATAGATCGCCTTGGATGTCTCATCGAACATCTTTCCCAGAACCTGCTTGGCCTCGGCGGTGTTGTCCTCGATCTCGCGTTGCAATAGTTTTAGCTCGCGCTCAATCTTTTTCTTCTTCTCGGGTAGGTCTGTTGCGCGCTTCTTCTCGCTCAGGCTCTCGGCGCGCTTGCGTAGTTCCGCGTCCTTTTTCTGAATGGGCGTGATGGCTTCCATAACGCTTTTCTGGAATTCTTTGTACTTGTCATACTTCTTGATGACGTGCTTCAAGTTGAGAAGCCCGATCCGCGTGGCTGACTTCTCCGGCTTCTCCTCGCCTTCTGCCCATCGCCGACCGACCCCGATCAGCGCGACCAGGGACAGCGCGGCACAACATGCCCATAAGGTTGCTCTCATGGTCCCTCTCCTTGGAACCGGGCCTGCGGAGACATCCGATCCTTTAACGTCCCTGTGTCCTGTGAGACCGCGCCAGTCTACCTTTTTTGTGGCGATGGCGTCAACGCGACTAGCTTGCGCGCTCCGGGTGTGGGAGACTCGAAAGGAGATGCGTCTGGAAAAAATGGCCGGCGGGACAAAACGCGAGCAGTCCGGTCGTATATTTCCGGGCGGAGAGCGCGCCCGAACGACCGCGAACAGGCGGTTCAGGAGGTTCCCCTCATGCCGAGCCAGCACGACTACCTCGTGGACAACGATCTGCGCGAGGGACTGCGGCGGCACGAGCCGTTGGCGGAGTACACACTGGCGCGGCGCTACAACCGCGGCCGTCGGCCGGAAGGCCGCCTTATGGTGCCGGCGCCCGGCAGCGATTATGCCTGCTACGATATCCGTTTGCTGGCCCTGCTGTGGGCGGTGGCAGGCAATGCCGTCGCCCTACAGATGCTTGCCGGGCAACTCGTCGGGACCACTTCGGAGCCGGACGAATACGCGCGGATGTCGGACGAGTTGGCCGCGTTTTTGTGGCTGTGGGGGCGCGATGCTCAGGCATTGGAGACGCTGTGGACGCGGCGCGGCTGGCTGCCGGCCGGCGAGGTGGATGGGAACACGCGCGACGCCGTGCTCGGCTTTTTGTGGTGGCGCTATCGCCGGCCGGAGGCGCGCGACGAACTGTTCCGGCGTTATCATTGCGGCGGCGTCAACGATGCGGCGCAGGATCGCGCCCTCACACTGCTGATCGTCGTCGATCGCTGGGATTACGAGCGCTACCCGACGCTCGACAGCCTGATGAACATCAGCGCCGCCCGCCGTCAGATCGACGCGAGCCGTCATGAGGGGCGAGCGCCGCGCGTCGATGCGGGCGAGGTCGAGCGCGCCCCGGCGGCCTGGCCGAGACCGGAGACGGTCGTTGTGGAACGCGATTTTCTGGAGACGAATGTGCCGCTGGAGTTGCGTTGTCTGCACAAGATCAAGGAGAACAGCGAGGAGCAACCGCTGGATCTGACGGCGGAGGAACTGGATTACCTGGCCCGCAAGAACCTGGCGTATGCGGGTTCGGAAGAGACGAGCGGGCCGGCGCTGGCGCGCGAGCGGAAGCGCATCGTCGAGTGGATGGCCCGCCATGGGGAGCCGTCGGAAGAGCAGATCCGCGCGGGTTTCCCGTGGTTTCGCCAGAGCGGCCTGGCCCGGCAGACGCGCCAGTGGCGGTTGCAATGGTGGGCCGACCAGAACGACCGGCTGCTGACGCCGTTGCTGACCGGCGGGAACGCGGTGTTGATCGATCTCGCCTGCATCGTCCAGGAAAACATGGACGAACTGACTCGACGGGTCGCCATCGCGGGGCGCGGCGAGACCTCCGCCGAGCGCGGGCCGGTCCTGCTCTTCGCCGAGTTGGTGGACGCAGCCCAGCGTTTACAGAGCATGTTGGAGGAGCGCCGCTTGCACAACGGCCGGGCGACCAACGTCGGCGCCTGGCAGATGAACTTGCAGGCGTTTCTGGACGCGTTCCCGATCCTGAGGAAATTGGCCGCCTGCCGCCGCCTGGCGTACTGGCTGCTGCACGCCGGCTTTCCGCCGCACGATGTGCCGGCGCTGGCCCGCCTGAGCGATTGGCTCGACGGCGGACAGTGGCTGGCGACGTTCGGCCGCGAGGACCGTGAGCGCAGCTATTTCTTCCGCCGCCGGCTGGCCGCGCTGCGCGATGGGTTCCGGGACGACCGGCGAGCGGCTGTCGATCTCCTCATCCTCTGGTTGGAGTCCACGCAAGAAACGGGCGAGCCGGCACGCGCTCTGCTCGACGCCGACCGTGCCTGGTGGCAACTCCGCTATCCGTCATCCGCTATCCGCTATCCGCTGTCCACTCCGGCGGAGAGCGGATAGCGCCGAGATTGGTTTCCCCGGATCTCGCACGAGTATTGATTGACTCGCCAAGGAGACTCGCATGGATCACTCGAACGACCCGCCCCCAATTGACGCGCGGCGGTTGGCTCGCTGGACGGCTCATCCGCCGAATCGTCGCGATCGCCGACGCTCCGACCTGGCCTCGCCGCGTACCGTCATCCAGGCTCACGGCGGCGAGGTGACGTTTTGGCTCGCCTGGCTGCGCGGCGAACTGGACGACGACCTGCAAGCCTGGTTTCGCCACCAGGCCGAGAAGGATGCCGAACTGCGGCAGGATTTGCGCAGCATCGAGCAGCCGCACGGCGCCGGCTACTCAACGCGCTCGGCCCGCGCCGAGCTGCGCAACGCCCTGGAGGCGGTGAATTATCTAACGGAGAATCATGGAGGCGACCCGGCCGCTCGCCCGGCGCTACTTGCCTTCGAGGAGGTCCAGACGGAAACCGATCTGGCGCTGACCGTGCAGTCCTCCGGCCGAAAAGATACACCGGCCCGCGAGGCGAACCAGGCGGAACTGCGCCGCCGCATCCGTTCGAGTCTGTTCGCTCTGCTGGAAGAGGTCGAGATCCATGTACCTGCCGCCGACGAGGTGAGCGAGGGCACTCTCCTGCTGGAGCATCTGGTTGGTCTGCCTGCCGTAAGCAAGTTTCATCAACTCTGCCACCTGCAAGCGCGAGGCGTGTGCGCCGGTGCCGCGCTGCGCGACCGCTTGCTGCGGGCCATGGCGCCGGATCTCTTCGCCCACGATGGTACGCACTTCCGCAATCGGTTGAGCTTTCGTCTGTTTCTTCGTTCACGCTTGCAGCATTACTGCCGACGGCGGGGTTGGCTGCCCGTCGGTCCGCGCTACCGCGATCTGCCGTCCGCCTTCGCCGCCCTGAGCCGGGAGCGCATCGGCGCCTTGGTGCGCGGCATGCTCTCCGCCCACGACGTATTCCAGGCGGCCGGCGTGCCCTGTCCGCAGTTGGCCGTCCTGCTGGAGAGCGCGCCGTGACGGCCCGGCCGTCGGGGGATTGTGTCAACGCGGCTTCGACTCGTAAGATTACGGACACACAAGCCCGCGCGCCCGGAGACGAGCAACACGAGCATCCCCCATGAAAGCGATTCAGTTGACAAAGCCGGGACATTTCGAGCAGATCGGCATCGACGAACCGAACAAACCCGGACCCGGCGAGGCGATGGTGCGCGTCCATCGCGTCGGCATCTGCGGTACCGACATCAGCGGTTATCTCGGCAAGATGCCCTTCTACAGTTATCCGCGCATCCCCGGCCACGAACTCGGCGTCGAGGTCGTCGCGGTCGGGGAGGGCGTAACAAACATCAAGCCGGGCGAGCGCTGCTCGATCGAGCCGTACCTGAACTGCCGGAAGTGCTTCGCCTGCCGGCGCGGCCGCGAAAACTGCTGCGAGAACCTGCAAGTCCTCGGCGTCCACACCGACGGCGGACTGCGGCCGCGCTTTCTCGTCCCCGCCCGCAAGCTGCACCCGTCGAGCAAGCTGACGCTCGATCAACTCGCCCTCGTCGAGACACTGGGCATCGGCTGTCACGCCGTCAATCGCGCCAAACCGCAGCCGGGCGAACACGCTCTCGTTGTAGGTACGGGGCCGATCGGCCTTTCGGTCATCGAGTTCGTCAAGCTGAGCGGGGCGAAACTGCTCGTCCTCGATCTCAACGAAAAACGCCTCGATTTCTGCAAGAAACAGATGGGCGTCCATCACACCATCCGCTTCCGGGGCGATGGCTCGGAGCTGAAGGAGTTGCAGGACATCACGGAGGGCGCCCTAGCCCCAGTAGTGTTCGACGCGACGGGCAACACCAATTCAATGTGCAACGCCTTCAACTATGTCGCCCACACCGGCCGGCTCGTCTTCGTCGGCATCGTGACGGAGGACATTCATTTTCCCGATCCGCTGCTGCACCGACGCGAGATGACGGTGTTCGCCTCACGCAACGCCTTGCCGCAGGACTTCCAACACATCATCGGTCTGATCGAGGAAGGACGGATCGACACGCGGCCGTGGATCACACATCGCACGCCGTTCGCGGAGATGATCGGCCATTTTCCGTCGTACACCAAAGCGGAAACCGGAGTCATCAAGGCGATGGTCGAGGTCGATTGACACCTACGGATGAGCAACGCTTCGCGGAAGCCTCGCCAACCAATTAAACCGAGAACATGATATAGTTGAGATAGTCGATCTTCCGCAGTCGGATTGCTTTTCGGATTTGGGATTTGTTGGGGGTTGATATGCCGGCCGTCCAGGTATCGCTGGAGGCCCGTAACCTGTTTCGGTCCTTCGGCGACGGCGAGACGGCGACGACGGTTCTGCGAGATGTTTCGCTCGACCTGTACGGCGGCGAGGTCTTGCTGCTGATGGGTCCATCGGGCAGCGGCAAGTCCACGCTGCTTGCGGTGCTGTCGGGCTTGCTGCGGCCAGATCGCGGCGAAGTGCTTGTCCTGGGGGAGAACCTGTGGCGGATGTCGGAGCGAGCGCAGCGGCAATTTCGGCTGCGGCACTTCGGCTTCATCTTCCAGGGCTTCAATCTGTTTCCCTCGCTGACGCCCCGCGAACAGTTGGAGATGGTACTGCGCTGGGGCGAGGGCGCTTCGCGGCGCGTGGCGTCGCGCCGGGTGGATGCGGCTCTGGGACGGCTCGGCTTGGGAAAGCGCGGCGACCTGTGCGCCGATCAACTCTCCGGCGGCGAGAAGCAGAGGGTGGCCATCGCCCGCGCCTTGCTCAAGGATCCGACCTTCTGTTTCGCCGACGAGCCGACCAGTTCGCTCGATTGGGCGCACGGCGAGCAGGTGATTCAGTCGCTGCGGCACGCCGCCCGCGAGCGCGGCGCCACCATCTTCATTGTCGCCCACGACGCCCGCATCGTGCCCTACGCCGATCGCGTCTTTTACCTAGATGACGGCTGTCTGTCCCGAAAGGATGAAGGATGAAGGATGAAGGAAAACGCATTAGATTCATCCTTCATCCTTCATCCTTTGGAGTTGTCCCATGAACCGCACTTCTGCCGGGCGACGGATCTTGTGGGTGTTGGCCCTGTTGCTTGTGGCCATCGGCACGCCCGCCGCCGGACTGCTGTTCAGCTACTCCTCGCGCGGCGCATCCCCATCCACGGCGGACGATACCGGAAAGAACGAGAGCATTGCAGGTACTGGCGAGGTCGTTTGCTTCGGTCAGGTCGATCTTCGACACGGGGTAACGGCCCTCTTCCCGCTGCAACCCGGACGCGTGGCCGAAGTGCCGGCGCGCGAGGGGCAGACGGTTTCCGAGGGCGCGGTCCTGGTTCGCCTGGAGGACGGACCGGCTAAAAGCCGGCTTGCGGAGGCGCAGGCCGCCCTGGAGGAGGCGGAACTGCGACGCGAGGAAGCCCGCAAGGGTCCGGAAAAGCAGCGCAGCCGCGTCGCCCAACAGAAAGACGCCGTCGAGGCCATGCGGCGACGTCTGTCTGCCGCCCAGCATCAGCTCGACCGCCAGCAAGAACTGGTGAAAAAGCAACTGCTCGATGCCAAGGATCTCGCCGTCAGCGAGGACCACGTTCACGAGTTGGAGGCCATGCTGCGCGGCGAGGAGAAACGACTGGACGATCTGAACAAACTGGATCCTCTCGATAGTTTGCGCCGAGCGGAGAAGGAAGTGGAAATCATGCACGCCCGCCGGGACCAGGCACGCTTCGCGCTGGAGGATTGCACCCTAAAAGCTCCGCGTGGTGGGACGGTGCTGCGCGTCCTCGTCGGGCCGGGCGACGTGCTGGGGAGTTCGAGTAAGCAGCCGGCCGTGCAGTTCGCCGCGGAGGGGCCGCAAGTGATCCGCGCCGACGTGGAGCAGGAGTTCATCGGCCGCGTCGCGGTCGGACAAATGGCGCGCGTCTCGGACGAAACGGACTCCGGCCGAGTCTGGCACGGCAAGGTGGAGCGCGTTTCCAACTGGATCACGCAACGCCGCTCCGTCATGCAGGAGCCGTTCCAGTTCAACGACGTTCGCACCGTCGAGACGCTGATCGCCCTGGAAGCCGGTCAGCCGCCGCTGCGCATCGGTCAGCGCGTGCGCGTGCGCATCGGTTCGGCCGTCGGTCCCTGACGAGAAGGGCGCATCGGCACGCTCGAACACGTCTTGATTCTTGTATGTCTTCTTCGTTAACATCCGGGTTTGTTAGGGTGGCCTTGGCATGGCCGAAGCAACGACGCTTGTCCGTGTCGCTCCTCCCTGGGACTTCTCGCCCCCTCTCGGTTCCCTTTAACCCCATCGCCACAGTGCAAGGAAGGACCCATGCACGGATCACTTTCGCTGCGCCGTTGCGCCGGCATCGCCCTTGCTTTGCTTCTGTCGGCCCGCGTCGGCGCCCGCGCGGACCTCATTCAGTGGGGGTACAACTGGACCCCCAGCGCCACCAAGATCACCTCCGACGGAGGCGGTTCCGGTTGGATCAGCCTGACCAACGAGTCCAGTAAATCGGCCGCGGGCTCGTCGAATACGGTCCTCACCAACCTTCGCGCCTTCAGCACCGCGCCGCAGTCCAATCCCGATACGTTCACTCATGCCTCCTACACCTTCACCTTGCAGTTGCAAGACTCCGCCTCGAAGGCGACGGGCAGTTTGACGTTCTCGGGTTTCTTCAGCGGCACCCTCACCGCGGACAACGCCAACATCAAGAACACCCTCACTTCGCCGGCCACGCAGCAGTTGAATCTGGGGGGCAACACTTATTCCGTGAGCATCGGCACTTACACGCCGCCGGGACCGCCCGGCGTCGCCAACGCGGGCAGCCTCAACGCCACAGTGACGGCGACACCCGGAAACAACGGCGGCGGCGGAGTCAGCGGCACCCCGGAACCCTCAACGCTGACCCTCGCGGCGCTGGCGCTGCCTTGTACCGGGCTGGCGGGCTGGCGGCGGCGAAAGCGGAGATCGATCTCTTCGCCGACCTCCGCCGTCTGAACGACCCGGTAAACTTTCTCCGTCCGGCGGCCGGTCCCCGGCGAGCGGCCGTCACGGTTTATCTTCCGGAAAGGAGTCCGACTGATGAAATCCCTGTTCCGCACTTCCCTCATAGCCGTGCTGGCGCTCGGCGCGACCTCGTCGCTTCGGGCCGACTTCATGGACTGGTCGTATCACTGGAGCATCACGCCCGGACCCGTCCTCACCAGCGGCACCGGCAGCGTGGCCCTGGCGCTGGCCCAGGACGGCAGCGGCGCCTCGAAAATCGCCGCCGCCACGGTGACAACCACCAGTTCGGCGACGACCGCCGCCCCCGACAGGTACAACGTCGGCTACAACCTGACCCTGCACCTGACGGACAACCAGTCGAATCAGAGCGGCGACGTGACCTTCCACGGCACGGTCGCCGGGACGGTGACCGCCACGTCCTCCCAACTCAGCAACACCTTCAGCAACCCGACGACGGAGAGCGTGAAAATTGGCAGCCATCTGTACTCGGTGACGATCAATCCGAGCTTGATGACCTTGGCCGCGCCGGGCTCGCTGTCCCCGCCGCAGATCAACGCTCTGGTGAGCGTGAGCAACGCGACCGGCGTCACGCCTCCGCCGGTCACGCCGTCCACTCCGCCCCCGCCGACCACTGGAGGGAGCGGCGGCGGTGTACAGTCGGCTCCAGAACCGTCGAGCCTGGCGCTGGGGATGTTGGCGTCCGGCTGGCTCGGACTGGCCGCCTTGCGGCGGCGGTTCCGAGTCGTGACCCCGTCGACTAGCCTGGCGTAGGATCCACCGCGTCAAACACTTCGGCCGTCTGGGGTGCCGGGTCTTCCGGCACGCCAGACGGCCTTTTGGTTTGTTGAGTATGGGAAAAACCTCCGAGTGCGGGTCTCAGCCCCATACGCCTCAAGTTACGGCTGGTGTTTTCCCATTCGTAGCCGAATTCGTGAGAATTCGGTCCAAGCGGAAAACCGAATTCTGACGAATTCGGCTACGACGGCTGAACTTTATGCGTATGGGGTGTCAGCCCCCCTGAGTCTTCCAACTCAGGGGCTGACACCCCATCCAGGTTGCGTCGGTTTGCTCTTAAGTCAACAAAGGGAGAGCCATTCAGGACATCGACGTCCCATCGAGATCCTGGGCCGGATCATATCCCCATACCTGCCACAAGGCATCCAGGAGGGACAGCCGCCGCTGATAGTCGTTCTGCATCCGTTCATCGTCCCACGTCAACCAGAGAGCATCCGCCTTCACCGCCTCGGGCTGTTCCGCCCCGGCGACGACGGTCCCAGTGACGATGGCGGGCGTGACACGTGGCGTCGTGTTGCTGGCCGGCGAGTTCCCGAAACGGTTGGAAGCGAACACACGGTAAGAATACGACTTGCCGCGACCAACCGTTCGGTCGGCGAACGCGGTCGCGTTAACGCCGAGTTTCGCGATGGTTATCCAGCCGCCTCCGTTCGTGGAACGCTGGACGATGACTGCTGTCTCGATGCTTGAATTGTCTCGCCAAGAGAGGTTCACTTGTTGCGACGAGATCACTGCGGCACCCAGGTTCGAGGGGGCGGCGGGCGCCGGCCCATAGGTGAGGGACGTGGAGGCGGTCAGTCCGAGGCCGGTGGCCTGCACCGAGGCGGTCCCTGTGCCGCTGGACGGCGCGGTATACAACCCGGTGCTGCTGAGGCTGCCGGCGCCGCTCGCGAGTTTCCAGGTCCAATTCGTCGGTGGCGTACTCATGGCTTGCCCGAACTGGTCCCTGCCCGTGGCGGTGAATTGCTGAGTGCCGCTGTCGGCCACACTGGGATGGGCGGGCGTGACTGCAATGCTCGTCAGCGTTTGCTGGACGGTCACGGTGACGTCGCTGCTGACCGTCTTGCCGTGGGCATCCGTGATCGTGGCCCGCAGGATGTAGGTGCCGGCCCGGTAGAAGGCGACGGTCGTGTTCTGAGCGGCATTGGTGCCGTTGACGCTGTAGGTCGGCAGCGGCGCTCCGGCTGGTCCGCTCACGGCCCACCATGTATAGGTCAAACCGGCCCCCCCGCCGTCCTCGTTGCCCTGAACGCTTAGGTTGGTCGTCCTGCCGGTGACTGTGCTCGGCGAGGCACTGGCCGCTTTCATGATCCACGGCGAAGGGGACGGCGGAATGGGCGCGCCGTAGGCGACCAGGTCCGGCACGATCTTATTCACGATCGGCGATCCGCGTCCGGTGACGAGATCGTATCCCGGACCGGCGGAGTACGCGCCGTTGCTGCCGGCGGTGATGTCGTGAAAGTCGCCGCCCGGCAGTTTGTAGAGGGCGGGCAAGGTCTGACTGCCGCCGTTGAGCGTGCCCAGGCCGTCGAGAGCGCGGCCCTGGTTGGCGATGGCCAGCAACGCGGCCCACTGCGGTGCGCCCGCGCTGGTGCCGGCTGCCGTGATCCAACCACCGTAGGGATAACTATCGTAGACCGCGTAGGGCGAGCTGGTCGCCGCGTTGTAGGCGACATCGGGTCCCGCGCGCGAAGTGTTGGTTTGCGTCACGATCCCTTTCTGATAGCCCGGCTCGCCGACGTAGTGGCTGAGGCCGCCGCCGCTGCCGTTCCAGCCTGTTTCGCTGCCGTAGTTGATGCTGTTCAGAAGTCCCAGTTGCGTGCCGCCGACCCCGAGGACGTTGGGCGAGACGGACGGATACGTTGGCCCGGCCGACGAACCGCCGTCGCCGCTGGCGGCCACGAAGGTGATGCCCTTGTGTCCCGCCGGCGTGGTGAAGTAGCCCTCGAAAGCCCGCTCGGTGGGCCATTCGCTGCTGCCCCAACTCATGGATACCACGGACACGGCCGGCTGATTGCGGGCATAATTGATGGCGGTCAGCAGATCCGACCAGTTATCGCTGTCGGCCTCCACGAGCAGAAGGTTCGCCCCGGGCGCCATCGCATGGGCCCACTCCACATCGAGGCTTATCTCGACGCCCCAGGTTCGGTCGGCGGCCGGCAACGTCGTGTCGCCGTTCTGGTTTACCACCGTGAAGCTCGGCGGGGCCGGGATACCGTACTTGGAATCGAAGGCGGCCAGGTCGCCGACGATGTTGGGTTGGCTAAAAGGATCGATGATGGCGATGGTCTGGCCGCGGCCGTCGCCCTTGACGGCGCCGTTGTTGAAGGCGATCTGATTGAAGCCATACGCCTGGCTGATCTGTTGTGGGCTGAAACCGGCGGGCTGGCCTGGAAGGCCCGCCGCCGTGACGGAACTTGAGGGCACCACGGTTAAGTTCGGCGTCACGCTCGGGGGCACGGAATGGACGTGCGAATCGGCCGACAGGGTCAGACGAGGCTCCAGTTCTTCCAGCTGAGGCCGAAGCGCGGCGCGGCGCTGGCCCGACTTTTTTCGCGCTGGTGTGCCGTTGGGCGGACGTTTCGTCAGATAACGGTAGAGATTCAACATGCGATGCCTCCCGCTTCATGCGTGGAAAGGGCGACAGCGACCCGCGGGCGTGGGTGAGCTTTCTTCGGGCGGTTCAGACTGGCGAACGGATTTAGAGAACGGGGTACGGGGAAGAGAGAACCCGGAAGAGAGCAGAGCAGCATCGTTGCTGATCTCTGTTCCCGGTTCCCTACTGGGTTTGGGGACGAGATTTGACTTGGGGGGAACGATCGACCAGCCCAAGTCAGGGTCGAACATACGTTACGGGGCCAGTCCGGTCAACCCGGTTCTCGCGCCGAATTGATGATTGCGGGCGTCAGTCGGTCAGCTCAATGCGCAGGTCGCGGATGGTGACGACGGTCGGCCGGTTGTGGTTGTGAACCTGGATGCGGAAACCGCTGGGAACGTCGTCGTAGACGCCGGCCTTCCAGACGATTCCGGCGGCTGGTTGGAGGAGATCCTCGCGGCGGTCGAAGACGAGGCGAAACGCCAGCCGGCCCGGTGGCAAAGCCGCCCGGTTCAGCAACCTGCCGTTACGGACAAGTTCGACCGTGTTGCTGTTGTTGGGCAGGTAGCGCAAGATAACCTGGTCCCGCAGAGCGCGTGTGTGAGTCACGATCTGAGCGGACGAGATGCCCTCCGTCCATTCGAGGGTGCCACTGACAACGGCGTGTCGGAGGCCGACCGGAAACGTGAGGGCTGTCCGTCCCTGGGCGGGCAGTTCGCAGACCAACTTGTCGCCGTCGTGCCGCCACCTGGGCCGAGCGCCCAGGAACGCCTCCAATTCCTCCGCTCCCTTGAGGTCGATTTGTTTGTCGCGCTGTAGTTTTCGACCGGCGGCGAGGGCCGCGCGGTAGCACGCCGCCTTGTCGCGGTCGAGGCGATCGGCCGCCTCGATTTTCTCAAGGGCCTTTGCGGCCGCCTCGCAATCACCCTCGGCGAGGGCCGCCCCCGTTCGCGCCAGGGCGAGGTCGTTCTTGCGCGGCGAGCGCAATTGGGTCGTCAATTTGCCGGTCTTGGCGTGAACCAGGTCGTAGAGGAAGTCCAACTCGTCGGCGTCGCGGAAGATCAGGGGATTGATGCGATCGGGGCCGCGCAGCTTCTGACAGGCGAAGACGACGTCGTCGTAGTGTTGGCCGTAAATGCCCCACTTGACCAGCTGGTTGAGGGCGGTCTTGCGGTCGTCCGGGCCGGCGCCCTTCTCGGCCGCGCGGTAATAGGTCAGGGCGGCGTCCCATACCTCCGGCACTTTGAATACCTCCGCGATCGTGCCGCCGTCGCGGGGATTGGTGGAGCAATCGTTGAGGGCGTAAGGGAACAAGCGCGGAATGCCTTCGTCCCAAAAGCCGGTGGCGGCGCATTGCCGGCCGAACTCGATCAGGTCTTCCGGCGTCCCGTGCCAGCGCGGCTGCAAGTATTGCAGCTTGGTTTCGTAGGCGAACGCATAGCGCGGACGAAGTTCGACGGCGCGACGAAAATGCTCTTCCACGAAAGCGCGCGGCAAGCCAAGCCCCCTGGCCACGATGAGCAGACGAGCATGGGCCGTCCAGCCGGAGGGGTTGATTTGCAGCGCCTTCTCCAGCTCCCGTTGCGCCTCCTGCAAGCGTTGCTCGAACAGCCGCAACCCCTCCCGCGTGACGGTGTTCGCCCAGCCGCTGCCGCGCGCGTCCCAGGCCCAGTCGGTGAGCCGTTGGCCGCGCGCCACGCATCCGGCGTAGCCCGGATCGGCTTTTCGCCACCGCTCCAAGATGTGCCGCGTCAACTTCTCATCCTTCAGGACCATGGCGCATTTCATCATCGTCAAATGAAAGAAAGTGTCTCCACGGTGCGATGCGGCCAGCGGCAAAAGCATCCGCAGGGCGCGTTCCGGCTCGCCCAGCTCGCGGACTTGCACCGCGACCGACGTCTGCAAACGTGGGCATTCCAGGGGCGGCCGCAGTTCGCGAAAGCGGCGCATGGCCTCGGCGCGCGAGCCGTGGTGGATGATGGCCAATTCCCAAGCGAGAACGCAGCGCGGGTTTCGGGTCAACAAAGCCAGGAGATCGACGCCTTTTGGGTCCACCAGATCTCGGCCGGAGTCAACGTCCGCCAGCGCGACCAGATCCTCTTCCTTTTGCAACTGCGGCGCGAGCGCCTGTTCTTTCTCGTCGGGGGCAAGCTCGACGCCGAGGTATTCCCGCACGCTCCGCGCAATGAGGCCGGGCACTTTTCGACGATCGCGCGATTTCATCGAATGCGTGAAGGTCCGGTCATGAAACTTTTCGCCGTCGCCGTGACAGGTAACGGTCAGCACTTCGCCGCCGTCCTCGGCGACCAGTTTGGGAACCGCGTACAGCTTGGCCCCAAGCGCGTCCAGGCAGATCTGGATCGTCGCACGGTCGAGCGCCGTCTTCGCTTTCTTGCAGCCGGCGTCGAGCAGTACCTGCTGGGCGAGCGGGACACAGAGATCGATGTGCTTGCGGTTGGTGTAGACGGCGGCGAAGGTAGCCATATGGCTGAGGGCGCTGCCGTCGGAGGTTACGCGGTCCTCCGCTCCCAGCACGGGGAAGATGAGCAGCGGCGGCTTCATCGGCTCGGCGGGGGCGTCGAAAGCCTTGTCCAGCGCGGCGATCAATTCTTCCGTGTTGTGCTTGGGGGCCGGAGGCAGGGCTTGGGGTTGTTGGGGAACGACGGGCGCTGGCGGCTGGGGCTGGTTGGGCGGCCGTGCGTTCGCCATGGGGGGCGGCTCCGACACCGGCGCGGGTTGAGGACGCATCAGCCACCACATCAACACCCCCACACCCAGCGCGGCCAGCACCAGAAATGCCGCGCCGCCCAGGACGATCACGGCGAAGATCTTGAGGAATCGGTCGGAATCTTTCTTGACGTTGAGGTCACGCATGGTCGGTTCCTCGGGCGCGAAGGAAAGTATCGCCGGGAAGGGAGGGCGAGGAGCGGTGGACGTTCGCCCAGGGCAGTTACAAGGGCATTTGTCGATTGTATCCCCTAGGCCGACGGCTACAACCATGTTCTCTGCCGTCGCGAGCACGGTCCATGTTCGCGCGTCCGCCGGAGCTTTCGGGTGGTTGCGCCCCATGTTAGAATCAATCCTCATCTTGTACGACTTCCGAAAACACCGAATGGACGCTCGTCCCACCGGATTTCGTGATAGCTTTTCGCCCGTCGCCGACACTAGCTGGAGAGGCCGCGCCGATGGCTGATTCGCCGAGCACCCGCCCGAGTCTGCTGGTGCGCCTCCGCGATAGTCAGGATCACGAAGCCTGGACGCAGTTCGTCAACGTGTATGGCCCCTTGATCTACGGCTTCGCGCGCCGGCAGGGCGTGCAGGACGCCGACGCCGCCGATCTGATGCAAGAGTCGTTGCGCGTTGTGGCGCGGGCCATCAAGCAGCTGGACTACGATCCCGAGCGCGGATCGTTCCGCGGCTGGCTGTTCACGGTGGTCCGCAATCAACTGCTCCGCTTCTGGTCGCGGCAACAGCGAGCGGGGCGCGGTTCCGGTAGTACTTCCGCCCACGAGCGGCTCCAGGAACTGCCGTCTCCCGATAGTTCACCCGACGCGCTGTGGGACGAGGAGTACGATCGTTGTCGCTTCACCTGGGCGGCCGAGCAAGTTCGCGGCAAGGTGCAGCCGGCAACCTGGGAGGCCTTCTGGAAGACAGCGGTTGAGGGCCGGAACGGGAAGGAAGTGGCGGCGGCGCTGGGCATGAGCGTGGCGGCCGTCTACCTCGCCAAGAGCCGGGTGATGGCTCGCCTCAAGGCACAACTTCGGCAAGTTCTCGGCGATTGAGGGAGGAACGACGACATGACCGAGCCAACGACCTGCCCCGCTTCCGCGACGCTGGAATTGTTGCTCCAGGGCGTTCTCCCACCAGCCGAAGAGGTCGCGCTGAGCGCCCATCTGGAAAGTTGTTCGCGCTGCCAGGCTGCCTTGCAGGAACTGGTCGCCAGCGGTGGATCGTGGGCGGGACTGGCGCGCCGCCTCGGCGACACCCCGCCGCCGCCCGAGGCGGCCCTGTTCGAGGCACTGCACCGCTTCACTGCCCCCAGCAACTCCAACGAGACACTACCGGCGGCAGCGGGTGACAGCGAATTAGCTCTCGATTTCCTCGACCCGCCGAGCGAACCCGATCATCTGGGACGCCTGAACACGTATGAGGTCATAGAGGTGATCGGCCGTGGCGGGATGGGGGTGGTGCTGAAGGCCTTCGACCCGTCGCTGGACCGCGTCGTGGCCATCAAGATCCTGGCGCCGCAGCTGGCGAGCCTGCCCTTGGCGCGGAAGCGCTTTCTGCGCGAAGCGCGGGCGGCCGCCGGTCTCGATCACGAGAACATCGTCACCATTCACGCGGTCGGCGAGGTCAAGGGATTGCCCTTCCTCGTGATGCAGCAAGTACCCGGCACGTCGCTGGAAGGGCGCCTGAACGAAGGTCCGATGCCGCTAGCGGAGATCGTGCGCATCGCCGCCTCGACGGCGCGCGGATTGGAGGCGGCCCACGCGCAGGGATTGGTGCATCGCGATGTCAAGCCGGCCAACATCCTGCTCGAAAGCGGCTCCGGGAGAGTCAAGCTGACCGATTTCGGTCTGGCGCGGGCGGTGGATGACGTCAGCCTGACGCAGTCAGGGGTCGTCGCCGGAACGCCGCAGTACATGTCGCCGGAGCAGGCCCGCGGCGAAGCTGTCGATCGCCGCGGCGATCTGTTTAGCCTCGGCAGCGTACTATACGCGATGGCTACCGGGCGACCCCCCTTCGAGGCGGGCACGCCGTTGGCCGTGCTGCGTCGCGTCTCGGACGAGCCGCCGCCGCCGGTGCGCGCGGTAAATGAGTCCATCCCTTGTTGGCTGTCTGCGATCATCGCCCGGCTGCACGCCCAGGATCCGTCGGAGCGCTTCCAATCTGCCGCCGAGGTCGCCGATCTCCTGGAGCGCCACCTCGCCCAGCTTCAGAAAACCGCCGCGCCGCCCTCCGTGCCGCGTGAGATCCCCGTTGCGGTGCCGGCGCCTCTTCCCCAACGCCGATCGCGGCGGCGCGTGTTGCAGGCGCTGGCGGCGTTGCTGGTGTTGGTAACGCTGGGGACGGCGGGCTTTCAGATTGGGAAATCGCTGCTGCGCCGGCAACCCCCTCAGCAGGACGAGGCGAACATTCCGTCACCTGAAGAGATGCCCACATCGGGCAAGGAGGATCTCGCCAAGCAGGCCCAGCACGTACTAACGACGCATTGCTACCGCTGCCACGGTGAGAACGGCGCCGTGGAAGGCGGATTCAACTACCTTACCGATCGCGATCAACTCGTGGCCCGCAAGAAGGTCCGCCCCGGACAGCCGGACAAATCGCGCCTCTTTCGCCGCGTCGCCGAGGGCGAGATGCCCCCGGAAGGCGAGCAGCCGCGCCCCGGCCCGGAGGACATCGCGCTTCTGGAACGCTGGATCACCTCCGGGGCGCCGTCCTTCGGACCTTCACCGGCGGCGCGGACATTCACGTCGATCGCCGACATGGTGCAGGGCATCCGCGACGACCTGGCGAAGCAGAAGGAACGCGATCGCCGCTTCACGCGCTATTTCACCCTGATCCATCTCTTCAACGCCGGGCTGTCCGAGGACGAATTGCAGACCTATCGAAATGGCCTGTCCAAGCTGCTCAACAGCCTGTCGTGGAAGAAGAAGATCGTCTTGCCCGCGCCGATCGACGCGGCAAAGACCGTGCTGCGCATCGACCTCCGCGATTACGGCTGGACCGATACGGAATGGGAGGCGCTGCTGGCCGTGTACCCCTACGGCACCGACGACCGCTCGCCGGAACATCAGGATGAAGCCGCTTCCACCGGCACCGCACCTGTTCATCTGCGCGGCGACTGGTTCGTCGCCCAGGCTTCGCGGCCTCCCCTGTACCATCAATTGCTGCAACTGCCGCGCAACGAGCGCGAGCTAGAGAAATTGCTGCACATCAACATCGAGGCCGACATCCACAGCGAACGGGTCGCACGGGCCGGCTTCGATGACTCCGGGGTGTCGCGCAACAACCGTCTGATCGAGCGGCATGAGACGCCTTACGGGGCCTACTGGAAGAGCTACGATTTCTCCAAGAACACCGGCGAGCAAAACCTCTTCGAGCGGCCGCTGGGGCCTGGTTCGGACGATCGTTCGTTCCGCCACGTCGGCGGCGAGATCATCTTCAACCTGCCCAACGGCCTGCAAGGTTACATGCTGGTCAACGGCAAGGGCGAGCGCATCGACAAGGGACCGACCGAGATCGTCAGCGATCCCAAACGACCCGATCGTGCCGTGGAAAACGGCCTATCGTGCATGTCCTGCCACTCGCGCGGCCTCAACCCCAAGGCCGACAAGGTTCGCGCCATCGTCGAAGCCACCCCCAACGCTTTTCCCAAGGAGGAGCGAGAAACGATTTTGGCCCTGTATCCGCCGGCGGAAGAGTTCGCCAAGCTGCTGCGCAAGGACACCGAGCGCTTTCAGGAGGCAGCCGCGAAAACCGGAGCGAAGGTGGGGGCGACGGAGCCGATCATGGCTCTGGCCGCGCAGTTCGAGGCGCCCTTGGACTTACGCCGAGCGGCCGCCGAGGTCGGTCTGCGTCCGGCGGATTTCCTGGCGAACCTAGAGCGAAGTCCAGAGATAGCGCGAGCCATCGGAGCGCTCAAGGTGCCGGGAGGCACGGTGCAGCGAGAGACGTTCGTCCGGGTGTTCTCCGGGATAGTGAATGCGTGGAACCTCGGCAATTCCTCCGTGGCAGCCCAGCCGGAGGACAAGGTGTACCCGTTAGGCGAGGGTCATCCCTTCCCACCTTATCTTGTGGGGGCCGATGCGGGTGTCACCCTTAAGGATGGCCTCCGGTTGAAGTCGCAACACTACGTCCACACGAAGGAGAGTAACTTCCTCACGAAAGACTTCGTGTTTGAACTCACTTTCGACATCGACCCCGGCGCGGACATCATGTTGGTGGGTATCGGTGACCAATACCCGCCGCTAAACGGTCCAAGCCGCATTTCTTGGCGTATCCATCCGCCCCACTTGGCCGGTGGCTACGTACCGTTCGGTAAGAGTGGTGCCAATGAGGAAGAGATTGGCCGAATTACTCACACGGGAACGTACCTGCTCCGCCTAGAGAAAAAGGGCAAGGAGCTCACGTTCTCCATCCGGACGAAATCCAAAGGCCATTTCGAGACCGTCTTGACGCGGACCACGCCCGACATCCACTCGTTCGCGCCGTTCCTCAACGAACACAATGCGTTTATTTACTTCGGCAACAGCGGCAAGCTGAAACAGGTCCGCCTAACGGAAAGGACACCGAGCCGCGAGAAGCCCCTGACATCCCCGCCCGTCGTCGAAGAGTCTCTGCGGACTACCCTACCAGCCATCCCCGCTCCAAAATTAGCTGGCCGAGTGGAGGTCAAACTCTCCGAGCCGTTCGCTCAGGTTCGCACCGGAAGCGGCGGACGCTACCTGATCTTCCATCTTAAAAAAGCGAAAAAACTGGTGATTTTCGATGTGTCCCAGACGAAGATCACCCACGAAGTCGATGTCCCGGATGACGTGCTGTACGCTGCCGGACGCGATAAACTCCTGATCGTCGTTCCCGGTCAACGGCTCCTCCAACGCTGGGACTTGCACACCGGCAAGCGGGAAAAGACGGTGCCGATCTCCGACGAGCGCCCGATCCGCTTGGCCGTCATGGGCTGCCATTCCGAAGGACCGCTCATGCTGTGGAGCGAAGGCAAGGCGGAGCTGTGGGATGTCGCGCGGATGGAGCCTCTGCTAGTGAAAGGATTCACCTTTGGCGGTGATTCTCGTTGGGGTTTTGATGTGCGCGTCTCGGCGGACGGGCAAACGTTCACCGGCTGGGCAACGCGGATCTCCGACCGCCACTATGCTGTGATGCATCTGCGCAATCGAGAGGCGATCAATCTCGTTTCGCCGGACGTCCACACCTTCAACGGCCACTGGGCCATTCCCAATGCCGACAGCAGCCTGGTCTTTCGCTACGGCGCCGGCATCTATGACGGCGCCGACATGAAGATCCTCGCGTCCGACAGTTTCAAAGGCGCTGTGCTGCTGCCGGCCGAAGACCCGCGTTTCTTCCTGGCCGTTCGGGGGGAGTCGCGCGATACCAACATGGTTTCCATCTGCACTAGCGCGGACCGCCTGCCGGTGTTCACCGTCAAGGGCATCGAGAAAGTAACGGGTTCCATGCTCAACTCGCAGTGGGGCTACGTGAACGGCGAGCCGCGGATTCATTATCTGCCCTCCGCCAACGTGCTGGTCAATCTGCCCGAAAGCAACGACCGTGTCGTCGTCCGTCACCTGAACCTCATCGAGGCCCTCAACCACTCAGGGCAGGATTATCTGTTCGTCCTCTCTCGACCGGATAGGCAGGTTCCGGCCGGGTCTACTTTCACCTATCACATGGACGTGAAGTCGAAGGCCGACGGGCTACATTACAAGGTCGAGTCCGGGCCGGAAGGGATGACGGTGTCATCCGCCGGGGTCGTTCGCTGGCGCGTGCCCGACCGGCCGAACCACCAGCCGGTTCGCGTTATCATCACGATAACCAGCGCGTCGGGCAAGGAGGTACAGCACGTCTTCGATCTGACGGTGACGGCCTCCGGTTCAGCCACGAAGTAAACCTCAAACATCCAGGGTTTTTCGATTGCTCCGTCGGGCGTTTCGCAGCTAGAGTAGAATCAGATTCATGTCTTTGCTCTGCGGTAACGCCGTGGTCGGTTCCCTTCGCACCGGAGTAGCCCATGATCGCCTTCCCTTCGTCTCGACGTGCTGTCACGCTTATCGAATTACTTGTGGTCCTCGCCATCATCGGCATCCTGATCGCGCTGATGCTGCCGGCTGTGTGAAGGGTGCGGCGGGCCGCCGCACGTTCGCAGTGTGCGAACAACCTCAAGCAGATCGCCCTCGGTCTGCACAACTACGCCGATACGTACACGCCGGATCAGACGCCCGCAGGGCAGCCGCGCGGGTTTCCCGCGGGCACGATACCCAGCTCGTCGCTGTCGCCGGAGCAGCGTCTGAGTTGGTACGTCGAAGTGCTGCCCTTCCTTGAGCAAGTTAACCTCCATCTCCGTTTCGATCGGGAAAGGGGGTGGAACGATCCCGCGAACGAATCGGCCGCGCGGATGCCGTTGAAGCTCCTGTACTGTCCCGATTGGGGGCGCGAGGCGGACCCAAATCCACCGTATTTGACGGCCTATCTGGGGATCGCCGGATTGGGCGCGGACGCGGCAACGCTGCCGGCGCACGATCGAAGGGCCGGCGTCTTCGGCTATGATCGTCGCATCTCGCCGAGGGAGATCCCAGATGGCACGTCCACCACGCTCGTGATCCTGGAGTCGGCGCGGGACAACGGCCCGTGGGCGCAAGGCGGACCGGCGACGGTGCGCGGGCTGGTGCCGGGCGAGCAGGCGTACCTGGGCGTGGGCCGGCCGTTCGGCGGCACGCACTTCGGCGAAAATAGCGTGTTCGGCAAAGGCAAGTCGCTCGGCTGCAACGCGGCGCTGGCCGACGGCTCGGTGCGCTTCCTCACCGAATCGATTTCGCCGAACGTCCTCGAAGCCACAGTCACAACAGCGGGCGGCGAGGAAATCGGTGCGGACTGGTGATCGGCGTTCTACTCGAAGCGCAGGCCGTCGAGCCAGACGAAGAACGGATCGCTGCCCCACGAGTCCAGCGAGATGCCGAGCGCACGGATCTTATCCAGGCGGACCTCGCCGGTCTTTTTCCGCGTCCACTGGGCGTCGCCGGCGAGCGGCACTTCGATGCGCATCCACGTCCAGCGCGCCTCGCTGAACGGTAGGTTGACGAGCAGATTGCCGTCCTTGACCGGCCGATACTCCAGTTTGCCGTCCTTGCCGTAGAGGAAAATCACGGGTCCGGCGTTCTGATAGCCGGGTATGTTTGGATTGCGCGTCTTCAGCCAGAAGGTGAGGCGCGACTTGCCGCTCAGATCCCAGTCGGCATCGCGCTTGCCCGGAAAGATGGCCGTGGCGTACAGTCCCGGATACGGATTCGGGGTGAATCGCAGGGAGGCGCGCCCAACCAGAGCGTTGTCCTCGTCGTCGCTAAAGTGCATCTTTCCTCGGCCGTCGTTGCCCTCCAACTCGAACCCCCAGCGGGCGGACTCGCCTTCTGTGCCGATCTCGTTTTTCACCTCGGCGGTGACAATCAAATCGCGAAAGGCCAGGGCGGCGAGGACGCCGTTATCGACCGTCACGCCGACGCGATAAAAGCCCGGCCGATCGAAGGTGTGCAGCACGGACGCTTCCGCGGAGACGGCGCCTCCCAGATCCCAGCGGTAGTGCAGGGTTCGCCCGGACGGATCGCGGCTGGTGGAGGCGTCGAAGCGCACCGGACGGCCCACGACGGCGCGGCGCGGCGCGTTCACGCGGACGATCGGCGCCGTGCGGACGGAAGAATCGCTTTTCGCCTCGATCAAGTTGGTCACGTCCTTGAGCGAGTCGCCCTTGGCGTTGTCGGCGTGGGTGTTGTTGGCGAGATAAATCCAGTCGCCCCAGCGGCCCCAGATGCCCCATTGATTGTCGTGCAGGCGGTTGTTCTGCACGATCCAGTGATGCGTCTTCCACGGACGGGCCTTGTTCGCGCCATCGCCGCGGAAGACGATGCCGCCGCCGTTGTTGTGATGGCAGTGATTGCCGTCGAGGACCGTATGGCTGGAGGGACCGCCGACGATGACGATGCCGCCGTGGCCGAAGCCGGGTTCGGGAGCGTTGTGAAAGCCGCCGGGCAGGCCGTTGTGGGACGCTTCGTTGCCGATCAGCCGCGTTTGATCGCTGCCGCCCAGCCAGAAACCGTAACTGCCGTGGTTGGCCTTGTTGCGGATGTAGGTGTTGCCCGGACTCCAACTCTCGACGCAGTTGTTGTTGGCATACGACGTGTCGTTCTCGACGAAGACGTTGCCGCGCGAAACCCAGCCGTTGAGGACGCGGATGAAAATACCGTCCCCGCCGTGCGTGATGTCGTTGCGATACCAGTAGTTGTCGTCCGAGCCGGTTTCGATCAGCACGCAGGTCGAATCGCGCGCGTGGACCTCGCCCTTGGAACGGTCGATTCGAAGACCGTAGGAGAGATCGTTGCGCAGGAAGCGACTACGGCACGAGGTCCACAGCTTAGCGCAGACGTTGGAGCAGTGGGAGAAGTCGTTGTCGGCGATCAGATTGTCGTGGCTGTCGATCAGATGCAGGCCGTCCCAGACGTTCCTGGCCTTGTTCTTGCTCAGAGTGCTGTCGGTGACGCGCGTGAGCAGGATGCCGCCGCGCGCCGGCAGTTCACCCCAGCCGTGCGCGGGGTTGTGATAATTGTCGGAGAAGTCGCATTTCTCGATGGTCCACGCCTTACCGTCGCGGACGACAAGTCCCGTGGCGAAGCCCTTGGCCTTGAGGTTGCGCAGCGTGACGTTGGTGCAGCCCTCGGCGAAGACGCCGGTGCCGGCGCTCTCCAGCGACTTCAAGTTGCCGGGCTTGCCGGGGCCGGCGAGGGTGGCGCCGTTGCCGTCGAGCGTGACGTGGCTGGCCTTGATGACGATGCGGGCATTGAGCACCGCGTCCTTATCCAGCTTGGTGTCTTCGGTAATGACGATTTCTCGGATCGCCGCAGGCTGCTCCTTCGGGGCCGCCTTCATGGGAGCGTGCCAGGGAATGAGGAGCGCGGCGGCGAGAGGGAAGACGCCGTGTCTAGGGAACCGCATGAGATAATCTCCCGCGTGAAGTAGGGAGGAAGCCGGTGGGATGGAGCCTGTCCGACACGGTGATCCTACAAGGATCGTCGCGGATCGCACAGGACCGACCCTGACAAGGGGCCAAAAAAATAGCACCTGAGGGTGGGAGAAATTCGTTGCTCACGTCCTTTCGAGGCCGTACCATCGCGCTATTGCTGGACAATCCCATGAACCCGCATCGAGGTGCACATCTATGCTGCTCAAGCGCATGTCCATCTTCGCCCTGTGTCTGTTCCTGAGCGCCCTGGCCATCGGCCGCGCCGACGACGCGCCGAAGTCGGCCCCGGCAAAAGGGCCGAAAGACAGACCCGCCAAGGCCGCCAAATCCGAGAACAAGCCCAAGAAGTACGACGAGGTTATCACCCCGGACGCCAAAACCATGCCGGGCGTCTTCGCCGTCCATCGCATCGAGGACAAACTGTATTTCGAGATCCCGGAGAGCGCGTTCGGACGTTTGATGCTGTGGCGGACGGAGGTCGCGAAGGGTCCGCCGGGCGTCAGCTGGGGCGGCATGTCCATCGGCAACTACGTCGTGCGCTGGGAGCGGCGCGGCAACAAGGTTTATCTGTGGAAGGTTGGCTTCGCCAAACGGGGCGAGGGCAAGGCGGTGCGCTCGTCGGTGGAGTCGGCCAACCAGGACACCATCGCGGCCGCCTTCAAGGTTGAGGCCGAGGGCAAGGACCGCTCGACCGTCATCCTGGCGACGCCGCTGTTCACCACCGACATGGCCGACCTCTCCGTCAAGGGTGCCGTCGGCTCGGCCGGCGGCATCGACGAATCGCGTTCCTACCTCTCGGAGGTCAAGGCGTTTCCGACCAACATCGAGGTGCGCTCGCTGCTGACGTTTCGCGGTGCCGGCGGTGGCGGGAGAGGCCGAGTTGCCAGCGCGGCGCCGGCAGCGGGTCCGGGACAAAGTTCCTCGGCGCTGGTCCATTACAGCCTGGCCATGCTGCCGGAGAAACCGATGAAAGGACGCTTCTTCGATTCGCGCGTCGGCTACTTCACCGAGTCGTTCGAGAAGTACGACGATCCCAAGCCGTGGGTGGTACGGCGGCAATTCATCACACGCTATCGGCTGGAGAAGAAGGACGCCGACAAGGACGTCTCCGAGGCGGTCAAGCCGATCGTCTTCTACCTCAGCCCCGAAATCCCGGAGCGATGGCGTTCCTATTTGAAGAAGGGCGTCGAGGACTGGAAGCCGGCCTTCGAGAAGGCGGGCTTCAAGAACGCCATCGTCTGCAAGGACGCTCCGGACCGCGCGGAGGATCCGACCTGGGATCCGGAGGACGCGCGCTGGTCGGTCATCCGCTGGGTGGCCGAACCGGTCGCCAACGCCATGGGACCGAACGTCCATGACCCGCGCTCCGGCGAGGTCATCTCGGCCCACATCATCTTCTGGCACGACATCGTCAAGATCACGCAGATGTGGTACTTCGTGCAATGTTGCGCCGTCGATGGCCGCGCTCGCAAGCTGCCGTTGCCCGACGAGCTGACCGGCGAATTGCTGCGCTACGTGGCTGCTCACGAGGTCGGCCACACGCTCGGTCTGCGGCACAACCACCGAGCCAGTCAGGCGTACTCGATCAAGCAGCTCCGCGATCCGACGTTCACGGCCAAGCACGGCAGCGTCGCCTCCATCATGTCCTACGGGCGCTTCAACTACGTCGCCCAGCCGGAAGACAAAGTCAAGTGTCTGCTGCCCGTGGTCGCCCCCTACGATTATTTCGCCATCGACTGGGGCTATCGCCCCATCACGGACGCCAAAACATCCTACGCCGAGCTGCCGACACTCGACGAGTGGGCGGCGCGTCAACTCAAGGAGCCTTTTTTGCGCTTCGGCGGCGAGGACGGACCCGCCAGCGTCGATCCGACGGTGTTGACCGAGAACATCGGCGCCGACCCGATTGAGGCCACCGCGCTGGGGCTGAAGAACCTGGATCGCGCCCTGGACTGCCTGGTCGCGGCGACCACGAGCAAAGGCGAGGACTTTTCGCTTTTGGAAGAAGCCTACCAGGCTGTGATGATGCACGAGCGAAACTGGTTCGGCGCGGTGGCCAAGCAGGTCGGCGGCGTGCGCGAGAACCGCACTCTGGCCGGCCGCGGCGGTCAGACGTTTGTGCGCGTTCCGAAAGAGACACAGAAAGAGTCGGTCCGCTTCCTGCTCGATCACGCCTTCGTCACCCCGAAACGACTGCTGAATCCGACCATTATCAGCCAGTTCCGCTACGCCGGCGTCGCCAACGACGTACTGTCGATGCAGAAGGGCTTGTTGCAAAATCTTCTCAGCCACGGCCGGCTGACCCGCCTGTTCGACGCCGAAGTCCTGGCCCCGGACGGTGCCTACACCGTGGTGGAGCTTGTAAGCGACATGCAGGAGGGCTTATGGTCGGAATTGAAGGGCGAGCAGCCGAAGATCGAACCGCTGCGCCGCGAATTGCAGCGCGTCTATCTCGACATTCTGAAAAATGAGTTCGAGGCAGGGTCTTCCGCCTCGGCTCCCTCGCGGCCCATCGTCCGCGGCGGCGGTTCGGGCGACCGGGTGGCGGAACTGCGTTCGGCGGCGCGGTCGTCGCTGCGCGATCTGTCCAAGCGCATCGCCAAGGCGCTGCCCAACGCCAAGGATGCGGCGACGCGCGTTCATCTGGAGGATTCGCAGAGCGAGATTGAAGCCGCGCTGAAACCGAAAGACAAGTGATCCCTTCGCCGCAGTAGTACGGCGTCGTGGAACATCCTTCGCGGTCCTGATGATTCGCTTCTTGAGCGTACAATAACAAGAGTGAATCATCAGGCCGCGGAGATATCATGCTCGATCTGCATTGCCACATCCTTCCCGCCCTCGACGACGGTGCTTCCTCGCTGGAGGAGGCCCTTGCCATGGCCCGCTTCTGTGTGCGGGATGGCATCACTCACATCACCGCCACGCCGCACTGCAATCGCTCGACCCACTTGCTGCGCGCGGACATCCTGCCGCACGTCGCGCGCTTGAACGAGAACCTGACGCGAGCCGAAATCCCTCTGACTGTCCTGCCCGGCTCCGAGATCCAACTGACGGATTCGGACACCTATCGCCGCGAGTGCGAGGACGGCCTGTACTGTCATCTCGGCGATAGCACTTCCTTCACCCTGCTGGAATTCAACTGGCACGGTCGGCGGTATCCGCCGGATGCCGTGGAGTTGGTGGGCTGGCTGCGCGAGCGCGGAATGCGGCCCCTCATCGCTCACCCGGAGCGGCACGACTTTTTTCAAGACGATCCCCCTCGGCTCCGCGCCCTCGTCGACGCGGGAGCCTGGTTGCAGATCACCGTGGATTCGCTTCTCGGCAATCACGGTTCGGCGCCGCGCGTGGCGGGCGAAGAGATGCTGCGCGATTATCGCGAGGTAGTGCTGGCGACCGACGCCCATAACCTGCGGCGATGTTCGGGATTGTCGCCGGGGTATGCCTGGGTTGAGGAGCGCTTCGGTGCGGAACGCGCCGAGGATTTACGCACTCGATCCAACGGCATTTTGGCCGAATTGCTGGCCCGAAACTGAGAGGGTCTCCAAAGAATAGGAACGCGGATGCAGCGGATGTTCGCGGATTTGTTTTCTGTCTGATCCGCGCAGATCCCCCACATCCGCCTTCCTATTGATTCGGGATGGTCAACCGGCCTTCAATTCCACGCCCTGCACGCCCTCGATTCGGTTCAATTCCGCGACGAGGGCCAGCGCCTCGTCCGGCGCCAGCGGCGGAACGGAGAACTTGACGTCTAGTGCCGTGCCGCCGCGGACGGTTTCCAGTCCGGCGAGTTGATAACCCGGCAGTCGTTTCTTCAACAGCGCTTCCACGCTCTGCTCCGCACCGGACGCAGTCCCCAGACGTAGCACAAGCGTTTGCTCCACGTCCTTTGCCGATCCCTTACGTGGACGAAAAATCCATGCTCCCAGCAGCACCAGCGGCGTGCCGAGAATCGGCGCGAGCAGATAGCCTGCGCCGCAGGACATGCCGCACGCGACGGCGTAGATAACAAAAGCGGTGTCGCGCGTGTCCTCGACGATGGTGCGGAAGCGGACGATCGCCAGCGCTCCCACCAGCGTGAAGGCCCGCGCCGGGCTGTTGCCGATCACCTGCGTCAGCATGGAGATTAGCACGCTCAGCAGCACCAGCGTGCCCAGAAACCCCGGCCCGTGCGCCGAGCGCGTGGTCAACCGGTACACGCCGGCGGCCACGCAGCCCATCAGAAACGCCGCCGACAGACGAATCAGCAAAACGTCCGTCTTCAGATTGATGCTGTCGTGCAGCGAATCGAGCAGCCATTCGGGCATTCATCTATCTCCTTGCCAGGCTCCAGGCCTCGACGCAGCGGCTGTACTTCGAGACGCCGGCCACGCGGGACGGCAGCACGGCCAGCAGTTGGTGGAACAGCTTGGGGAGGCTCGACCGGAACTTCAATTCCAGAATCACCTCATCCGACAACAGCATCCGGCCGGTCACACGGTCGGGCACGTCCCAGGCCGAGGCCGTCGTTCCCACCGCGTCGCGGTCCAGGGTCAAGCGCAGCGGACCGCCGGGCGCCGCGGACGTGAACGCCGTGCGTGTGTAGCCGATCCAGCAGATCGGCCGCAGTAGCCGCCGGCGGATCTGCGGACCGAACCAGACGCCTCCCCCGTCCTCGTCGAGAAGGCGCGGCACGTCGGTTAGGGCGATCGTCTCGCGCCGCTTGCGGACGCGATCGCCGCGACGGATTTTTCGCTCCAGATGAATCTGTTGCTCCGAACCGTAGCGGCGCAGTCGATACTTGCTGCGCCGGTAGCCCGGCGATTTGTGATAGATGTCGAGAAACGGCGTATCCAGATAGAGCGAGGTCGTGTGGTAGACGCCGTTCTCGCCGTGCGGATCGGGCGTCAGCCGCGCACGCGCCCAGGATTCGGCCTCCTCGGCCTCGCGCGCGGTCAGACGAAACTTCACTTCGTAGGCGTCGCCGACACCGGGCGCGGACGCCAGTGACGGCGACGCCACGGCTTTCGGACAAGTGATTGCAGAGGGTTGGATTTCCATATCAGCGCTCCTCTCGATTCCGTTCGCGTTCCGCGGGTTTCGCTGCGCCGGGTCGATCGCCCGGACGATTGCCTGGAGGCCCGCCAGGTGCGGGGGGAGGGCCACCGCGGCCGCCCGGAGGGCCGAACTGAGGCGCGGGAAAGAGCTTGTTCAGTGCCTCGGTCAGTTCCTTATCGTCGAGTTTGCCGTCCTTGTTCTTGTCGCACTCGGTGAAGATTTTGCCGGCCGCGTCGAGAAAGCGCTCCTCGTTGACCTTGCCGTCCTTGCCGGCCTTCTCGACGATTGTCTTCGCCAACATGCCGCCGAAGCCACCCGGAGGTCCAAAAGGAGGACGCCCGCCCGGTGCGCCTGGTGGTCCGCCCGGCGGTGCGGCCCCCGGCCCAGCGCCCGGACGTTCGCCCGGAGGCGCCGCACCCCGCCTGGCCTGTGGACGTCCTGCTGGCGGAGCCGCACCCGGCCCGCCCTGTGGACGTTCCCCTGGTGGCGCCGCACCCGGACCAAAAGGCGGACCACCGGGACGCCTTGGACCCGGCAGAAGCTTGTTCAAACCGTCGGCGAGCGCTTCCTGTTTCAGTTCGCCCTTGCGATCCGTATCCAGCGCCGCGAACAGCGATTTCACCGCCGCCGACATCTCGTCCTTGGACAACTTGCCGTCCTTGTCCTTGTCCGTCTTGTCGAGGACGGGGCGAACGAGAAACATCCCCGGCCCAAAGCCGGGACCGCCGAAACCGGAGCGGGGCGGAGTTCCCTTGCGCTTCCCTTCCAGTTGTTCCTTGATCGAGGTCTCGCGTTTGGCCACGAATGCGGCCAGATCCGGCGATTGATTGAACATGCCGCCGAAAGGAGGTCCGCCTCCGGGACGGCCGGGACCGCCGGGTCCGACATTTTCCTTCCGCGCGGCGACGGCATCCTTCTCTTTTTTCTTGATCGGGTCGATGGCGGCGTTGATGGCCGCCAGATCCTTGCGCGTCTGGTCGCCCGTGAACCCGTTCTCCAGCAGTTTGCGCAGATGTCCCTTGTAGACGGCGAACGTCTTGTCGTCGGCGAGCAACCGTTCGATCAGCCGGTTGCGGTTCGTGTGCGGCTGGCGGATGCTCAGGTCCGCCAGGCTGTCCGCCGAACCCATCATCATAAATCCGCCCAAGGAATGATCGAAGTCCCAGGGCAAGAAGTTGAATTTGTTCGTTTTCGGATCGAGATAGATGAAATAGTTGTGGGTGAGCCCGATGAAGCTGTCCATGCTCACCACGGACACGGTGCCGGCCAGGAAGCGGAGAAATTCGTCCACGTCCAGATAGTTGCCGATCTCCTCCTGGAACGTCTTGTCGTCGGCCTTCTGCACCAGTTTGGTGAACTCGATCAAGCGGCGCTTGGCCTTGGCGCTGGCATCGGTCTTGGGCGTGTAGCGCTGCTCGTAAGGCGCCCATTCCTCGCCGAGATACTCCACGGGTCCGACGCGCTCGGGCTTGAGCAGCATTCCCTTGGCGGAGCCGAACCGACTTTTAAGGAACGGCTTGTCGATCGACTCGATCAGCACGTACAGGCCGACGAATTCCTTGTCGTACTTGCCGGGCACGGTCAGCGTCAGCTGCACGTAGGCGGTGCGCGGGGCCGGCACGTCGAGCGCGCGATACGCCTGGAAGGAAAGCACCTCGCGCGCCGCCGTCGGGTCCATGACCAGGCAGTTCAAGGTGAGCTTCTTCAACCCCGCGAAGGTTTGATCGTCGCGATAGCGTTCGAGGTCGATCTTGAGCGGCCGTTTGAGCCGGCCCTGCGAGGTGGCGTAGCTGGCGTTGCCCTTGTAGCGGACGCCGACGTTCTTGTACGTTTTGCCGTCGATTTCCAGGTCGCCCTTGACGTAGGGAAACTCGAAGCCGAACATGCTGCGCACTTTTTTGCCCGGCGCCTCCTCGGTCGGCTCCTTCTTCTCTTCCGGACGGTCAGGTCCACCGAAGCCGGGGAAGCCGAACCCGCGGCCTCGTTTGGGCTGCATCAGTTCCCACTCCTTCGCCGGCACGGTCAGGTGCATCGACCACACCTTGTCCAGCCCGAAGGCGCGGGCGGCGGGGTCTTTGGTGGGATTGCTGCCGGCCGCGGCGAGAAGGGCCGGACAGACCAGCACGGCCAGTATCGGGATCAGCAGTCGGGCACGCATTCGCATCTCCTCGTTGATGATGAAACCACGTTTATCGGGAATCGGGCGGGCGTTGCCGAGGGGGCGGACCCGGCGGGCCTTGCGGATGGGGCGGACCGGGCCGGCCGGGCGGGGGATCGAACAACCGCCCCTGGAACCAGTCGCCCCGCATTTCGCGCCAGGTTTTGGCTTGCTCCGGCGAGAACAAACCCTCGGCGCGTTTCATGGCGTCGCGCTGTACTTCGTCCATGTCGGGACCGTCCGGTTGGCCCCTCGGATGCGGCCTCGGCAACATGTGCATGAAGACCGAACCTTCGATCTTGCGGATTTCTTGTTTCTGATGAGCGGTCAGCCGCAGGGCGTCGCGGACGCGCGGCTCGTGGAACGCCAGCAGTCCTTGCGCTTGCAGCGCGATCTGCCGCAGGCGCTCACGCTGGCTGGGGCTGAGGATTTCGTCCAGTTCCTTCTCGGTTTTGCGGGTGAATTCAAGGAACTTGCGGCGGCCTTCTTCGGGACTGTCCTGCTGCTCCTCTGGAGCAGGCGGTTTGCGCAGGAACCAGGCGGCCCTCAGATCGGCGATCCGCTTGACTTGGGCGTCGGATAGTTTCAGGTCTTTCCGCACATCGGGTTTATCCACCAGCATTTGCTGAAATAGTCCTTGACGGGCAGCAAAATCATCGAGGATGCGGCTGGCGCGATTCCGGCCGTCCTCCAACTCCGCTTGCAAGGCGGCGTTTCCTTGCTGCTGTTCGATAAAGTCCTGGTAATAGGCGAGGGCCATCTCCATCATGCGCTTCCGCACGCCTTGCAGGTGCGGCGGCGCGTCGGCCAGTTCGTCCTCGCACACCTGCATGAGCAGATTGACCGCTTGCAGCGCTTGCTGGAATCGCTTCTCCGCTTCGGCGGCCCGTTGCTGCTCTCCCTCCAGCGCCTTCGTCGTCCGCGCTTTCTCCTCCGCGATCATCCGGTTGTTGACGAGCAACCCCGCCACGCACAGCAGCAGAACAACCATGCCGGCGGCGACTATCGACGGATGACGGCGCGACCACTTCCGCATGCGCTCGATTAGGCTAGGCCGCTTCGCCAGGATGGGCTTGTCCTCCAAATAGCGGCTCAGATCCTCGGCCAACTCTCGCGCGGAGTTGTAGCGGTCGGCGGGGCTTTTGCTGACCGCTTTCAAAATGATCGTCTCCAACTCGACGGGAACGCTCCGGTCCACGGCGCGCGGCAGGCGCGGCTCCTCGTTGATGATCTGATGAAGCAATTCCTGCCGCGTTTGGCCGGGCAAAATCGGCTCCAGGGTGACGAGTTCGTAAAGCGTGGCCCCCAGCGAATAGATGTCGGTGCGGTGATCGAGAAGGACGCGCTGGCCGGACGCCTGTTCGGGACTCATGTAACGCAGCGTGCCGAGGAGGTCGCCGGTTTGGGTCAGGCCGGCATCGGCGTGAAACTGGGCGAGGCCGAAGTCGGTGATCCACAGCCGGCCATGCACGTCTACGAGCAGATTGGCGGGCTTGATGTCGCGATGGACGATGCCGAACTGATGGGCGTGCTCCAGCGCCTCCGCGGCCTGGACGATGAACCGGGCCACGGAGCGGAAGTATTCTTGATTTTTTTTGGCGTGCTGCGTCGAAAGCACCAGCGAAAGTTGTGAGACGGTGTCCGGAACCGGCGCTTCCTCGACGGGCGGCATCAACGGCGGAAAGGTCGCGGTGGGTTGATCCTGCTCGATCGCCTTCGGCGGAGCGACGCCTTGACCTTCCCCCTCGTCGTCCACCGCGCGTCCGGACTGCTGTCGGAGCTGGCGCACGACCACGGCGAGCGACTGGCCCTCGATCAATTGCATGGCGTAGAAATGTACGCCTCGTTCGGAGCCGACCGCGTAGACGGGCACGATGTTGGTGTGGTGCAGCTGCGCGGCGGCCTGCGCCTCGTTGCGGAAGCGCTGCAATTGTTTGGCGTCGAAGGTGGCGGCGAACGGCAGCACTTTCAAGGCGACGCGCCGCCCCAGCGACAGCTGCACGGCCTCATAGACAATCCCCATGCCGCCGCGACCGATCTCGCGCACGATCTGGAAATCGCCGAGGGGATCCGCCGGTAGGTGCCGCGAGCCGAGCGGCACTTCGGGTCCGGCTCGGCTCGCCGGACCTACCGGCGCGGTCTTGTGGACCAGTTCCAGACCGTCGAGGCAGCAGGCGAGCGGTTCGGCGATGTCGGGATAGCGGCGGAGGAAATCTTGCCGATGCGGATGCTGTCCTCGTTCCAGCAGATCGAGATACTCCTGCACGGCCTGCAACAGGCGTGGATCGTCGGGCAGTTCGTCGCCCTGCGTCCGGACGGATCCGGCCGAGTCGTTCGCCTGAGAAAATGTGCGCGGGTTCATTCCGTCTCTCCGAAAGCTCGCCGCAAACGAGACAACCCGCGCAGCCACAGCTTTTGCACGCTGTCCACGCTTCGCCGCATGCGCTGGGCGATTTCCGGGAACGATCGGCCTTCCAGGTGCCGCAACACGATGACCTCGCGATAATCGGCGGGCAGTCGTTCGAGGGCGTTGGCTAGCAGAACAGCCTGCTCGCGCCGCACCGCCCGCTGGCTGGGCGAACTCAGGGGAGCGATTAACTCCGCGCCCAGCATCCGGGAAGAATTATCCAGCTCGGCCTCCAATTCGCGCTCCAGGCGGACATCTCGTCCCTGGGTGCCAAGGTAGTGGCGCAGCAGGTTGGCCACCTTGGCCGCGAGAATTTGCCGCAGCCAGGAGACGAGCTGGGGTTCACTCGATCCCTGAAAGTGGGCGAAATGGCGATGCGCCTCCAAAAACGTCTCCTGGACGAGATCGGAGGCATCGAGCTTCCCTTGAAGGCGGCGTCCGATCTCAAGGCGAGCCAACAGGCGCAGGTAGTTGCGGTACAAATCGAGAAGCGAACCGAGGTCCGCATCCGTACCCGTCCGGACGTCCTGGATCATTTGCTCGGGATCAACCATCATCACAGGCTCTTCACGCAATCTACATACCTCGATAGTAACGCAATGGGGTCAAAAGCCGCCGCGGAATTCGAGAAAAAAATTTCGTCGGACTATGAGAGCGCGATGAAAGGCAGTTCTTGACGGCAGCGACAGTTCCGAGACAATGGGCTAGAACAGAGAATCGTCCCGCCGGAGTTTCCAGGCTCCCTCCTTACACGACCGAGGTAATCCTATCGTGACGCACACCTTTTTCGTTCGCGCTGGGCTTGGCGCGTCCATCGTCGTTCTGTCCTTGGCCGGCCTCGTCCGCGCCGACAACTGGCCGCAGTGGCGCGGTCCGGCGGGCGACGGCGTGAGCAAGGAAAAGAACCTCCCTACCAGTTGGGACCAGAGCAAGAACATGGCCTGGACGCTGCCGCTGCCGGGCATGGGCGGCTCGACGCCGATCGTTTGGGGCGAACGGATTTTCCTCACCAGCGCCGACGCCGACGATCTCGTGCTGATGTGCGTCAGCACGTCGGGCAAGGAGTTGTGGAAGCGCAAGCTTGGTAGTGGAAAAGTGCGAGCGCGCGGCGACGAAGGCAATGGGGCGTCGGCCACTCCCAGCACCGACGGCAAGCACGTCTGGGCCTTCGTCGGCACCGGCGACCTCGGCTGTTTCGACCTCGACGGCAAGGAGATCTGGCACTTCAACGCCCAACAGCGGTTCGGCAAATTCAAAATTCAGTTCGGGATGCACTCGACTCCCGTTCTGTACGGCGATCGGCTGTACATGCAGCTCATCCATTCCGGCGGCGCCTGGGTCATCGCGCTGGACAAGAACACGGGTGAGACGGTCTGGAAGGTCGAGCGCAAGAGCGATGGCCAGGCCGAGTGCGAGCATTCCTACGCCTCGCCGGTCATCTGGAGGAACGGCGACAAGGCCTACTTGATTACACACGGCAACGACTACGCGATCGCGCACCGCCTCGACAACGGCGCGGAAATCTGGCGGGTGGGCGACCTGAATCCCAAGAATCGCTACAATCGGACGCTTCGTTTCGTGGCCTCGCCGGTGGCGACGCCGGAGCTGATCGTTGTTCCGTCGGCCAAGAACGGCCCGGTTGTCGGCGTCAAGCCATCGGCGATCGGTATGATCTTGGGCGGCAACGCTCAGGAGCAGTGGCGCAAAACCAGCAATACGCCGGACGTGCCGTCGCCGTTGATCCATGACGGTCTGGTCTACCTGTGCCGCGAGAACGGCGTGTTGATTTGTTTGGACGCCAAGACCGGCGAGCGTCTTTACGAGGAGAGCACGCACAAGCAACGGCACCGCGCCTCGCCGGTCTACGCCGACGGCAAGATTTACCTGACCGCCCGCGATGGTACGGTCAGCGTCGTCAAAGCAGGTTCGGCGTTTGAGCTGCTGGCGACGAATCGGCTCAAGGACGACATCTCCGCCTCGCCCGCTGTCGCCAACGGACGCATCTATCTGCGCGGGTTCAAGGCGCTGTACGCCATTGAAGAGACGAAGTAAAAGTAGGTTGTGACTCGGCGAGCGGGGGGCGTCAGCCCCCTGTTCATGTCTTAACAGGGGGCTGACGCCCCCCGCTCGCCAGGATCGCTACCGGCTCAGCGCCGCCAGCACCGCGTCGGCCACCTCGACGGTGCCGGCTTTGCCGCCGAGGTCGGGCGTGTGCGGCTCGCCGGCCTTGAGCACTGCCGCGACGGCACGCCGCAGCGCCGCCGCGCTTTTCTCCAGCCCCAGATGATCCAGCAACATCCCGGCCGACAGGATCGCCGCCAGCGGGTTGGAGATGCCCTTGCCGGCGATGTCCGGCGCGGAACCGTGTACCGGCTCGAACATGCTCGGATACGCGCGCTCCGGATTGATGTTGGCGCTGGCCGCCAACCCCATGCTGCCGGTGACGATGGCGCTGAGGTCGGTCAGGATGTCGCCGAACAGATTGCTGGCCACCACCACGTCGAACGTCTCCGGCTTGCGCACGAAATCCATCGCTGCCGCATCGACCAGCAGCGAACCGGACTGCACGTCGGGATAATCGCGCTTCACGTCGCGGAACACTTCATCCCACATCACCATGCCGAACGTCTGCGCGTTCGACTTGGTGACGGACGTGACTTTTTTACGGCGTTTGCGGGCGCCCTCGAAGGCGGCGCGCATGATGCGCTCGCAGCCGCGGCGCGTGAAGGTGTTGGTTTGGATGGCGATCTCGTGCGGCGTTCCCTGGTAGAGCCGGCCGCCGATCGGCGCGTACTCGCCCTCGGTGTTCTCGCGGTAAACCACCATGTCGATGGAACCGGGCGCCTTGTCGCGCAACGGCGACTGGACGCCGTCGAACAGATAAGCGGGGCGAAGATTGACGTATTGATCGAACCTGCGCCGCATCGGCAACAGCAGACCGTGCAGCGTGATGGAATCGGGCACGTCGGGATGGCCGATGGCGCCCAAAAGAATCGCGTCGTGACGGCAAAGGATGTCCCAACCGTCGGGCGGCATCATTTGGCCGGTCTTTTGATAGTGGCTGGAACTCCAGGGCAGCCGATTCCATTCGAGGATGGCCTGGTCGTGACGACGGGCGGCGTCGGCGACGCGGATCGCCTGGTTGATGACTTCCGGACCGATGCCGTCGCCGCCAATGACGGCGATTCGGAAAGCTGCCATTGTCTGATCCTCCGCTATCCGCTATCTGCTAACCGCGATCCGCTGCTCTTTCTGTCGGACAGCGGATAGACAATCTAGGCAGCGCGGCAAGCGAGTCAAGTACGGCGAAATGCGGAAGGGAGAATGCCGAATGAAGCAGAAAAGTCCGGTTCATTCCGCCTTCCGGCTTCCGGCTTCCGCCCTGGTTTTGCTGATTCTCGCCGGCTGCGAAGGGAACCATCTGGTGCAGAACGATCCGTTCTTGGGACCACAGGCGGCGCCGAAGCCGGTCGCGGGCGCCGGCGGCGGTGCGGCGACGCAGACGGCCGGGGGCGCGATCCCACCGCTGCCGGGTTCGATCTCGGTTCCCAATCAGGCCGCCCTGGCGGGCGGCACGACGCAGGCGCCCGATGATCCGCGCCGTATGCGGATCGAAGCGCCGCCGGTGGTGCCAGTCAGTTCGCCGGCCGGGGCCGCGCGCGGCGTCGCGCCCGGCAACGTGCAGGTGGACGGACCTGTTCCGATCCCCGATTCCACGTCGAACCGAACGCCCGTGCCAATCGCGCAAGGAGGTTTGCAGCAAACCGGCGCGGCGGGCAGCAGTGGGGTTCCACCCGCGCCCTCTGCGGGGACCATGACCTTTGAGCAAGCCCAGCAGATTCTGAATCAGCACGGCGTGGAGTGGCAACGCTGGGAGAAGGACCGGGGGCAGTGGGAGTTCCAGTGCTCGCGGCCCGTTCCCGGTCAAACGGGGATCAATACGATCTACAAATGCAGGGCGTCGGATCCGCTTAGCGCGGTACTCGCCGCGATCAAAAAAATCCAGGAAGACCAGCACTGAAAACGTGGGTTCAGGAGACGACGCCGCTGCGCGCCGTCATGGTGCTGGGCGGGTTCTTGCGTCGGCGGACGATGGACCGCAGCCCGCGAACCAGCAGGAAGAGACGAGCGATCACCGCCGCGAACAGCAGCAACAACACGATTAACGTCCATCCCGCCAGGTGCCAGCCGACCAGACCGAGCAGGGCGATTTGCTCCGGCCAGAACAGCCGCAAGCGCGGCAGCAAAAAGGGCACGAAAGATAGAATCCACACGACCATGAGTAAGCCGAGCCATTGTCCGGACGCGGCCAGCGCCTGACGCGTCTGCTGGCTCTCGTGCGAGGCGAGTTGCACGACCGGCGGTTCGGTTCCGTCCCGTCCTTGCCAGGAGATCAGGGTGCCGCCTTGCGGCAAGGATTGGATTTCCTCGTCCACGTTATCCGTCCGCGGCTGGATGGGTTTGCCGGTGACAGCACGGCGTTCCGCGTCGGCGCGGACGGCGTCGAAGCCGTTTTGGTCGGCGAGGCCGGGGTTCTCTGATTGGAGTCGGTCGAGCCATTCACCCAGCGACACCTTTCCGTCTGGTCCCGTGACGCCGCTGCGATTGGCGCCCAGGTCGAGGGCATGGCGCGCGTGACGGCAGTACAAGGCGAAACGATGCTGGGCGGCGGCCAGCGGGGCCGAGGCGGCATCTTCCCCTCCTTGCCTACCCAGATCCTGACAGATGCGAAGCTGGGCCTCGGCGCGGTAGAGGGCCAGCGCGGCCTCGCGCGTCGCTCCCGAGCCGAGCCGGATAGCGGGCGCACCACGCACCACATCCCAGCCGGCTGGGACGCGCACCGTCCACAGGGTCGGTCCGGTAAGCGCATCCACCACTTCCGGCGGTGCGAGGTTGGGGTGTTCCAGCGGCTCCGCCTCATCGTACAGCCAGCGCAGAGAGACGCAGCGGACGCCGGCACGGCCAGGCAGCGGCAGCCACAACCGCGCGGAACCGGGCTGCAACGGCGTCACCTCGACGCCATCGACCGAGGCGGCGACGACGCGGGCGGGGGCGGGAAAGTCGATGTTCAGGTCGGTGTGGGCCTCGTGCCGCAGCCAGAAGCGCGCCTCGTGCAACCAGCGCCGGCCATCCCGCACCGCCGCCGACTGCTCCAGCAGGAAGACCCGAACCGGCGCGGATTCCATGGCCCGCGCGTGCGGGAGCAAGCGCAGCTGCCACTCCGGTCCCTGGACGTGCCAGGCCTGGCCGTGCGTGCGCTCGACGCGTTCCGCCGCGCCCGGCCACATCGCCAGGGTTTGCGCCGGCTTGGGAAGCAGGCCGCTGCGCGCCTCGCCTGTCAGCTCATTCCCGGCGACGGCCAGCACGTACTCGGCGGATTCCACGCCCTGCACGGTGACTTCCGGCATCAGCACGCCGACCGCCGCCTCCGCTATCGGCATGTTGCCGCGCAGCGTCAGCCGGTAGTGTTTGGTGACGCCCCGTTGCAAAGTGATCTGCCAGGAGAGCGGACCCGACGTGCGTCCCGGTCCACGCCGCAGCGCTTCGCGCTCCGCATGCAATTCAATCTTGTCCGCGTGCTCCCAGTTCTTCAGGCGGACCGAAACGTCGCGCAACTCGCCGTGGCGGATTTCGTAGTCCACCGTGGTAGTGAATTGCAGTTGGCGGTCGTTCACCTCGGCCAGCGTCAGCACGCGCGCGACGGCGTTGCCCGCCGGTTGGACCTCGCAACGCACGCTGTAGTTCGCGTCCTCGCGCAGCGTCTGAAAGGTCCGCTCACGATCGTCCACCGGCCGAACCGGCGGAAGAGGGGCGACCTGCTGAAGATTGACCGGCGTCACCGACGTAAGAGCCAGGTCGGCGGCGGCGGCCAGACGCAATTTCGTGTGCTGCCGGGGCGCATGAACGAGACGCGGACCGGGGAGTTCCAGGTGCCCCTTGCCGCCCCGCCGCTCCAAAGGCAGCCAGCCCGACAGACGGATGCGCGTCTTCTTGGTCGTCTGGTTCAGCCAGACCAGCACGCGCCGATCGCTCTGCTTCCAGGTGCGCACGTCCTGCCCCGTGACGGTGACGATGGTGAGCCGGGGCGATCCCAGATCCCATTCGACGGCGGCGAGATCCCCATTTGGCGCTTCCAGGACGGCGTCCACCTGGACCTCCGCCATCTGCGCGCCGGCCTGGACGCTGACGTCGAGATCGGCCTGCACGGTAGGCGGACTGCGGCTCAGGTGCAAGCGCAGGACCGGCCTTTGATCGGGACTGATCTTGTAGGCGGCGCCGGTCGAACGCGCATCCAGACGCGGGACGCCCAGCCAATCCGGGGCAAACTCCGCTTCCGGGATGCGCGTGATGTTTTGCGGCGTGTCGCGCACCGCGTTCAATCCGCGCTGCGTTCGATAGGCCAGGTAGTGGAGTTCCGGCGAGCGCTCGCCGCGCGGCGACGGCAGCGCCAGCGTCACGGCCGAGGGCAACGGCGTTCTGGGCACCAGTTCCAGGGTCAACTGGAAGTCGCCGGAGATCGAGTAGGGGAACTCAAGGTGGAGGGTGCGCTTATTTCCGGCAGCGGTGACGTACCAGTCGCGCAGTCGGAAATAGGTGAGCCAGGCCGGCGACGGTTTGGACGGAGTCCCGGTGCGGCGGACGGCGGCGGAGCGTACCTCCAAATCGGCGGGCAGATCGACTTGCAGTGTCTTGACGGCCCCTTCGATCACTTGGTAACGCAGCCAGGCCGTCAGATAGCTGGCTTCGAGGTTAGACTGCGCTTCCGCGCACAGATCCCATAAGTAGGCGGCCTGATAGCGGACGCGCGGCGGGCGGCCGGGCTGGGCCGGTTGATACCAGTGCAGATGCACGGGCCGAGGCAGCGCGCCCTGCTCGGCCGGGGGGAGACGACCGAGATCCGCTTCCAGGCGTTCACCGCCGCCGTCGCGCACGACCCACTGGGCACCCTGCTTGACGAGCACCTGGGTATCCGAGCCGCCCGCGGGAGCGTGCCAGATCAGCCGGCTCCGCAACAACGACGGCACGGTGAACAGCACGTTGCGATCTTCCGCCGTGCCGACCACCGGAGCGCGGAAACGCAGCTCGACCTTGTGCCGGCCGCGGCCGCGCACCTTGAGCGCGTAGCCGGTTTGCGGCGCGGTCAGGGTCAGCGGATCGGCGTGGGCGCCGTCCAGCCAGACTTCGCCAGAGAGGTGGAGGCCGTTCAGCGGGATGGTCAGGATGGACGGCTCCTCGCTGAGGCAATGCACGGAAAAGACGGCGGCGAACTCGGCCTCCTCCTTGTTCTCCGCGAGCCTGCCGTCGTAGGAAGCGTCGAGCAGGACGGCGCGCGGTCCGCCCGCGACAAGAGGGGACGGTCGAGTCAGTGCCTTCAAGCGTTCGAGGAGATCCGCCGGGACCAGCACGGTTTGGTTCTCCGGCGCTTCCGGCGGTCCGGGCACCAGGTAAACGGTGACAGGCTCCGTCGGCGCGGCCCGCCCGCCCCAGCCGAGGACGCCAAGTAGAAAGATGCCGGCCGTGGCCGCACCCGCCGCGCTGCTTCGGGAAGCGAGGCGCGATCGCTTCGCCCCGCTCGTGCCGCGGACAGCGGCCTTGAAGTACCACAGCAACGCACCCAGACCGACGCCCAGCAGGGGATACCAGGCGAGATCGCGCAGGGGAGACGGCAGCCAAAGCGTGCCCAGCCCGGCCACAGCCATCACCAGAATCAGGAGCGTCAGCCGCGTCCGCACCCTGCGCCGGCGGATCAACCAGAAGAACAGGGCCAATCCAACCGTCAGTCCGTATCCGATGCCCGTCACCAGACCGCGGCGCACAACGATCAGACGATCGCCGACCAGACCGGCCACCGGCTCCCACTCGCCCCAGTCGCCGCGATCCGAGCCAAGACCGGGCAGATTCGGCGGCAGCGTCGTCGCCGCGGAACTGCTCGGCCGCAGCCAGGTCAGCGCGGACTGGAAGCGACCGGAGGGATCTTGTGCTTCCGCCGACGCCGCAGCGAGCGCCTGTTCGAGCGAATCGGAGAGAGGTTCGCGCAAGGCCGCTCCGCGCCCCGTGGCGGTCGTCAGCAGCACGGCCGAACGTGCCGGCACGGCGACCAATCCGCACTCTTCCCACGGAGGAGTTGAATCCTCAATGGAGGGAGGCTTGATCCTCAGTCGCGTGTCCACGGTGATACCGGCGTCGCCCAGGGCGACGGTATCGATTACGAGAGGATAGCGGTCCTTGAAGTAGGTGAAGGCCAAGTCGCTCACCACGTCGCGCAGGGCCGCCTCCTCATTTGCCCGGCTGCCGCGCAGTTTTTCCACGGCGCTCGCGAGGGACTCGCGCGCGCCCGTCCGTGTGTCGTTCAGCAGCGGCTCTATCGCCCGCCCGATACCAGGGAGGTGGAAGAGGCCGGAAACCCGGCCTGGCAGTGGCGGTGGGTCGGCGTCGTCGAGAGTGCCGGGCACAACCCGGCAACGCTTGTCGTCCAGCGGCGTCAGGTTCGGCGGCAACCGCCAGATGCGGCGGAAGGCGAGCGGAGACACCGGAAGAACGGGGGCAGGCGCCTCCAGCGTCTGCCAGGGAAGCCAGACAGGAACGGTGCGCGCGTACACGATCTCATAGCGGTGAATGGAACCCGTCGGCTGCGTCTGCTCGCCGCCGGGCACCGGCAGGGCCAGTTCGTCCGCTTCGTCTTCCGAGGCGGTCGGCGCGGCCGGGACGAGACGCGGCAGCCAGTGGCCATCGACCTGGACGGCCAACGGGCGGGAGCCGGGAGGCAGCCGCACCGGCAAGGTATGGCTGCTCCAGTTGGCGACCTGAAAAGAAAAATGGTGCTGCAAGTTGCGGCCATCGGCGTAGGTGACGAGGAGCGCGCGGTCGATCACGGCGACAGCGGCGCGGTCGGCCGCGCGGGTCTGACCGGAAAGCGACAGAGCGACGTTGGCCTGGCCGTAGCGGAAGGTCCGCCAGGGCGCCGCGCTTTTGACGTTTGGGGAAGCGGCCTCGGTCAGGCCGACCGTGTGGACCTGCACCAGTTCGCCGCCGGCCAGGTGCAGCGTGACTTCGCCCTCCATGCGGCCGGGTCCAAGGACAACCGGCAGCGGCACCTGCCAGCGGTTGTCGCGCGGTTGCAGTTTGCGCGTCGCCTGCAAGCGGATGCTTTCGCGCGCGCGCAGCGGCCGAGTGAACGTCAGGCGCCAGCGCTGGCCGGACGGACGGGCGGCGAGCAGCAAGGCGGCCTGCAAGGGATGGCCAGCGCCGAGTACGCGCAAATTCTCGGCGGCCTCAACGGGGTAAAGGCGTTCGGCGCGGCGCAGGTGGGTGCCGCCCGATGAATCTTCGCCATGGGCGGCCGGTTCGCTGACCCATTGCCAGGGTTCGCTATCGCCTCCGGACATCGCCACGTCAACCGTCTCGGGGCTGCCAACCTCCGCCTCCAAGAGCAGGTGGGTCTTCACCGCGGCCATTCCCGACGCGACGAAGATCTCGCTGCTGCATTTGGCCCGCAAGCGCGGCGCCCGCGGACGAACCGACAGCTTCCCCGTCAGCGCCTGGCCGCGATAGCGGTAGTAATGTTCCGGCAAACGCTGGTCCCACGGTCCCTCGCTGTCCGGTTCCGAACGCTCGGCCGTCGTCTGCACCTCAAGATGGAACAGCTGCTCGTCGCAATTCAGGGCTAGCGCCCCCTCGCGGAAGCGCGCCCCAAGCGGGACCGGATCGGGCAAGGGAATGGTCCGCGGCGTGACGGGACCAGCCTTCTCCGGCCGTAGATGCACCGTCAACGTCGGTACGCGCCCGCGCGGCACCGCAGCCTCGCCGGGACGTTCCGCGCCGGAGGTGCGCGGTCCCAGGGGTTCCGTGAGATCCACGTACAGCGTCGAACGCCCTCCCGCGCTGCGGACGCGGCTGTTGCGCAGCAGACGGGCGGGACTCATCTCGACCCGTTCGACGCTCCAGCCGGTCGGCAGCAGCACAGGCAACTGAAAGAGCTGTCCCTGGCTAACCTCCCAACCGATCTGCGCAGTGAGTGCCATGCCGGCCGCATCGCAGCGCCACCACGAGAGCTGACGGGCGCGAAATTCGACGCCGTGCGTTTGCAGACGCACCTGCGGACGGCGCGGCGTATTGCCGGCCTTCCCTTCCGTACCCAGACCGCCGCCCATCAGCGTCAGGTTCTGCGCCCCCGCCGGCCGCGCCGTGTCGGGCTTGCTCATCGAGGTGAGCCGAAAACTACCGGGATCCCAGCTCTCGACGCGCAGATCCGGGTGCAACCAGAGTATGAGCGTTTCGCCACGCGGCACGCCGCCGACCAGCCACAGAGCGGGACTCCTCCACGTTATGCTGGAAGAGGGACCGGTCGGCGGCGCGGAAGTCAGGGGTGCCAGACAGACAATTTGCCAGGTGCCGCCGCGTACCGGCTCGCTTAGCCGGATGGTGAGGCGAGAGGGTTTGTTTTCCGCACCGACCTGAAACGAGCAACCGTCCACGTGCGGACCGACGACCTCGCGCAGTCGAAGGACCGGATCGCACTCGCAAACCAACTCGCGCACGCCGCGCGGTAGGCCGCTCAGCGTCAACTCGAAGGTCGCATCCAGCCCTTCCGGGTGCAGTTTCTGCGTCGTCTTCCGAACGACGAACGGCGTGGAGGGTTGGTCCGCGCCCTGGGTCGGACGGTCGGCCCCGCCGATGCGGAAGTGGATGTTGTCGCGGCCGCGCCAGACGATTTTCCAGCGGCGCACGTCCGCCTTCTCCGCCGGATGGGGTCCGGACAACAGCAACGAATCGTCGCTGGCGCCCAGCAGGGTAACAAGGCGGCCGACGGGCACGTCCAGTTCCAGCACGGCGACCGGGCACGTCGGCACTTCCAGCCGGAATTGCAACCCTTCCGGCCCGGACTCGGCGCGGGCCGACCAGTCCAGCGATACCGTTTGTTCGCCGGCCGTTTCGACGAGCAAGGCGGGCGTCTTGCCGTCGAACGCGGCGATGATCGCTTCCCCATTTTCAAAGCGGGCGTGCCGCAGCGCCAGGCTGAAAGGCTCCAGGTTGAGCAGTCCCGGCGTCGGCCCCTGATGCCTCACCTTCCACTGTCCGTCGCCGACCAGGGCTTCTTCCTTGAGCACGGCGTGGTAGCGCGCTTCCAGCAGGCGCGGGGAAACCTTGCGCGCGAGGGTGCGCGTGGCCCGTTCCACCAGCGTATCGAATTCACTAACCGGCAGGCGATGGAGGACGCCGTCCTGCACACGCTTCAGTTCTTGCGGCAAGCGATCCGCGGGAAGCAACTGGCGTCGGAAGACCGGCAGCCCCTCGCGCTCCTCGCCACTCCCCTGACAAGGTGACAAGGTGACAAGGTGACAAGGTGACAAGGTGACAAGGAGACAAAGGACAACGGTAATCGACACGAGGGATAGGAAGCGCAAGGGGCGGCACGCGCCGAGCGCACGAGGCATCGGGCCGCGTTCGCCACTCGCTACTTCTCCTCGTCTCCTTGTCACCTTGTCACCTTGTCATCCGGCGCCCGGCGGCGGCGCATCGACCGTCGAGGGTTCGCCGTTCGGTTGTCGATGGGCGGAACTCTTGCGCAGCAGCGAGGAGCCGGCCCGGCCGCGACTGAAGCTCGGCAGAAAGACGATTTGCCGCCGATAGCGCTGATGCATCAGCCACTGCAACGCGAGGACGCAGATCAGCACCAGCGCGCCCGGTTCGCAGCCGTAAACGATGGCCCAGAAGGTCGTCGGCCACAACAAGACGCCGACCACCGCGGCCAATGTCGCCAGGGCGAGGATCGGCCACAACCATGCAGACATCCGGCCATCGTCGCTCGCCCTCGGCCGAGCCGTCCAGTACAACCCCAGACCGAGGACCAGCACGCCCAGCGAACAAACCAACAGCCAGGCTTGCTGGGGGGCATGCGTCAGGGTGAGCGGCTCGACGCTATCCTGCCAGCACACCAGCGCCGGAACCTGCGCCGCTTCGTCCTGGTTGTTTTTGCCCTGAGAACGGAGCGCTTCGGGCAGCGATTGCTCGAATTCCCGTTCGAGATCGGCGGCGCTGCGATGGATTCGCGCAGCCAGCAGCCAGCCGCGACGCGTCCACGTGCGTTCCAGACCCGCGGCGCTTTCGGGGGCGATCAAGACGCGATGAGATGGAACGGTGACGAGCCAGCGTGTCGGCACGGCCGGCGGCGCGCCGCGCAGGATAGGCGGTTGAAGGGTTGTACGCATCGGACCGCCGCTGCCGCCGGGACGCAGCACGTACGACACTTCGAGCAGGGCCGTTTGACGCACCGGATTGAGCGGCAGACGCAGACGGGCGACATTTCCTCCTTCGGTGGGCTGGCCCAACTCGTTGACGATCACCGGCGTGACCTTTTGGTGATTGAACGCGATGAGGACGTTGGGCGCTCCCGCCGGGCCGGGCAGTTTGACATCGAGGTATTTGTCAGCAAGTTGACGGAGTTGGAAACTGGCCTGATACTGCTGACGGCCGTCCTCTTGCAGTTCCACGCGCACCAGGGCGCGCTCGACGAGGACCGTGTATAACGTCTCCTCCTTGCGGGAGCGGAGCACGAGGGGTGCATCGCCGCGAGGAGAGCGCAGCACCAGGACCGGCAAGTCCGGTCGATCCGTGACTTCCTCGATGCTGCCTTCCTCCCAGGGCGAACCGCCTGCGGACTGCGGCAGGGAGTTGGGACCGCTCCAAACCCGTACCTTGATTCCGCCCTGCGTCTGTTTCAGGAAGGCCAGCGGGATGGTAAACGGTTCCTGTTGGCCGGCCGGCTCATCCCGATCTCCCCGGAGAGCGGCCGAGTATTCCAGCACCAGACGGCTTTTCGACCCACCGGCGCTGGGAGGCACGGCGAAGCGGACAACGCCCGGCTTGGCGTCGGAAGCGTCCTGCACTCGCTGCAACTTGCCGCTCTCGCGGATATTCAGACTGTCGGCGACCGCCGGGGGCACGCGCAGGTCGAGTGACGACGGCGGAGCCTGCGGCAAGTGCAAAAGGATCTCGTGGCGAATGACGGCGCGGTTGCCGTTGAGCGTCACATCGGCCACCGAGGTAGCCGGCACCTCCGGTCGATACGGTCTCCAACTCACGTCGAGGGCGGGCCAGTCCTTGGACACATTGCGGCAGCGCCACAACTGCTCGTTGGGGCGCGACTGCTTTACGGGTACGAGTTCCAGACCAGCCTGCTCGGCGTTGTGCAACATGATCTCGCTGTCGGCCGGCCCATCTATCTTCAGATCGCACTGCTCGATAAACCCCTGCGGGCGCGGCAACATCAAGGTGGCGCGGCCCTCCGCCTTGGCGGCCAGGTCATAGCGTCCCGGCAGCGGTAGCGTCTGCCCTTGATGCAAGATGTGCGAGCGATACGTCACGACCCGCGCGCCCTTCTCGCCGCCCACAACGGTGTTGTCGTCGGTCGGCGACCATTCGGGCGGCACGACGACCTTGAGTTGGTCAATGTCGGACCATTTCGGCGCTGGAGAGATGGTGGTGAGAATGTCCCAATGTAGCGACGTTCGATCGCTGTTCGGTCGCAGCGTCAGATTATGGCTGACGCGCGTCCGCACCTGACCGCGCACCGTCTCCACATCTAGGTCGAGCCAGGAAAGCGAATTGGGTCCAGTTGGTCCCTGCGGCTTCTGCACCATCGGGATGTTGCTGTATGAGAAGGCCGCGACCTCAATTGCCGTATCGCCGCCCAGTTCTTCCGTCCGCGGCTGGGGCTTCATGCCGGGACGCTCGGGGTAGTACAGGTACAGGGTACGCACCTGATTGCGCACCACCACGGTTCCGGTCTGCCGGGCGGCGCCGAGGACGAAGAAGGGGCCGACCGGAACGACCATGCCGCCGCGCGGCAGGGGAGAGTGGACCTTGACGTGGACCTTGAGCGGATCGGCGCTCGGCTCCTTTAATTGAAGGGTCCGCAGCCAGGCGAATTGCTGTTTTTCGGTAGCGATGGGTTGCTTGACACGGGCGTCCTCGACCGTGACTTCGGAGTTCGGCGGAACGAGCAGCTTCCAGAGGTTCGTCGGCGCGCCTTCGATTCGCAGGGTAAGGTCGGCCTCGGTCGTCAAACCGGACGGATCGAGGCGGACCTGTATTTGACCGTCGGCGATCGGCACCGACACTCCCGATGGCGGACGCGCCTCTTTCCAGTTCACGTCGAGCTTGTCCACGGCGCGCGAGCTACTGGGGTTGCCGCTGAGTTGATGGGGGTTCTTGAGCGCCAGTCCGGAAAGCTCGGGGTCGCCGAGAGGTCGGCTGCCGACGCGCACATCCTTGCTGTTGGCGGGCAACTCCAGGTCGAGCCGAGTGATGGCCGCCTGCGGCAGCGTCAGTTCAAAACCGCGCCGGCCGCTCTCCCGCGTCGTCAGCGGCACGAACAGATCGAGTTTTAGATGGTAGGGTCCGGCCTTTTCGATCTGGACGAGGAAACCGGAATCGCCGCGGCGGATGAGGGGCACCTGGCCGTCGAGTTGGGCGGAAGCGGCGCCGGCCTGGGGGCAAGCCAGCGTCACCAAGGTATTCGGCCGCTCCGTGCTGCCCTGAAACTCCACCTCCAAAATGACCGCGCTCTCCTCGACTCGGCCCTTGAGTTCGCAACGGCTGGGCGCGACCGGCTTGTCGATTTGCAGCATTTTGCGCAGACGCTCGATTTCCTCGCGCATCTCCTGATACTTGCTCGGCGTCAGGATGACCGCGTTGGGTACCATTTGCAGCGCCTCGGCGGCGCGCTCGCAAATGATGAGCACGGCGTCGGCCGGCAGCGATGACAGATCCAGGTTCTTGAGGTCGATAGGCTTTTTGCTGTCCGCCGACGGCATCGGGCCGGGCATAGATTTCTTGTCGGTCTTCTTCTCGGCGCCGCTCGCTTTCGGCGCGACCGGCTGCTTGGAAGCCGGCGTTTCTTCGGAGCGCAGCGGCAGGGCGATCGCCGCGCACAACAACATCAGGGCGATGTACCTGCCTGGCGAGGAAAACATGGCTGCTCCTCCCGACGCCCTTGTCATCGCGCCTTCCGCTGGGCTTTGCAACGTAATTCGGGAATACGGTAATCTGGCTTCGCCAGGTAGCTACCCATCTTCGCTCTCTTGCCATTTTCAGGGATTTCGTTGCAAAGCCCCTTCCGCTGTGGAGCGGACCCAAGCGCAATATGTTCAATTTACTATCCTAACAGACCGGGGAAACCTTTCCGTCAGGGAAAACTTTGCCGGCGGAAGATAGGATGAGGGATCTACAACCTGTACGGGTTGTGCGATCCGCACGCCGGGCACGACCGTTACGCGATGCCGCCCAGGATCACGGACGGCGCACCTTGCTCGGCCGGCCTGTATTTCGTTACGAGCAAGGGCTTACCGAGGTTCGCCAACTCCGGCGCGCCGACAAGGAAATGGACGACGGAGAAGGCCAGTTTGCTCGGCGCTGTCTCACAAAGCAATCCGACAAGACCGGCGCGTGGGAGGAGATGGAAATCCGGTTGCTCGCTGTCCTCCAAAATCCATCCGAGGCAGCTCGGGTGGCGGCTCGCCGTCTCCAGACTGCGCCGGGTCTCTTCGCTGTTGTTCTCAACACGTCCCAGCATCAGAAAACCCAGGCGATCGGCTTGTTCCCACAGCGGCAGAGTGCTGTCCTCGACGGGGGCGACGAGCAAATTGATCCCCGCCTGACGCAGCATCAGGGCTTCTTCATCGGAACAAACGCTGAGGCAGCGTCCGCGCAGCGCCAGCAAACGACCGTTCACCCGCAGACCGCGCTCGCTCAGTTGGATGGAGCGCAAACCGTGGCGGAGCGTGAGTCGATCGCATCGTTGACCGTCCTGCCACAGTTCGATCGGACCCTGATAGAGAAACGGACTTTCCGGCTCCCACAGGCACGCCTCGGGGATGATTACACGCCGGGTCAGTCCTGCCGGCTCCGGCGTGTGGCCTGGCGGCAGGGGTCGCAGGGGATACGCGACTTCAACCGTGCTGGCATACGGGCAATGCGGACCCATGAGCCGGCCGCGTAGCTCGGGCCTCGGCGTAGGTTGCTCGACGGTCGCGGTGATCCACACCTCCGCCTCCGCCGGAACCAGCGAGCGGTCGCGTACCTCGATGTGGTGAATCCGATTGTCCATAGCGATTCTCGACGAGTCCGCGGCGTCCGCGCCTCATCGAATCAACATCGCGTCGCCGTAGCTGTAGAAACGATACTCGCGCTCGACCGCCTCCCGATACACCTGGCGCATCGAGTCCATGCCGGTGAAGGCGGCGACGAGCAGCAGCAAGCTGGAACGCGGCAGATGGAAATTCGTCACCATCCCATCGACGACGCGAAAGTCGAACGGTGGGGCGATGGTCAGATCGGTGACGCCGGACCACGCCGTCAACGGTTGTCCTTTCTGCCCCACCGTTTCCAGAACGCGCACCGACGTGCTGCCGACGGCCACCACGCGGCGGCCGCGCCCCTTGCAGGAGTTAATCGCCTCGGCGGTCGCGGCCGGCAGTTCGCACCACTCGCCCTCCATTTGGTGCCGCGTCACGTCCTCGACCTGCACCGGCTGAAACGTTCCCGGCCCGACGTGCAAGGTAACGAACGCGCAGTCGATGCCGCGTTGTCGCAGCGCCTCGAAGACGGCGGGCGTAAAGTGTAGTCCGGCCGTCGGCGCGGCCACGGCCCCGGCGCGGCTGGCATAGACCGTCTGATAGCGGTCGCGATCGCGCTCGGCGGCGCGGCCCTTCCGGATGTACGGCGGCAGCGGGACCCGGCCGTAGCGCGCTAGCAATTCGGTCGGCAGCCCCGCCTCTTGTGGCTGCGCCAACCAGCGGCCGGCCGGCGTCTTGCCGACCAGGCACAGACGCAACGGCGGACTCGATGAATCTCCCTCCGGGCCGTCCGCGAGCAGCGTTTCGCCGACGATGAGGCGCCCGCGCGTCTGGCACAGCAGTTCCCACGCCCCCTCGGCGTTTGCGCCGAGAAACAGCCCCTCCCATTTGCCCTCCGTGCGCGCGCGCCGGCCAACCACGCGCGCCGGCAGCACGCGCGTGTCGTTGAGCACCAGCAGATCGCCCGGATCGAGCAGGGCGGGCAGATCGCCGAAGTGATGATGCCCCTGCACCTCACCACCGCGCCGCAGCACCAGCAGACGCGATCGATCGCGCTGGGCGCACGGTTCCTGAGCAATGAGGTTGAACGGCAATTCGTAGTCGAACTCGTCGATGCGGATAGCGCTCTCTCCGTGATCCGTGGGCCGCTTGCGGCTTAGCGCGGATGAGTCGCTAAGCGGCACGCGGCCCACACGCGATCCACTTACTTGAAGTTCTTCAGCCACTCGTCGAAGCCCTTCTTGTAGGACTCCACCGTCTTGGCCGGGCCGGTCAGCTTGATTTGATAAGGATCCTTGGGGCCCTCGAAGTAGATGGCCAACATGCGGTAATGCGGCTTGTTCTCGGTCTTGGATCGCGGGTTGAACGGCTGGGGGTTGAACTTGTAGGTGCCTTGCACGTCGAGGTAGCTGGCGGGGCGGTCGCCGAGCTTGATCTCCTTGACCTCGGCGACGTCGTCGATCTTCTTTCCTTCCGGCGGCACGAATTGCCCCTTCCAGCGCTCGATGTTGGCCTTACTGCCGCCGCCGAGTTTCTGGAAGATCACCAACTCGGCATCCTCCTTGTCGTCGCCCTTTTTCGGCAGGCGGAACTGCATGAAGCGCATGCGGTTGGCCGGCTCTTCCTCCTTCCAATCGCCGGGCGTCGTCGATTTCAGGCCGTCGAGATTGACCGCGACCCCCTTGCCCTTGTCCTTGTCGCCGTCCGCCGCGGTCGATTCGCTGGCGGAAGGACTGCACGCTAGGGCCACGAAGGCCAGCATCACGAAAGCGAGGATTCGTTGCATTCGTCTCCCTCCCAGGGCGAGAAAGCGACCTGACGGCCGCCGGACGTTTCTGTCAGTTAACGGGATGGCCGAACGCTTGGCAAGAGGCGTGGCCGAAGCAGGAACGCTCGCCTCCATGTCCTGGCTGCGGAGGGCGGTAGCCAACATGACGAAAGCGAGCCACAAGGATAGAAAGACAAAGATGGGAAACACCCCAACGAGGACGGCAGAAGAACATCTCGGACTCCCGCCGGGAGCCTTTTGCTCCCCTCGGCGCGATCCCGTCACGCCATTTGTCGAGGAACTGACACCATCGCTTGACCCGTGGCAGACGGCACGGCGATTGGCGCACTTGCCCCATTTGCTTTGCCTTGAAAGCGCCTTCGCGAATCCGAAGCTGGGACGCTACTCCTTCGTCACCGCCGACCCGTTCGACTGGCTGCGGTCGCGCCCTGGACCGTCGGAGCGCACCGATCCCTTCGTTTCTCTTCAGGATCGCTTGCGGGGGTGGTGCGTCGAACCGGTTCCGGGATTGCCGCCGTTTCAGGGCGGCGCGGCCGGACTGTTCGGATACGACCTCTGCCATTACATCGAACGCCTACCGCGTTCGCGCCGCGACGAGTTTCAGACGCCGGACCTGGCCGTCGGTTTTTACGATTGGGTAATCGCCTTCGATCACGCGACGCGGCGAACGTGGATCCTTTCCACCGGACTGCCCCAAACCGAATCGGAACCAAGACGACAACGCGCCCTTCATCGCCTCCAAGCGGTGAAGCACTGGCTGACCGATTCCTCTCCAAGCAGAGCCTGGCCACGAGGAGAGAGCGGCACGGTATCGCCGCGTTCGCTTTACCCCTTGCCAGGCTTTCCGGGTGTGTTCAGCAATTTCGATCGTCCCGGATACCTCGCCGCCGCGCGACGAGCCATCGAGTACATCCACGCCGGCGACTGTTTTCAGGTCAATCTGTCGCAGCGCCTTCTCCACGCCGCCACGCTGGAGCCGTTGGAACTGTATCGCCGCTTGCGCGAGCGCAATCCGACGCCGTTCGCCGGTTATTTCGACCTCGGCGATTTTGTCCTCGTCAGCGCCTCGCCGGAGCGCTTCTTGCGCGTCGAAGACGGCCGCGTCGAGACGCGGCCCATCAAGGGCACTCGGCCGCGCGGCGCCACGCCGGACGAGGACCGGCGGCAACGCGAGGAGTTGCTGCGCTCGGCCAAGGACCGCGCCGAGAACGTCATGATTATCGACCTGCTTCGCAACGACCTCGGCCGCGTCTGTGAGTACGGCTCGGTGCGCGTGCCGGCGGTGTGCCGGTTGGAGAGCTATCGC